>CAZHPY010000033.1:0-17329 GCA_964534705.1 uncultured Planctomycetia bacterium | reverse complement strand
CCCTCTATGACTTCGGGTTTTGATTTAAATTTCTTTTCCAGCTTAGCCTTTGTATCTTCAAGCATCTCTTTAAAATTAAGGATGCCCGTGGCCTTTATCAGCGCTCCCAGCATGGGTGTATTCGGTATTTCCCTGCCTATAGTCTCTTTGGATATAGTAGAAGCATCCACGGTAAATACCTTTATATTGCCTTTGAGGCCCAACTCCTGCTTGATCTCCTGCGGGGTTTTATTGGTATTGACAAGGATCGTCCCACCTTCCGGTACGCCTTCTGTAACGTTTACCGACTCCATCAGTGTGGGGTCAAGCACAGCTACTACATCCGGGTTTGTAACGCCTGAATGCAGAAGAATAGGTTTTGACGAAATACGGTTAAAGGAAGCTACCGGAGCGCCCATTCTTTCGGGGCCGTATTCGGGGAACGCCTGAATATATTTACCTGATGCAAGCGCTGCGTCACCAAGTAAAAGGGCGGCTGTCTTTGCTCCCTGGCCGCCCCTTCCATGCCAGCGAATCTCTATTAAATCTTTCATTTGTTTATTAAATCTAACCTATATATTTTATTCGCCTGACTTTATTTTTTCCTGCAAGGTCAGGTAATATGACAGGAATGCTGCCATCATGACTATTCCCAGATACCCGTTAAACAGGCTGTTTACAATGCCTATTACCACCTGTCCGGCTTTCGGCGGCATAGCTACGGTAACAAGGCCTGCTGCGATACCTACCAGGACACCTATACCTATGGCTATCAGCACTATGAGCACGAGCAATAATAAGACTTTCCAGAAATATTTACGATGAACGACATTCATACTGTGCTTCATCGCATCTATTACACCGGCTTCATCGCATACAAGAGCGTATGGCGACATTACCAGCCGTATCACTAAATATATGCCGACCAATCCTACAGCTATGGCTATAAGAGTCGCTATTACAGTTGCTACCACATTATTTAACGGCGCTACTGCGGCTACTATCAAACCAGCTATAAGCGCGGTTATGACTATCATCAATATGATAATTACACCTACCCCTAAAAGGCGCAGATAATACTTCAACCCATAGGAAGCAAACTTGCCGAGGCTCATTTTGTTCCCTTTGACATAATCCCTGACAAGGCCCAATGAACCACCCTGCATAAATATACTTACCAATACAAAAGCGATCGTTATCATAAAAGTTAAAAGAGCTGTTTCAGGAGGAACCGCAGGCGGAGTTGTCGCTCCCGGAGCGGTCGCCGCAGGAGCAGGCATTATTGCTACATTGATCATGTTCCATATGAGATTAAATATGAATAAAACCATAATAAGCGCCGGATTCTTTGTAGCAACAACGAAACCCTTCTTTATGGAATCTACTGTGCACATATTTCATCCTCCTTTCGTAGGATAGACAAATAATATAGCAGATATAATAAAGGCTGTCAAGCCCCTACATCACGTTTTTACTTCCCGGCGCCCTTCAAATGCCTTGAGTATCGTCGCCTGGTCGGCATATTCTATATCGCTGCCGACCGGTATGCCATATGCGACCCTTGTGAGCTTGGCCCCGGAATCCTTAAGCTGTTTCATCAAATAAAGGGCGGTTGCCTCGCCTTCTGTATTGAAATCGGTAGCTATTATTATTTCTTTGAACTTTTCTTTCTTTACCCTATCCAGCAATTCTTTTATTTTAAGGTCAGACGGCCCTATACCATCAAGGGGCGAGAGAGATCCCAGGAGGACATGATAAATACCTTTATACTCTTTTGCGCGTTCTATGGCTATTATATCGTTAGGCTCTTCCACAACGCAGAGGGTAGACCTGTCGCGTGTTTTACTATTGCACATATCGCAGATCTCCTCATCGCTTAAATTATTGCATATCTTGCAGAACCTTACGGATTCCTTCACTTTGCCTATGGCCCGGGCAAGCGCTTCCGCATCATTCCTTGATGCCCTTAATATATAAAACGCCAGCCGCTGCGCGCTTTTTGGGCCTATCCCCGGCATCTTAGCGAATTCCTCTATCAGCATTTTCATGGAAACAGGAAAACCACTCATATCAACTTACCCTTTTCCCGTTATTACCTTTACCGTTCTCGACTTCGCCGCCGAATATCTGGAGCGCATCATTTATTATCGGTTCATCAATGCTCTCTTTTGTATCCTCATCTTTCGAGACAAAACCCAGGGATTCTTCGAACGCGCCCTTGGATGCGTTGTTTGCGGCGTTATCCGATTCGGATATCATGAATTTAAGCCTGAACTCATGGCCCGTTATATCTTTTATCGCTTTTGATATAAGGGACCTGCAATCGGTGGATTCGAGCATTTCTTTGTGGAACTGCGATGATCTCGGGAACTCTATTGATAATGTATTTGTTTCTACTCTTACCGGTATCCCCTCTTTAAGATACATTGCTATGGATATTTTGCGGTCTTTTATGCAATTTAAGATCGCCGGCCATGCTGTTATTACAGTGTCGATAGAGCCTTTCGCGTTGGGTGTCGCCTGCCTTGGCTGTTGCAAGCGTTCGGCCGGGGGGCGTGGGGCGTCGGGCGTATTTAGTTGTGTTTTTGAAGTATTTGGTTGGGCGGCAGGCATTGGATGAGAGACGTTCGAAAGATCAGGCTCGGGTTCGCTGCGTAATTGTAAACCAGTATTTGACGCAAGGCGGCTCTCCAGCTTCTCGAGCCTGTCGATAATATCTTCCGCCGGGATCATGGAGCCTTTTCTTGTAAGCTTGACCAGCGCTACTTCAAACGGCACTCTTGCCATATTCGATTTTCTTACAAAATCAATGGTATTAGAAAGCGTATATACTATATATAATACGTCTTCTACCGTGAATTTACGCGCTTGTTCTTCGTACTTCTTTATTTTTTCATCTGAGGCGTCTATAAGGCCTGCCGGATCCTTGCTGACCTTTGCCACCGACAGGTTCCTGAAGTGTTCTATCATGTACAATATTACCTGGACTATATCCTTGCCGTCATCGGCTATCTTTTCTGTCATCTTTAATGCCCTTACGGCATCCTTACTCCTGATGGCATCCGCCAGGTCAAAAAGTATATCGTCACTGACCGCGCCAAGTATCTTGGAAGCGTCTTCAGGCGCGATCTTCCCTTCCGTAAAAGACGCTATCTGGTCCAGCACCACTTGCGCGTCCCTCATACTGCCGTCAGAGTGCCGGGCGATCAGTATAAGGGCCTCTTCTTCAGCCTTTATACCTTCTTTTTTAGCGATAGCTTTCAGGCTTACGACTATATCTTTTATGGATATGCGCCGGAAATCAAACCTCTGGCACCTGGAAAGTATGGTAGGCGGGACCTTATGCGCCTGCGTAGTGGCAAATATGAACTTCACATGCGGCGGAGGCTCTTCAAGCGTCTTCAATAACGCGTTAAAAGCTTCCTGCGTAAGCATATGGACTTCATCTATTATATAAACTTTGAACCTGCCCTTAGATGGGGAAAATTTGACATTCTCACGCAGGTTCCGTATTTCATCTATGCCCCTGTTGGACGCGCCGTCTATCTCGAGTATATCCAGGCTTACGCCTTGCGTTATTTCAGCACAGGAAGGGCACGTATTGCATGGATTATCCGTAGGGCCTTTTTCGCAGTTCAGCGCTTTAGCAACTATCCTGGCGGTCGTGGTCTTCCCTACGCCGCGCGGACCGGCAAAAATATATGCGTGCGCTACCCTGTTCTGCGCTATTGCATTTTTGAGCGTAGTTGTTATGTGGGCTTGGCCGACTACTTCATCAAACGCCTGAGGGCGGTATTTTCGCGCAAATACTATATAACTCATATATTTTATCCAGGTCTTACCTTACCGACCTCAGATCCTTTGGTAAAGTAACCGTAAATTTAGTGCCTTTGTCGCATTCGGATTCGACCGATATCTTGCCCTTATGCATGTCTACTATATCTTTTACTATCGACAACCCCAACCCTATGCCGGTAATATCCTTTTTTTCGGAGTTATTAACACGGTAATATTTGTCGAATATCTTTCCGATATCGTTCTTTGCTATCCCCACACCGGTATCCCTCACCGATATCGTAACAGACCTGTCGCTGTCTTCCAGCATGACGTCGACACGGCCGTCCGGCCTGTTATATTTAATGGCATTCTCGACTAAATTGCTTATAACTTCATTCAGCTTGTCGGGATCGCCCCATATTTCTATTTTTTTACCGGGGATAGCCCCTCCGAGCATGATGCCTTTCTTTTTCGCCAGCATTCCCATCGAATCCATTATATTCTTAGCGGTATCGGTAACATTAAACAGGTTCCTGCTGATCTTTTGCCTGTTCTGGACGAACTCTTCCGATAAAAGTATGTTATCTAACATACGGGCCATCCTGTCTGCGTTCTGTATGGACATACCGATATATCTTTTTTGTTTTTCGTTAAGCGGCCCGCTTAATCCATCAGCAATAAGGGAAAGCGCTTCTTTTATAGTCGCGAGAGGGGTTTTTAATTCGTGGGTCACGTTCGATATAAGCTCCTGGCTGTATTTATTGGTTTCGGAAACCTGCCCCTCCAGCCTGATAAGTTCGGCGGCGACGGCCGCAAAATCCGCTATCGTCCTTAACAGGTCCAGGTCCGATAGCCTGAATACGTCTTTAGATATCTTATTATTTACATTGATCACGCCTATTATCCTGTTGCGCAACTTCAGCGGCACGCTTAAAAGCGAATTATTATAATACTTTCCGCCGGGCCTGCGCACAAATCTTGAGTCTTTTGTTATATCTTTTATCAGTAACGGCTCACCCGTCTTTCCCACCCATCCTGCAATGCCTTCCCCGAGCCGGATATTCGCGTTATGCATGGACTCCGCGCCGGGGCCTTTTGCTATTTTTACAACAAGCCGCTTTTTATCACTGTCTACAAGCATGATCGAGACTTTTTCTATGTCAAGGTATGACGCTATCCTGTTTACGAGTATCCTAAGGCAATCCTCAAAGTCCAGGGCGGATAAAAGCTCCGTCATAATGGAATGAGCTGCCCTTAACTTATAAAAGCGCCTTATCGGAGAACTGATGAACCTTCCTCGTATTGTCTCGACAAATTTGTACATATAAAACCATCCCCCGCCTGCGGGCCTTATTTACTGTTCCGGTACTTATCCGACATATCTATGACGCTGCTGATGCTCTTTATCTGCTCGCGCAGATCGTCTGTCTTTACTATGAATCCCGATGCGCCGAATTTATTAGCCATCTTGAAACGTTCTTCCGTAGAAAAAGCCGTTATTATATAAACAGGAAGGTCTTTATCGAGCTTTCTTATCTTTTTTAACACCTCAAGCCCATCCATGCCAGGCATTAATATATCAAGAAGGACAACGTCAATATTTCCACCTTTGATCGTTTTAAGCGCATCGTCGCCGTTCGTAACCGTAACGACGTCACAATCATTCGACTCCAGCCTGACCCTTATGACCTCTAAAAAATCCGGCTCATCATCCACTACCAGTACTCTTTTTTTCATAAACACCCTCCTTAGGCCTGAAAATGTCCTGACAAACAGGCCCCGGCCTTCGCCAGCAGGTCCTTGTACATCTTACCATCATCCGGGAAAGTAGCCAACCCGTATTTTATATCTACTTTATCCAGTATGTTTTTTTCATCGAAGCACTTATGCAATATCTTATCGAATCTCTGCCGGACAAGCAACGAATGCTCTTTGTTGCAATCAGCAAGTATTACAAGGACGTCCTCATTGCTGATAATTAATTCGTCTCCCTGCCTGCGCAGCGTATTCTTCATCATGCGCGAGCAATCGCTTATTGCCGCGTGGAAGTTATTCTGCATAACGCTATCGTCCTGCTTATCTTTATATCTCATGCAAATAAGCACCAGCGAAACCTTGCTTCTGTTCTTGGCGGCATTTTCGGCAACCTTGGCCACAGCTTCTGAAAAAAGGGATTCTTCCGTATATTTGCGCAGGGAAAAAGTAAAGCGCGACCCCATGGACGGTTCACTCTCTACGGATATGGAACCGTTATGCATATCTATAATGCCTTTCACTATGGACAATCCGAGCCCGGTGCCTTTTTCCCCTGCGCCGGCCATCCTGCCGAATTGCTGGAACTTATTGAAAAGCTTGGGGAAATCATCCTTGGATATGCCTGTACCCGTATCCTTGACCGAAACCACAATGTCGTCGCCTTTGCTTTTGCATGAGACCTCAATGTAACCCGAAGAAGTGAATTTTATCGCGTTCCCCATAAGATTGACCATTACCTGTGTGATCTTGTCGGGATCCGCATAGACAGAACCGGCATTTTGATCGATAGCGAGTTTAAGCTCAAGCCCCTTCTCCTTTATCTTGTTCTCAAAAGACCTTGCCACATCTGTCGCCAGGGCAGACATGTCTATAAGGGCTTTCTTAATATCAACCTTCCCGGACTCTATCTTTGAAATATCAAGAAGTCCGTCGATGATCCTTGCGAGCCTGTCGATATTGAACTTAGAAATATCGAGTATCTTTACCTGTTTCTCATTTATATCGCCGGATACCCTGTCAAGGACAAGGCTTATGCCTTCCTTTATTATGGATAAAGGCGTCCTTAATTCATGCGATACCGTGGAAATAAAATCGGACTTTAACTGGTCGAGTTGCTTGAGTTCCCTGTTCGACTTTTCAAGGAATTTCTTGGCTTCCGCGAGATCTTCCAGTATGTTCAAAGTAGCTTCCTGCACCCTTGTCAACTCGCTTGTCCTCTCTTTAACTTTTTCTTCGAGGCCGCGTGAAAAGCTTTCAAGCCTCTCCTGTTTTTCTTTAATATTCATTATCATGGACTTGAAAGCATCCGCAAAATGTTCTATCTCATCGCCGGTATGTACCTCTATCCTGTAATCCCAATCCCCTGCCAGCACATGTTCTGTCGCAAGGCGCAATTCATGGATAGGCTTAGCTACCATGCCCCCGAAAAAAGTCCCGATGGGTATGCTGACCACGAGAAGGACCAGTGTTATCAGGACCAGCAGGACTATGAATTTGTATAAAGGGGCGAAAGTCTCCGAGCTGTCCTGGGACACAAATATCACCCAATATATACCTTTATCCGAAAGATACGGCAGCTTAACTACAGAATATGCGCAGAAAGAGTTTTCATCATGTACCAAAATCCTGCTTTTAATGAAGAATTTTTCTTTTTTCGATAACAACCTGCCCATCTCCTCCTTGCCGCAGAACTTTTCCTCCATTACGGGTATATCGTTATGGAATATGATATTGCCTTCGGCGTCCGTGAGGACCGCGTGGCCTGTCTCCCCTATTTTTAACAAATTCAATTCATTGAATAATCTGTTAATATTTATGCTGTTCTTGCATATGCCTACTACTTCGTTCTTTTCATCTCTCATCGGAGCCGCAATGGATATTACCCAGCTTGCGGAAGATTTGTCAAATTCCAGGTCGCTTACATAGTTGCTCCCCTTGCCATTATTATACGCGGCCTTCCACCATTCTTCATCTGACTGGCAGAAGTCACTCGTCTTTCCTGACGTGGCAACAATGCCTCCGTATTTGTCAGTAATGAATAACTCGGATACGCCGCCCCTTAACTTCTCGATATCCCTCATCGCTACGCTGATCCTGTTGTTCAGGTATTCCCAAAAGACAGGGTCTCCTTTTTGCGCGGAGACCCACTTCTTATCCATATCTTTAAAATAAAGCTCTATATCCTTAGCGCCCATGTTATTATATTTCGCGTTTGCGTCTTTAACGATGTCTACCCATAAAGGCAGCGTTGCATAAACCTTTGTATCCTCTATTTCGTCTTTAAAATTATCCGCCAGATAATCCCCTAATAATTGCGCTATCTGGACGTATTGCTTTCCTATGCTTTTACTTAATAGGCTGGAACCGAGTAAATAGACCAGGCTGATCCCTATGATTATCGTCACCAGGATCGATGAACATATGATAACTGTTAATTTACGTTTTATAAGCATATCGCGCTATTATCCTGCCCGTCTGTCCTCATTTTTCTTCGCTTCGAGCTCGGCTATCCTTGCCTTTAATTCCTTCATTTTAAGTTCTCTGTCGACCGTTATCCTTTGGAACCGCTCCAGCTCCGTTATCTTCTTCTTAAGGTCCTCTTCCGACTTTTTCATGTCGGTTATATCCTTTGATACATGGACTACGCCGATCACCTTTCCCGCCTGGTTTAAAATAGGAGATGCCGTAACTAAAAAATACTTACCCATATTATCGCTTACTACTTCTTCGATATGCATCTTTCCGTCTTTTTTACTTTTTTCAAACGGGCAACCTGGCCACGGATGGTCCAACCCATGCATTAATAAATAACATTTTTTTCCTACTATATCTTTGATATCCATGTTCAATAATTTCGCGCAGGAGCTATTTACCTTTATTATATTATTATTGATATCCGCTATAAAAACGGCTTCGCCCATAGCATCAAATATCTGTTCCCAGTTTATAAGTTGATCATTTTCCGTCATCATAAATCATCCTTTTTGTAATACTAATAATATAATTATATGGTATATATTGATGGAAGTCAAGACACCTGCCTGGTTATGATCAAATTAACTCCGAGCCCCATAAAATCCCTCACCAGCGTCTCGCCTGCAACGGCCGGTTTATTTAATCGCAGCTTCTTTATCTCATCCATTGCGCGCATGGTATCAGGCTTAGGGATAGGCCCATCGGTCCTTACAGGCGCCATTTTCAATGACAGGCCTTCGGTCAAAACCGCAGACGTCAATGTCCTCATTGGATTTTCGATCTCTGATATGGCATATTTTTCGCCTTTAGGACACTCGTTGCCTGTTACCTTAACTACACGGCAGTTTTCGATATCAACCGATAACACGCAGCCCTTAGGGCATTGAATGCAGGTAATTTTCTTTATCATTTCAATCCCTTAATATATTCTGCGGCCATCTTCCCGGCCAGGGCGCTGTCTTTGGAGACAGAGTCCACAAGGTCATAGACCTTGAATGCGTTACCGCAGGCAAATATGCCGGGTATGGACGTTTCATTCACCTGTTTCGATAAAGGTGTATTTGTTTTTTTATCAATAACGGCGCCGGCCATCTCAAGTAATTCATTTTCGGGGATAAGTCCGACGGAAATAAGGACGGTGTCGCAGCTGATCTCAAAAGCCGATGCCGGTATCTCATTAAAGTTATCATCGACTTTTACAACCGCTACTTTTTCGACCCGGTCCCTGCCGTAGATCCTGGATATTTTATGATCGAAGTATATAGGTATGTCAAAATCCTCAACACACTGCACTACGTTGCGGACCAGTCCGCGCGTCTTTTTCTGGATCTCTATTATCGCTTTTACCCTGGCGCCTTCCAAGGTAAAACGCCTGGCCATTATCAGGCCGATGTCCCCCGAGCCGACTATAACGACTTCTTTCCCCGGAAGCAACCCTTCTACGTTGACCAATTTCTGGGCCAGCCCCGCCGAGAATATGCCCGAAGGCCTTGTGCCGGCTATGTGCACCATCTCTCTTGTTTTTTCGCGGCATCCCGTTGCCATGATCACTGCCCTTGCCCTGACGTCTTCCATTACACCCGGCTTTATATAGGTGACCGTCTTATCTTCCTGCAATCTTACGGCAAAAGACCTTAAGCTGATCTCGATGCCGGGCAGTTGTTTTATCTTTTGAAGGAATCTATCGGCATATTCCGGGCCGGTAAGGATCTCCTTAAAATACTCCACACCAAACCCCGTATGGATGCACTGGTTGAGTATACCGCCCATATACTGGTCCCTTTCCAGGACCAGGATATCTTTTACGCCGTTCTCATGCGCAGAGATAGCTGCGGCCATGCCTGCCGGCCCGCCTCCTACTACAACCAGTTCCCTTTCAACAAGTCTGTCTGTCATTTTTAACTATTTCCGAGCCTTTACCGCGCTTTGTTATTTCAGTGGATCTTTTACGCGTCTCCTCCTCCAATATCTTCATGAGACGGGTAGTGCAAAAACTGCCGTGACATCTTCCTGCCTGGGCGCGCGTCCTGAATTTTATACCGTCGAGCGTGACCGCGCCGCGCCCTATTGCGTCGTATATTTCTTTTGCCGAC
Organism: uncultured Planctomycetia bacterium; assembly: GCA_964534705.1. Taxonomy (GTDB): domain Bacteria; phylum Omnitrophota; class Gorgyraeia; order 2-01-FULL-45-10; family 2-01-FULL-45-10; genus CAZHPY01. The sequence goes on along the minus strand of CAZHPY010000033.1, from coordinate 7,250 downwards.
ACCATTTCACACCTGCATACGATATCGCCGTAACCGGGGTCTTTTTTTATCAGCTCGCGCGTCTTTCTTAACGGGATATTGAAAAGATGGTTTTCCTTGCGGCGGTGTTTATAAAAGAGCAGTTTCTTCTTCAATAACAGGCCCTTGTTCCTCAGTATGCCCGCTACATGCAAGGCTATGGCCGGAGCCGCTGTAAGGCCCGGCGATTGTATGCCTGCTACATTTATGAACCCCGGAACCTTATCTTCATGCCTTATTATAAAATCATCTCCCGCAGCAGGCCGTAACCCGGCAAAATACGCTATGACATCATCACCGCTTATTGAGGGAACGAGCCTCTGGACACCTGACAGCACCTTTTTGAATCCTTCATCCGATGTCGAATGGTCCTCCTTGTCCCGCACTTCTTCCGCAGTGGGCCCTACCATCGGGTTCCCGTCGGAAGTTTTTATTACCAGGATGCCTTTTGAATTTTTTGACGGGAGCGGGAATATCAGGTGATTGGTGATATTTTCCTTCTTCTTATCGAGAAGGAACTCTTCGCCCTTGCGGGGAGAGATCGTAAAATTATCTATGCCGGCCATTCTTGAGATCTCATCGGCAAACAGCCCTGCGGCATTAATAACAAACCTTGTCTTGAAGGTCCCCCTGGAGGACTGTACCTCAAAATCCCTACCGGCAATATTTATATTTTCGACTTTGGTAAGCGTGTGGAACTCAACTCCATTCGCCGCGGCGTTCTCGCTCAGGTCATAAACCCAGCGGTAGGGGCTTATTATACCTGCTGTAGGCGCGTAGAGCGCCGCCACTACTTCTTTTGATAAATTAGGCTCGTGTTTATCCAGCCATTTACGGTCAACTATCATGAGCCGCGGGACCCCTAATGCCTCGGCGTCCTTTTTTATCTGGACGAGCCTTAACCGTTCACTTTCATTGAACGCAACTATAAGCTCGCCGACTTCCTTAAAATCTACCCCCAGTTCTTTAGACATGCGGCGTGTAAGGGCATTCCCTGCAACGCAAAGCCTGCCCTTAAGGGAATTTACCGGATTTTGCGTGCCGGGATGGATTATACCGCTGTTTGATTTCGATACTCCGAAGGCAAGTTCTTCTTCTTTTTCGAGGACCGCGATCTTTAATTTATATCGCGACAGGGCCTGCGCTATCGATGTCCCGACAACGCCTCCGCCGATTATAATGACGTCATAGATACTCATGGGAAAGAGTCCGCCTTACGGCATTAAGCCAGCCGTTATAAAGTTTTTCACTGTTCTTCCGGGCCATCCTGGGCTTGAAGACCTTATCCGTTTTCCAGCATTTTTTTATCTCGTCCGAACTCTTCCAGTACCCTACGGCAAGCCCTGCCAGATAAGCGGCGCCGAGGGAGGTTATCTCTATCACTTTGGGCCTTACAACATTGACTTGCAATATATCCGACTGGAACTGGCAAAGCAGGTCATTTGCGGTCGCGCCGCCGTCGACCTTTAAATCCGTTATCCTGACCCCGGCATCCTTCTCCATTGCAAGCATGACGTCTTTAGCCTGATAACATATCGCTTCTATTGCGGCCCTTACTATGTGGGCGCTTTTTGTCCCTCGTGTTATGCCGCAGATAAGGCCGCGGGCATGGCTATCCCAGTAAGGGGCGCCCAAACCGACAAGGGCCGGCACAAAATATACGCCGCCATTATCAGCTACCGAGCAGGCAAGGCGTTCGGATTCCGAAGCCTTCCTGATCAACCTTAACCCGTCCCTGAGCCATTGTATTACTGCGCCTGAAATAAAAACAGCGCCTTCAAGCGCGTAGACCGGTTCCCCCCTGCTTCCGCAGGCCAATGTAGTGATAAGCCCGTGTTTTGAAACAGCCCTTCTGCTACCTGTATTCAGCAAAATAAATGAACCCGTTCCGTAGGTATTCTTAACCTCTCCGGGTTTAAAGCATGCCTGGCCGAATAAAGCGGCCTGCTGGTCGCCTGCTATACCCGATATAGGTATGCCTGCCGGCAAGATACCGGTCTTGCCTGTAACCCCGAATATGCCGCAAGACGGCCCTACCCGCGGCAGCATATTTTCCGGTATGCCGAATTTCTTTAAGATAACCTTATCCCAGGCCTTCTTTTCTATATTAAATAACATTGTCCGCGAAGCATTCGTGTAATCTGTGGCATGGACCCTACCTCCGGTAAGCTTCCACAATATCCAGGAATCTGTCGTCCCAAATATGATCTTGCCGCTTCGCGCCCCGGACAGGGCGCATGGTACATTCTTTAATATCCACTCTATCTTTGTCGCGGAAAAATACGCGTCAATAGGCAATCCTGTCCTCTCCCTGATAAACCGGGCCTTGCCTTTTTTCCTTAATTCATCGCACCTGCCTGCCGTCCTCCTGCATTGCCAGACTATCGCATTATAGACAGGCTTACCGGTTTCCTTATCCCACAAGACGGTCGTTTCGCGCTGGTTCGTGATACCTATTGCCGCTATTTTATCCGGAGGGACTTTTTTTAATACCTTCTGTATGGAGCTATAAACGCTTATCCATATATCGTGAGGATCATGCTCTACCCATCCCGGCCTGGGAAAATGTTGCGGGAACTCCTGATAGGCGCTTTCTATTTTTGCGCCGTTCTTATCATAAACAACCACCCTGCTTCCGGTAGTGCCCTGGTCTATGGCTAATATATAAGCCAACTAAACTCTCCTCTCGATCCAGTTCAATATATCGCTGAACACCTTTTCCCTGCCCAGGTCTATGGATAATGAATGGTACATGAGCGGGTACTCGATCAGGCTCTTATCCCGCGCTTTGATCTTTTCAAATACCTTCAGGCTTGCGGCGCTATATACCAGCTTATCTTCGCCGGCGACCAGGAATAAAAGCGGCTTTTCAAGCTTCATGGGAAAAGTCCTCATGGTTATCTGGGCAACAAATATATCGAATAATACCTGTGAAGTCGACAGGACATCTTTGTCATAAGTAGCTTCTATCATTTTGAGGTAAGCCGGATCGCGCGTGCACATATCGGAGGTCACCGGGAGCTTATATTTTTTTTCCGGGTCATATAGGAGAGGGAAAAATATTTTAACATACTCGAACGGCTTTAATGGCGCCTTACTGTTAAAGGCCGGGGTTATGCACGCAAGGCCGTCAAATATGGAGGGATCCTTAAGCGCCATCGATAATATTATAAGCGATCCCATGCTTTCCCCGACGGAAAATATCTTTTTGCCGGGGTTGTCCTTCCTGATAATGCCGCGAAGCTCTTTTACGGCGAGAAAAAATTCCCTGAAGGACGCATGCTGCCTGAAATCTATGGCATATGATGAAATATTGTTCTTCAGTAAAAATTGCGCAAACTCTTCCCACCATGAACTGTTCGCGCCTAACCCATGAGCGAGAAATACTACGCAGCGCGGCTGCGGATGGATCCAGGACTTATAAGAAATAGGTATCATTACTCGTATTTTTTCTTAAGTTCGGACAGGTATATAAGGTGTTTCTTTTCTTCTTCGACCAGTTGGCCCACCTTCTCCTTGTGCGGCGGCATCATATATGCCATTAATTCATTAAAAAACAGTATCGCGTCTTTTTCGAAACCTATCCCATACTTTATCGCCGTAACGGGCGCCTTCACGTTTTCAGCAAACCACTCCTTCGACACCTGCTGGTAAAGGACATCGTCAACTATGGATCTTATATACTTGCCGAATTCGCCTTCGTAAGATTCGCTGACCTCGTACGTCTGGGTAGAATCGCGTATTTCTGCGAATTTTTTTATGTGGGTATCTTCCCAGTCCCGCAGCTGTGTAAAAAGGTCCTTCATGTCCTTGTCCTTGAAACTATCCGCTACGTAGCCGTAGAAATCCCTTCTCTTCTTTTCCTTGGCTATTCCCATATCTATTATTTCAGCGGCAGTGAATATATTGGCCATATGATCGATCTCCCTTTAAGATAAAATTATACCATATATCCAAATCATTATAGAATTAAAAGATGCGGGCTAAGGGCTCCTGTCTGCCAGCGCGAATGAATACGTCCTGATGGGTTTTATCTTGCAAACTGCGAGGATATCGTTTATTGAAGGCAGTATCTGGAAGGTTATATTTGGTTCTGCCAGCGCTCCTTCGTACAGGACCGGGACTTTTGGCTGATAACGAAGTTCTCCGGTAAGGAAGATCCTCATAATGAAATTCTTATCGCCTATTGAAAAAGGGTAATATCTGGTCCATCCCTTTTTGCCAAAACTTATATTATTAAGGTCAAACGCTATATCCGAACTATGGCAGATGGCGCTGAGGGCCACTGCCAGCCGCTCTTTCGGACATTTTTCAATGGCATCCAGTTTATATATGGCAAGACCGGTATAGATAGACTCGTAAATTTGTTTAAATGAATTGCCGGGGGAAGTTGCGTCAACGCTTACCTGGGTTATTTGAGGCAGCGAAAAGGTAGTATTAGATAACACTTGAGAGGGGGTTACATGCTGAACCAGAAAAAATACACTCAGAAAGATTAAAAGTCTCTTCCCGTTCAAAACTGCCCCTTAATATATATCATATAAGTCTACCATAAGTTTGGGCTTTTGCAAGCACGGCCTGTTAACCCAGGTTCTTCCTGAATCTTAACGAACTCGCCGTAATTACAACTATCCCCATGGCCAAAAGGGCCAATATCTCATCCCACAGTACGAATATACCTACTCCTTTAAGGAATATACTCCGTAAAATAATAAGGTAATACTTTAACGGATTAAATATAGTTATTATCTGCACCCAATGAGGCATGTTTGCAACCGGGAACGCAAAACCGGAAAGCAGTATGGCGGGAAAATAAAAAAGGAATATGGACATCATCGCTTCCTGCTGCGTCGATGAAACCGTCGATATAAATAGCCCTATACCAAGGCTTGTCAGTAAATAAATAAGGGTTGCGCCAAAAAGAAGCGGTATGCTCCCTATCAGAGGGACATGGAACCATAGCACGCCTACAGTGGCTATCATGATCATCTGCACGATGGCTATTATACCAAAGGGCATGATCTTACCAAGGATAAGCTCTATGGGTTTTATAGGGCTTACTATAAGCTGCTCCATTGTGCCTATTTCTTTTTCCCTGACGATCGCCATCGATGTAAGTATGAGCGACATGAGCGTAACGATCATTGCTATTACTCCGGGAAGGTAATAATTCCTCGATTCCAGGTTTACGTTGAACCACCGCCTGTCGCGTAGATCTACCACCGGATAAATATCTTTCCGTTTCAGGAAGATCTCGCCGCGCTGCTTCAATATCCTGCTGTTGTAATTGGCGATTATAGTGCCGGAATAACCTAGTATGATCTGCGCTGCGTTGGAGTCCGTCCCGTCTACTATTATCTGCAACTGGGCGGTGCGGTTACTGGTAAGGTCCTGCGCAAAACCACGGTTAAATTTTATAACGCCTTTTATAACAGAATGGTCCATAACATCTTTTATATCGCTTTCAGTCCTGAGATAACGCCGTATATCGAAATATTTAGAATAGCTGAAAAGCCTTATAATGTCGCGGCTCTGCTTTGTATTGTCAAGGTCGTATATGGCGGTAGGGATATTGGTTATGTCCATTGTAGCCGCATAGCCGAATATGAAGATCTGCACGAGCGGCGATACGAATATCGTGAATCTCATGCGCGGATCACGGAACACCTGCAGGAATTCCTTGGTTATCAGCGACGTTATCCTCGTAAACATTAAGCTAGGCCACCTTCTTCCTGAATTTCATTATAGCCAACCTGACCGTTAAAAAACAGAATATGCACAATGCCATTATGTTGAGCCACAAAACAGTAAAGCCTACGCCTTTTAAATATATCCCCCTTAGTATGACTATGAAATAACGCGCCGGGACGGCATACGTTATGTATTGCACCCACTGGGGCATATTGAATATCTCATATGTAAAACCCGAAAGCATGAATGTAGGTAGGAATGACGTCAATATGGCCAGCTGGCTTGCCATAAGCTGCGTCTTCGCAACAACGGATATATAAATGCCCATCATCAGGGCGCCGGTCAGGAATATGCCGCTGCAGACGAACAAAAGCGCAACGCTGCCCCTTAACGGGACATTGAACAGCAGTATTCCCATAATGACGGATATTGAAAGGTCAATAAATCCTATGACAAAATAAGGCGAGAATTTTCCTATTATCAGCTCTATGCCCCTCACCGGAGTAGATATCAGCTGCTCCATCGTTCCCCTTTCCCATTCCCTTGCTATTGTCAGGGAAGTCAGGAGGGCCGCTATTATCATCATTATTATGGCTATTAGCCCGGGGATGATAAACAGCTTGCTGTCCATATCCTGGTTAAACCAGATCCTTGACCTCATATCAACAGGATCGGAATTTTCGATACTGTACGCCGCGAGCGCATTCTTGATAAAATTATAATTATAACTGCTGACAACGCTATTAACATAGCCTTGCGCGATCTGCGCCGTATTAGAATCGCTTCCGTCGATAATGACCTGCAGCGGGGCAAAACCGTTGGACTGTATATATTTCGAGAAATCTTTGTGTATTACCATGGCGAGCATGGCGTCACCCTTATCGATCAGGTTCTCCATGTCAGGATAATTATCATAATATCCTACTATCTTAAAATATTTTGAGTTCTTGAAATTCAGCAGGAATTCCCTTGCGGTGATCGACCCGTCCTGGTTCCAGACAGCCATAGGTATATGGTCGATATCCAGGGAGAGCGCATAACCGAACAAGACCAGGAGGAGCACCGGGATCGCGAAGGCGAGCGCCAGGCTTCTTGGATCCCGGGATATCTGTATGAATTCTTTTTTAAAAACCGCCCTGGTCCGGACAAAATTCATTGCTTGCTTTCCTTATCGTAATCTTCTATGAGGGAGACAAAAACATCTTCCAGTGTTGCCTTGATCTTCCTTATCTTACAATCCTCGCAGCCTTCCTTCCTGAGCATGTCTTTTATCAAAGGGACGGCGATCCTGGAATCCGGCGTCACAGCATGGATAGCGCTTCCGAAAAGGGCGGCCTCTTTAACGCCTTTTACTGAGGCGATCTTGTCGATCCACTCTTCGGCCCCCGGCGCGATTATCTGTATAACGTCGTTCTTCATGAATTTGGTCTTCATTTCTTCGGGCGTACCCATTGCTATGATCGAGCCTTTGTATATCAGCGTCATTCGGTCACAATTCTCCGCTTCATCCATGTAGTGAGTGGTGACAAAAACGGTCACGC
>CAZHPY010000032.1:0-17740 GCA_964534705.1 uncultured Planctomycetia bacterium | reverse complement strand
ATTTCAAGACCACTTGTATTGAATATATTATATCACATAAGAGTGTTGCTACAAGAGGAACCTTTAGAATAATCCAAGCACATTACCATTCTCATCCAGGTCTATATGCGTTCCGGCCGGTTCCGAAGGCAGCCCGGGCATCGTGCGCATCTGGCCGCACAAAGGATACAAAAAACCGGCTCCCGCCGCTACCCTTATGTCGCGGATAGGGATAGTGAATCCTGCAGGCCTTCCTTTTAGTTCCGGATCATGAGAAAGAGACAGATGTGTCTTTGCCATGCAAATAGGAAATTTATCATATCCAAGCTTGGTATAAAGCTCTATCTTCTTCATTGCTTCAGGCGAATATTCAACCTTCCGCGCGCCGTAAACACTCATTGCTATCTTTTCGATTTTTTGCGTAATAGACTCCTCCAGTGGATACAGGAACTTAAAATTAGAGGGCTTATCAGCGGCTTTAATTACTGCCCTGGCTAACTCCATCCCACCCTCTCCGCCTCTTGCCCACACATCGCTTACTACCGCATCATCGGCGCCGGCAGCTAAGGCCTTTTTCCGTACAGCTTCTATTTCTTTATCGGTATCAGTAGTAAATTTATTTATCGCCACTACCACAGGCAACCCGAATAAACGTATGTTCTCAATATGCTTCTCCAGGTTTACCGCGCCCTGCTCAACCGCATCAATATCTTCCTTTAATAAATTTTCCTTCAAAGGTTTTCCTGCCACTACTTTGAAACGCCCGCTATGCATCTTCAGCGCGCGGACGGAACACACGATCACCACTGCGTTGGGCACCAATCCGCCAATACGGCATTTAATATTAAAGGCTTTCTCCGCGCCGCAATCAACGCCAAAACCGCTCTCTGTAACCACATAATCGCTCAGCTTAAGCGCGATCCTGTCGGCGATTATAGAGCTATTTCCATGGGCAATATTAGCAAATGGCCCGGCATGCACAAAACAGGGCGTATGTTCAGTCGTCTGCATAAGGGTAGGCTTGATCGCGTCTTTTAAAAGCACTGCCATTGCCCCGGCCACTTTTAGATCCTCGGTAGTAACCGGCTTTCCATCATGGGTAAAGGCAACTACTATCCTGCCTAAACGCTGCCGCAGATCCTTAAGATCGCTGGCTAAAGCCAGGATCGCCATGACCTCCGATGCCACGGTAATATCAAAACCGGTTTGCCGCGAGATACCGTCTTCCTTAGTCCCCTGGCCTATGGTAATGTTACGCAAAGACCTGTCGCTGACATCCACGACCCTCCGCCAAAGTATCGCCGAAGGATCTATGTTTAATTTATTACCATGGTAGAGAGAATTATCGATAAATGCCGCGCATAGATTATGGGCAAGGCCAACCGCATGCACATCACCGGTCAAATGCAGGTTAAAATCCTCCATCGGCACAACCTGGGAATACCCGCCGCCTGCAGCGCCCCCCTTTATGCCGAACACAGGCCCAAGCGATGGCTGCCGTATACAAGTAGAAACCTTTTTACCTAACTTGGCTAATCCAAGCGACAAACCTATCGTAGTAACGGTCTTGCCCTCGCCGAGCGGCGTAGGGGTAATAGCGGTAACATCTATATATTTGCCGCAATGATTGCCCTCTATCCGCTTTAGGATAGAAAGATCCACCTTCGCCTTATACTTTCCATGAAGTTCCAGCTCATCCTCGTAAATACCTATTTTTTTAGCGATTTCTAAAATTGGCTTTAGCTTCACTTCCCGAGCGATCTCTATATCAGTCTTCATATCTGCCCTTTCTCTTTATTTAATACAAGCTGAGCTTTTCTTATATGCTGCGGGCCTGCCGGAGGAGTATTGCGCAACGGATATTTGAGCTTCATATATTCCCATTTATGTTTTCCAAGGGTATGATATGGCAGGAACTCAAATTTCTCACAACAGGTGAGCCAGGCAAAAATTTTCTTTAATGCCTGTATATCTTCTTTTGAATCATTCAATCCGGGCACAAGGACGTATCTCAGCCAATAAGGCTTTCTCCCTGATTCCAGCATGCGCAAAAGGTCGATCACCTCTCCTAACGCCCTTGCCGTTATCTTCTTATGCAACGTCTCACGCGCAGCCTTTATATCCAGTATAAAAAGGTCTGTAAGCGAAATGAGCTTCTGCAATAACTTCCTGTTATGACCATTATAGAAAGCGCTTGTATCCACCGCAGTATGGATATTATTCATTTTGCAGAGCCTGAATAGCTCTACAAGGAACTCCATCTGCAAAAGCGGCTCGCCTCCTGAAACCGTAATGCCTCCGCCGGATGCTTTTATATATGGCATACAGCGTTTTACCTTTTCAAGTACCTCTTCTGCGCTCATATCAAAGCCGGCTTTCAAATTCCAGGTATCCGGATTCTGGCAATACAAACAACCGGCGACACACCCCTGCATAAATACAAGAAAGCGTATTCCGGGCCCATCCTGAGTCGCAAAACTTTCTATTGAATGGACCCTGCCGATATGAGTTTTCCTATTACATGACTTCATGGAACGTCCTTGCCAATACCTCTTTCTGCTGATCAGGCAATAATTTGTTAAAATGGACTGCGTATCCTGATACGCGAATAGTAAGCTGCGGATATTTATGCGGATAGCGCATTGCATCTTTAAGTGTTTTCTTATCGATCACATTGATATTCAGATGATGTGCTCCTTTTATAAAATAACCATCAAGCAAAGCCACGAGGTTGGATATCCGCTCACTTTGAGCCTTCCCTAAGGTATCCGGTACAGTAGTAAATGTGTTCGATATACCGTCCCTGCATTCAGAATAAGGAATACTTGCAACGGAATTCAGGGACGCTATGATCCCGCTTTTATCTCTACCGTGCATCGGGTTTGCCCCGGGAGCAAAAGGCTCGCCTCTTTTTCTCCCATCTGGAGTAGCCCCTGTCTTTTTACCATACATAACATTCGAAGTAATAGTAAGAACAGAAACTGCCGGAAGGGAATCCCTGTAAAATTTATATTTTTTTATCTCCGCAAGGAATGTATTCACCAGGTCAACGGCCCTGCCGTCTACCCTGTCATCGTCGTTCCCGAAAGCGTAAAAATCTCCGGTGATCTTAAAATCTGTCGTAAGGCCTTTATTATTACGTATGGGCCTGACCTTGGCATAACGAATAGCGCTCAAAGAATCAGCTACAACCGATAAGCCTGCGATGCCGAATGCCATATAGCGCGTCGGCTCTGTATTAAGCAATGCCATTTGCGATCTCTCATAATAATACCTGTCATGTGAAGAATGTATGATGTTAAGAGCCTGTACATATGTATTGGCCGTCCAGCGCAATACCTGCATAAAACGCTGTTTTACTTCATCGTGATCCAGTGGATCGGAGCTCACAGGCGCGATACCCGGAACGATCTTTTCTCCGGTGATCTCGTCCCTACCCTCATTTAACGCATATAACAAAACTTTGGCAAGATTACATCTCGCTCCAAAGTATTGTATCTCGCTACCGTTTTTTAACAGGGATACGCAGCAGGAAATACTGTAATCATCTCCTCCTATCAATCGCATCAGGTCATCATTCTCATACTGGATAGAGCTCGTGGTGATAGACACTTTGGCGCAGAATCTTTTAAAATTATCAGGAAGCCTGGAAGACCATAGGACCGTAAGGTTAGGCTCAGGCGCAGGACCCAGGTTGTATAAAGTCTGCAAAAACCTGTAAGATGTCTTTGTGACTTTATGCCTTCCGTCAATACCAACCCCGGCTATGCTCTCTGTTATCCATACCGGATCACCGGCAAATATCTCATCATATGATTTTGGCCTCAGGTGGCGCACCATACGCAGTTTTATCACAAAATCATCTATCAATTCCTGCGCTTTCTCTTCGGTCAATAACCCTATATTAATATCTCTTTCAATATATACATCAAAAAAATTACTCACGCTTCCTAAGCTCATGGCAGCTCCGTCCTGCTCCTTTATGGCAGCAAGATAAGCAAGATAAACCCACTGGATAGCTTCTTTCGCATTTTCTGCAGGCCTCCTTAGATCACAGCCGTAAGATCTGCCTAATTCTATGATATCTTCCAGAGCGCCTATTTGATCCGCTATTTCTTCTCTTAATTGTATTGCCTCCTGAGACGAATAGTCCTCGAATAACTCTTTATCGTGTTTTTTTACTTTGATCAGCTTCTCTATACCATACAGCGCCACCCTCCTGTAATCGCCTATGATCCTTCCCCTTGAATAATTATCCGGCAGGCCTGTAATAAGCCCGGTGCCGCGGGCTCTTAATATATCACTGGTATAAGAATCAAACACGCTGTCATTGTGCGTCTTCCGGTATTTTAAATATATCTCTTTTACCTTGCTATCCAGCTCATATCCATAGTCCTTGCAGGCTTTCTCCACTACGCGTATCCCGCCCAGCGGTTTTATCGCTCTTTTAAGCGGCTTGTCGGTCTGCAATCCTTTAATGATCTCGAGCTTCTTATCTATATAACCGGGTTTATGGCTTGTGATCGTTGATACAGTCGATACGTCAATGTCATACACGCCGCCATTCTTATGCTCTTTCTCAAAAAGCTTAAGACACTTCTGCCATAGCTTCTTGGTCCTCAGGGTAGGCCCGCATAAAAATGATCCATCGCCGTCATACGGCTTATAATTTCTATTAATAAAATCTCTTATGTCTATTGTTTTATCCCATCGTCCTCGAACAAACATGTCATGATCTCCTTTTAAAAAGATAAACGCCTGGATCCTTAAAACCCAGGCGTTCGATTTTGCTTATTCGCGCTCCCGCATGGTTACCCATGTCTACCGCCAGTCACGCTTTTTGAGCCAAATTGTAACTATATTATACAGGAGATCCTGCAATTATCAACAAAAAAATGACAATAAGGTTTATAACTGCATTTAGCGCTTCAGCAGGACTATAACCCATCTCACAAAAATAAATCCGAGATAAATGCCGATCCCAAGCAGGAATCCGATCAAGATCAGCCGTAAAATTAGCATACTGGCCTCTATTTAAGTTGTTTTAAGTACTTATAATAATCGCTGTCTGTGGTCAAAACGATAGTAGAGCCGGCATCGATAGTGTTCTTATAAGTCTCGATCGTTTTAAGGAAAGAATAAAACTCCGGATTTTGCGAATACGCCTGGGCATAAATATTGATCGCCTCAGCATCGGCTTTCCCTGTAATAGATTGAGCCTGCCGGTACGCTTCTGACGTGATCAGCTTTAACTCTTTTCCTGTCTGCCCTTCGATCTCAGCGGATTTTCCATGGCCTTCCGAGCGGTATTTCTCAGCGGCGCGTTTTCTCTCGGCGATCATCCTGTCATACACTTTATCGCGTACTTCCTCAACATAGGTGACCCTCTTAATGCGCACGTCCATGATCTCTATACCATATTGAGGAGCAAGCACTTTCGCTTTATCCAATATCGAACGCGTCAGTTGCTGCCTGCCGATTTCGATACGTTCCAGCGCTTCTTCACTGACAATAGCGTCTTCCCCGAGTTCTTTGGTTTCTAGTATGCGATTTGAATTCCTCACCGCTTCAATCAATAAATGACCAGTAACGGCATCACGCGTAGCGGAATTAATGATATCGTCCAGACGGCTGGAGGCGCTTAATTCATTGCCTACGGATTGCAGGAACTTAAGGGCATCCACTATCTTCCAGCGCGCCATAGTATCTACCCATATATACTTTTTGTCTTTTGTGGGTATTTGATTGGGATCTCCGTCCCATTCCAGAAGCCTCTTTTCGAAATAATGCGCCTCTTGAATGAACGGTGTTTTGAAATGCAGCCCTGCTGATGTTATGGGATCGCCTACAGGCTTGCCAAACTGGGTAATCACTACCTGCTTTGTCTCATCCACTATGAACAACGTGCCGCTCGCAAGCGCGAGGGCGAGAAAAATAATTATCGTCGTAACGATCCCTAAAGCGACGCCTATTGCTGTGCGTTTCATTGTCCCTCGCCTCCCTTCTTTCCTATGTCCAGTAATGGCAATATGGAAGATTGCCTTGGGTCGATAATATATTTATCTTTTACCTTGGGTAATACTTCGTTTAATGTTTCAAGATATAGCCTCTTCTGTGTTATCTCCGGCGCTTTTTTATACTCGTTTAGGGTGGCTAAAAATCGCTCCGCTTCGCCTTTTGCCCTGTTTACCTTGTCAAGGGAATATCCTTCCGCCTCACGGATCGTGCGTTCCGCTTCGCCTTTGGCCTTGGGAACAACCTTATTGTATGCCTCCCAGGCCTGGTTGATCATCTTTTCTTTTTCTTGTTTCGCTTCGTTTACTTCATTAAAGGCGGGCTTTACTTTATCGGGAGGGTTTACATCCAGCAATTTCACCGTGACAACCTGGACCCCTGTTTGATATTCATCTAATATCTTCTGCGTTTCAACTTGGGCCAGGTGATCTATCTCCTCTCTTTTTATTGTAAGCACCTCGTCAACTGTGTAATCCCCCACCAGGCGGCGCATAATTACTTCGGAAACATCCCGTATAATATTCCGCGGATTTCGTACAACAAAAAGGAACTTTATGGGATCTTTTATCTTATATTGCACGATCCAGCGCACATCCAGTATATTCAGATCACCTGTAAGCATTAACGACACGTCTTGATTCCCTGCCAAGGTAACTCTGGAGAACGAGTCCTCTCTTCCCGTACCAAATTCCTCCTTAAATATTTTTTCTACCTTGATCCGCGTAACTTTCTCTATACCAAGGGGGATCTTTGCATGCAACCCGGGCGAGCTCAATCTAATGTATTTACCGAACCGCTGGATCACTCCGACCTCATCCGGCCCTACCGAATAGATCAGACCGTTAAGGCCTATAAGTACAAACAGAGCTACCCCCACCAAAATGAAATACTTACTAAAGTCGGAAAAATTCTTTTTTCCTACATTAATTATTTCTTCGGGTGTAGGCACGTCTTTCCATTCCATGATAAACTCCTTTTTTAAATTTAAGAACCGCTGGATTTATTCATATAAAGAGTCTGGGTAGGATATGCGAATTCGATCCCTCTCTTTTCAAACTCTTCCTTGATCGCGAAATTGATCTCTTGCTGGATATCCATATATTTGTTGTAATCAGGCCCAATGACATAATATACGATCTCGAATATCAGGCTGAAATCACCGTATGAAAAGAAATGAGCCCGGTCAAAAGCTGTTTCTTTGACATTTTTAATGATACGCTCAATGATCACAGGGATTTCTTTTAATTGGCCAAGAGAAGTCTGGTACGTCACGCCTATACGGAATAAAACCCGCCTTTTCTCCATAAGCCTGTAATTACGCACTCGTGAATCTGTAAGATCGGTATTGGAAAATATCACCTGCTCACCGCCCAGGCTGCGTATGCGTGTGGTTTTTATTCCTATATACTCAACAGTGCCCATGAAATCGCCGATAATTATAAAATCCCCTATTTTGAAAGGACGGTCAAATACTATAGAAAAATAACTAAAAAAGTCTTTTAAGAGCGCCTGCGCGGCTATAGCCACCGCGATGCCGCCGATCCCCAATCCGGCAATTAACGTAGAGACTTTATATCCCAGATTATCTAGTAAAATTATAATCGCCAAAACCCAGATCAAATATTTGACGGCCCATAAAAGACCTTCAAAGCTGTGCGCAACTGTAGGATCTTGCTTCTCTTTGGCAAGATACGTGTTAATGCCCCAGCTGGCAAACATGACTACTATGCGAGCGGCAAAAAAAGTGATAATGATCATCTCCAGCGCGTTGATCAGGGCATCGGTGCCGGAAGGTAATTTTAATATCTTGGCGCTTAAATAAAAACAACTTATGTATAATGCCGGAAGGCCGATCTTTTCCAGGATTTTTATCAGAAAATCGTCGAATGTTGCGGTTGTCCTTTCCGCTATTTTCTTGAGACGCCTTATAAAGAAGCGGATAACCACTTTAACAAACAGAAGGCTTAAGAGCAACGTTAATAAAGCGATGATATAATCTAAGATACGATTACCAAAAAATATATACTCTAGGATTTTGATATCCATTTCAACTCCCCCGGCTAGCAGCTTGAACAAAATGCGTTATCCATTAAAAAACCGTCATCCGATTTTCCATCAGATGGCGGCCCGACCATCAAATAAACCTCTAGGAATAAGCTCCTAGACCCGTAAACAGTTTACTACTTTTCCTGCTTATTAACAAACACTTTCGCCAAATAAAGGAGGGGGGCGCCCCTCGAACGAGCCGAGGAGAAACCTCTCTCCTTTTGCACAGTCCGACCAGGCACACTATACCTTTTAAGATACGCTGGAAGCTTACCGATGCCTGCCTGGACTTGCACCTGGCCCGCCCTTTGGACCGGGAGGGTTTTCCCAGTTGGTCCCCGGACCGCCTTTCGGCCCCGGAGGGTTGTCATCCTTATCTTTCTTATTGCGCTTATGCCATTGATCTATCTCAGTCTGGTCAACCACACCATCCTTATTAATATCAGCCATGCGCTCCCATCCGGTATCCACCGCAGATTTTTCCCGGCCAGACGGGGCTTTGTGGTGCCGTTCTTTCCACTGTCGGGCCTCGAATGGATCTACAACGCCGTCTTTATTGGTATCTGCCTGCTTTTCCCATTCTTTATCCACAATAGCTTTCTCTTTTAATTGTGAATCCATCATGCCCATAGCTGCTGCATCTTGTGGTATAGAGCTCCCGCCACCAGTATCTGGACTTGCTCCTGGCCCGCCAACCGGACCGGGCGGATTCTCCCAGTTGGTTCCCGGACCGCCTTTCGGTCCCGGAGGATTATTGTCCCTGTCAGGACCGCCTTGCCCGGGTTGGGCGTAAGAAATCGGCTGAAAAATAAAAAACGATAATGTGATAACCAAAGCTATAAAAATAATACATCTACGCATCGATTCCTCCTTTCTATATCATATGCACAAAAAATTAGGGTCCCTCTCGTATGAGCCGAGGAGGAACATCTCTATTTCTATAGGTATGTATTATAGACGCAATATAGCTATTATCAAACAAAATTTTGGCTTTAGAGAGGTCTATCCCTCGCCTCACCCCAATGAGGCGGACATTTCTAGAATGTAACGACCTTATCGCTTTCTTTAACAATTTCGTACATGTCCCCCAAGCCAGTATCTTGCCACCGGACTCGGCTTCCTCTTACACTCCTTGCGTATTTGCATTTTTTAAAAATAAAGGGCAGATTATAAATTTCTTATATCTGCCCTTTTAAAACTACTTCTTTTTCTTCTTTGCCTTTTTCTTGGTCCCGCACTTTCCGCAACTCATAGCAACCTCCTTTGTTGCGCTATTACTATTATAGCATTTTCGGCAAAAAATCAAAGATACTTATAATGAAATACATTTACGAAAGAGGTGGGGCCGAGGAGAAACCTCTCGGTTCTATAACTATATATCAATTATCATTGTATAGTACTCTGAATATATCTTACGCGACTTGCTTTTAAAAATAGCGCGTAAGCGTATCTTTTTGGCTCCTGCTTTTGCCAGACGACCGAGATTAGACCATTCTTTTTCGCTCAATATGATCTTGATATTCTTCGTTTGGCCGGGCGCGAAATATCTGTATTCCTCTATGTTGGACCGCGTAAAATCCGGTATTTTGGTGATAATGTTCTCTTTACCGTTTTCGTCCGTAGCCTCAAAAATTATCTGGCCGAGCCCCTCGCCCATCGTGTCGACATATAATGACTCCGTCCTCGAGCTTATATTTTTGATCACTATCTGGAACTTTCTCGGAATGACATCCCTGATCTTTATGGTTCTCAGGGGCGGTTCATAATAGACATCGTCATCATAACCCGAC
Organism: uncultured Planctomycetia bacterium; assembly: GCA_964534705.1. Classification (GTDB taxonomy): domain Bacteria; phylum Omnitrophota; class Gorgyraeia; order 2-01-FULL-45-10; family 2-01-FULL-45-10; genus CAZHPY01. The sequence continues at coordinate 7,910 of CAZHPY010000032.1, read as the reverse complement.
GACAGGAACACCTTGAGCGTTAATGAAAACGGTTCATCCGCCCAGAGAGGTGCTTGCAGGAAACACATCAAAAGTAAAATCGGTATGACTTTATTTCTAAACAAAAAATTTCCTATAATTGAAGGATTAAAATTGAGGTCCCTCTCGTATAAGCCGAGGGGGAACCTCTCTGTTTCTATAGGTATGTATTATAGACCAATCACTGCCGGAAACAAGCAAAATTACGAGTGCGGACATTTCTAGAATGCAACTACTTTATCACTCTCTTTAACAATCTCGTACATATCCTTCATCGTATTGATCGGGCACATTTCAGTGCCTTCCTGATTCCGGGATTTAATACATGTGCCACAGGCAAATATCTTGCCGCCTGACTTTAATAACTTATCCGCCTGTTCAATCGTATTAAACTTTTCAGTGCTTATATTCTGATATTCAACGCCCTTGCCAGTTAAAAACACCTTCACTTCGTCTTTCTGTCCGAGACAAAAGTTTGCGTAGCGCAGAGCGTTCCAGGATGTTTCCGCATCGTTACTTGAAATGATCACTCCTATCTTCATTTTGAAGCTCCTTTCCATATATCTCGCTCCGGCATCCCGCTTTCTCTGATCTTCATACGCGTCAACTCCTACTTCACGCCAAACTTCTTTAAGATCCACATCATCGGGCACCAGTTTGTAAAAGCCGACTGCAGTAGATTTAGCCCTACAAACGCCGTGAACCATAACCATAACGGGCTCACATAATAAGCCAATGCAAGGCTTATCAGTATGAATGACCCCGCAATACCGCGCAACATCCTATCTACCATAACGCACCTCCTTAATAGCTGTAACGTAAACGGCAATAAATATTGGAATTCCCTTTAAACTGGCCCCAATCCGCATTATTCTGGTTTCCGAGAAATACATTGCTGCCCACAACAAGACTCCAGGCATCTGTAGCCTTCCACGAAAGCGACGGCCTCAGGTATGTATCATGATCTATGGGGCTATAAAATACGAAGATGGACGCGTTAACCGTCTGGTTTGCAAAGAGTTTTGTGAGACGTAACGTGAACTGCTGATATACTTTGTCATCTTGTGAGTCACCCGCAACAAGACTATTCTTATATGCGGCATAATGAAGCATCTGAATTAAGTAATATTGCGCTCCTACTTCAAAGTCATTCTTGAACCCGCGTTTATACCCTAAGAGGTACTGCATGGTAGAATCCTGCACCAGCCTGTTCTTGCCGTAGCCATCTTCTTTTGAGCTCAGGAGGCCTGTTTCAAAGTTGGCTATGCCGCCGACGATCGGAATGGGCCCTTGGATGCTCGCACCGTATACATCAAGCTCGGGATAATAGAGCTCTCCTGTTTGCTGATTCTTATAACCTACAGGATTCTTATAATAACCGTGGTTATAATATAGCGCCCATTCGTAGCTATTCATCGTTCCATAAAGTCGCGCCGCCACCTCGGTATTCTCGATCTGCATAGGAGGCTCACGCAAATAACGCTCTCCCTGCGTGCCGACTACGCGACCAAAGAGCGGGTCATAATAGGAGACCCTGCTGCCGTCAGGAACGTTATTAGGCGTAAACGCCGGAATGGCCGCAAGATCGAGCGCTACTAGTTTGCCGGAGAGCGTGAGACGCCCCGCATAGGACGGCAGCTTTAGATAATCGTCATCCCTGCCAATAATAAATGATACATAATCCTTGGGGAATTGATCGTTTATGAATATGTAATCTCCCGTTCCCCATGTCAGTATCTGTTCGCCGATCTTGACATCTACAAAACTAACAGGAGTAAAAGCGATATAAAGCTCCCGGGGTCCCCACCACTTTGGCTGTTCAGTATATTCATCTATAAGCACATCCGTCTTAAAAAATATCTCCGTGTTCCATTGCTTAAGAATAGCCAGCTCATCTGGAAAATATCGCAGCTTGAACTGCGCACGTTGCTCCGCCATATTGTACCCATTCTTCGCCGCCAGTTTGTCGTCATTGACCTTAAGCCCAATATCGGTCTCGACAAAGCCGTGTAGCTTAGGCGTCTCGGATGCGAAGACGTGAGTGTTCGCGCATATGGCTGCCACTAACAAGACTAACGATATTCCCTTCATATTCATTTCAACCCTACTGCTCTATCCATTGAGCCGGAGCCCTGCGCAAATATCGCTCCGTAAAAATGTCACCACTCAAACCGACGTCGTATTTAACATCGCTGAACTCGGTTATGGTCGATGCCTTCGCGTTAAGGTCGGAGGCTTTCATCTTTGTTATTGTGGGATGCCCCTCTACATCCTTGACCTCCAGAGCCTCTATCGTCCTGTATAACTTTCCACTTTTGTCATAATAATCCGCTTTAACGGGAATAAAATTTTTCTTGTCAATACGAACGGTGTAGTATGCAAATTCAACTGCGCCGGCATTTTTCGGCGTATTCTTCAATTCGTAATAATCCCCCTCCGATCCGACAAGCTCGTGGTTGTCCTCATCGGGGTTCCTTCCTGAAATATCCTCGTAGACGAAATTGGTGCCTGCAAAACTTGAGCGTTTATCGCCTGCCGCCACCCTTTTTACCAGGTCGAGCGCTGGAAGGTACAGCCACCTATCGTCATCTTTGCCGATATATTTCCACACCATATAGACCATGTTCCTGACGTCATTCGGCTTGTGAAAATAAACGTAATACTTCTGTTCGCCTCCGTCCGCGATATTTAGCTTTAGTATCGTTACGAGCCGCTCCCTGGTCCTGCCCTGCGAATCGGTGATGACCATATTCGCCTTCGCCTTGCCGTCCTTGCCTTCGTAATACGCGGCATGGTTTGAGTTCTTCACGATCTCATCAACCGTCATCTCCGCCCATAATGGCGCGGCGAGCATGACGGCGATGGCCGCACAAAGCGTATACAACGTGATTTTTTTCATAACACCTTCCTTTTATTCCGCCGCGCACACCTTAAGACGCGACACAATGTAGCATATGGACGAAATCACTATCACAACAGCTACTGAAATGATCACGGTCACGTTCCATTCCATGTTCATATATGCGGTCAGAACATATGCGGCCGTCAACGCTATGACCGCAGCGACAAGCATGCATTGCTTGCAGGAACACATACCATATTTCTTCGGCTCTTCCAGCATAATAACAGGAAATGCTGAGATAAATGCCGGAAGTATTATCAGTGTTGCAACACTCGAGGCCAGCATGATAAGGAACATGAATATGCCGACCGTATTATACGGCACGAGCGGCGACAATAAAAGCGGCAGGAAGCCGACGGCTATTACGAGCGCATTCCGCACGAGCGCTCTCCCCGGCCCGCCGGACATCTCTTTCGCCACTGCCGGCCAATCGAGCCCCTTCTCGCGAAACTCTATGGCATGCTGCAGAAAATGTATCGCGAAGTCGATGGAAAGACCAAGCGTCAGCGCCGAAAGCACTGCCACAGGCATATCATAGTCTTTTCCGGTGAACCCGAGCAAAGAATATATAAAAAGCACGGTCACAGTCATGGGGATCATCGAAATGAGGCCTTTAAAAGGTGACTTAAATAAAATTATCATCATAAAGAGCACTATAATGAAACTTCCGATAAAGTTCCATATCATACCTACAACCATGCGATCCTGCCATATCATATTAATATAGGTAAGGCCGGTCCATTCACGCGCTAACGGATACGGTGGTGGATTAGTCCTGAAAAACTCTTCTACCTGCCTGGCCACTTTGGCCATATCCCGGTTATCTCCTGATCTCAACTGCAGCCACAAGTTCAGCTTCGAATAATCAGGGGTGGTAAAATGCCATAGGTCATCGGGCTTATGCGAATTCTCATATGATATTAGACACTGCGCTACGGCCTCCTTACTCGGCGGTATCTTATCCCGCTTCTTATCTCCGCCAAGAAGCTCATAGTAAACCTTTTTTGTAACATCGGCAAGCGATGTTGACTTACCGACATCGCCCTTAAGGCGCAGGTAATTCTGCAGTCCCTCGACGTATTCCAGCATCGCGGGTTCTTTGAAGACCTCAGCGCCTTTGTCACGCGCATCCAGAATAAGATAAGCAGTATACGTGCCTCCGAAATGCGAATTGAGAACCGTGTCTGCCAGACGGATTGGATGTTTAGCGGCAAACCACTTGACCGGATTGTCATTGATCTCTATGCGGCATATCCCCCATACCGAAATAGCTATCATAACACAAGTGCCGATCAATGCTGCTTTCCAATGCTTCACCGATATATTTCCAGAGATCGACAGAATCTTATTAGTAAGACCTTCTTCCATGTGTTTTTCGGTCGCGCCGTAATCTTTGAAACGGGATGCATCGAGCAGGACTATGAAAGCCGGGATAAATGTCATCGTCAGTATCCAGGCAAGGGCAACTCCGATAGCGACAAATACGCCAAAAACCTGTATTGGAGGTATAGGCGCGAACGAAAGCGAAAAGAAACCCGCGATAGTCGTAAGCGACGTAAAGAGCATTGCTTTGAAAAGGCCGTTCATGACAACAGTGATCGTTTTCGTCTTATTATTATACTTCTTAAATTTATCGAAGAATTCGCTCAAAATGTGTACCGAATCAAGGACAGCTATGGGCATGAGGAATATAGGGATCATTGAACTCATAATATGTATAGAAAAACCCGCTCCTACCAGGAGCCCCATAGTCATAATGACCACGACGCCCGCCACTATCATAGGCGCTATAACAAGTTGCATCTTCTTGAAGAAGAGCAGTAATAGAAAAAATATAACGAGCATCGCGGCAGGAGCCGAGATGGCCATTTGCATAAACATCTCCACGCCAAAAGCGTCCTCGGCGAGCGGGAGCCCTGTCATATAATATTTTTCGTCGCCTTTCAGGCCAGATATAAATGAGCGTATCTTCTTGGACACGGCATAGCTTAGGTCTTTGGCTTTTATCGGAACGTAAATGCAGAGAGCCTTCCCGTCCTGCGATACAACGGTATTGTAGAAGAGCGGGTTCTCCATGGCGCGTTTGCCTATCTTGGCGGCTTCTTCTACTGTATAGGGAGGCTCCTTCATAAGCCATTTAAAGCTGACGGTGCCGGGGCCGGCCTGCTCAATATCATCCTTAGTAGACGGGCTAATAAGCTCATAACCGATAACGCCGTCTAAATTTTTTACATGATCTGAAATGCGATAGATCTTATCTAATGTCTGAGGATTAAAAACTCCGCGAGAGTCTTTTTCATTTACTACACCAAGCACGATATAGTCATATAGCGCAAATTCCTTCTTCATCTCTTTGTGGAAAACTCGGACGAACTCCTTCTCGGGAAGCATATTCTCCGGATCTGTATCGATCTTTACTTTAAGAAATTGCGCTGCGGCTAAAATGGTAGCAACGATCGTCAAAATAATAACTAACTTTGGTCTGCGTATCGAAAAATCTATAAGCCCTCTCATATTACCCCTTTATCTATCCATTTACCTAACCGGCCGCTGTCTGCAAGCTGCTCCATCAACACTTCCCGCAGGATCGAGCATGCTTTGAGCATTTTTGGATTTGCGCATTTATAGTAAACATTAAGACCCTCTCTTCTTGCAGCGACAATTTTCCGTTGCCGCAGGATGCTTAAATGTTGGGAAAGGTTCGCTTTTGGCAATTTGAGGCTTTTTCTTAGTTCTTTAACGCTTTTTTCTCCTTCACCCAATAGATTTATGATCTTTAACCGCGTTGGGTTGGCCATGCTTTTACAAACCTCCGCATGCATCTGGAACATTCGCTCTTCCATATTTTTATCCATTACTATACCCCTTTATAGTTAATTTAGTAGTTTACATATTTCGAAACTAGTATACTATGCAGCCTATATATTGTCAAGTATTTTTATCAGAAGATTCTCAGGTTAATGCTTTGGCCGGAATGTTTAATAGAGGCATCTCGCAAACTCTATTTTTGATTGACTTACCGCACTTTTTGCATGGAGTGCATCCGCACGTATCGCACATACCAATCACCCCATTTGCTTTTTATCCTTCTGTCTTTTCCATTGGTTGGTTACAGCAAACAAGTTCGCCGCCACCTACCTTTGTTACGGTGACTTCGTTACCGCAAACATTACACCTGTACTTTTCCCCAACCTTCTCAACGGCCATCTTGGCTCTCCTTACGTATTTACATCATTATTATTTTGTCCAGCGGCGCTCCGCATATAGGACAATGTTCGAGTTCACCGTCTAACCTGCCGGTATTGCCGCAGGAGGTGCATACGTAATAGGTATGCTGCCCCATATCTTCTCCTTTAGCGTAGGCTTTGATCGCTTCCGGAATCAGCTCCTTGTAATTATTTTTTGCTTTATATGCCTCGCCGAACGCGTACTGGGCAAGCGGAAGATCAGCCTTTACAGAATACGTTAAATATTTCTTAGACAGGCTTTCGACGTCTTCCTTTTCTATGGCGCGGCTCGTCTTAAGGTTATGGCCTATGCCCCCTAAAGCGTTTAAAAGGCTGAAATAATTCTTCGCATGATAAAAAGCGGACTTGGATAGCGCTTTAAAAAGTTTCTCGATACCTATGAACCCTTTTTCATGTGCGTCATCCGCGAAAAACTGGTACCGGATATGCGCCATCGACTCATTCTTAAACGCTTCGTTTAGATATTTTTCAACCCGCTTATTCTTTACCTCGCGGTCGTATGTTACGTCCGCGAGCGACATATATTCATATTTTAATTCGGAATCCTTATCGAAGTAAAATCTCAGTACGTGATGAAAAGAGCTCTTTTTGTCGGGAAGACGTCCAAAGAACTCAAGCCTCGCCCCTCCGCCTGCCGATACTATGACTTTATAGCCGTCGACATTTTCCTCAAAATAAGAATGGACATGGCCCGACAGCACGTACTTGATGGCGTCTTTGTAAGGATCCATGACAGCCTTCAGCTTCTGCCATTCTTCCGGTTTCATGCTGTTGGGAGTGAAACTGTTGGGTGGCGGGATGTGGAACAATATCAATATGTTCTTACGCTGATACTCTTTCAGGGATCTCTTAAGAAAGCCGAGGGTTTCGGACTCAAATATCCTCTTTGAATTGTCCAAAATTACTATCAACATGTCGTCATTCACCAAAACGTAATTCTTTAGTCCAAAATACGTCACATAATAGTCCGTATCATGGTTGCCGCATAAAGTATATACAGGATTCGGTGATACGTTATTAATAATGCCATAGATATGATCATAGAACTCTTCCAAACCGAACGGAACGAGATCGCCCAGGATGATCTTAAAATCTGTATGCGTACAGTTCATCGCTTTTGCGAATGTGGTCATAATTTCTACACCAAGGCCATCGCAACCGGGATCACCCAAAATAGTAAAGGATGAAACCTTACCGATGAAATTAACTTTATCTCCTACTTTAACTACACCTTTCATTTCAAGCCTTTCAAAACTATTCTTCTTACTTAAAAAATAAGGGGTATATTGTTTTACAATATACCCCCTAAAACTACTTCTTTTTCTTTTTTGCCTTCTTCTTTCCACATTTTCCGCAACTCATAGCAACCTCCTTTGTTGCGCTATTGATATTATAACATTTTCGACAAAAAATCAAAGATACTTATAATGAAATACCTTTACGAAGAGGTGGGGATTGCTAAAGGAAGGGGAAATGTTCCCATGCGATAATTTTGGAAAGAAAATATTAAAAGGAAACTTTTGAAGACAGCTCGATGAAATACCTTTACAAAGGGGTTAGAATTGCTAAGGGAAGGAGAAATGTTCCATGTGATAATTTTGGAAAGAAAATATTAAAAGGAAACCTTTTTAGAAAAGGTTTCCTTTTAAAACGATTTTGGCGATTAGCCCGCCTTGGTTAAACCGTAGCGGCCGAAGGGGCAAAAAGCAAGTCCGCACTTTTTGGCCCCGAAGGCAAAATCG
>CAZHPY010000031.1:3605-18076 GCA_964534705.1 uncultured Planctomycetia bacterium | reverse complement strand
AGGCGGTACGCTTGGCCTTGACGGTGGCGCAGATACGGATGAAGGCGGCCTTGGAACGCTTGTCGGCGCTCCTGCAACCCCCGTGGGACCTACCATTGTAGGAACATGCGGAGCTGTCGGCGCTGCGGATACGGATGGCGGCGGGCTTGTGACGCCTTTCGGCGGCGCCGCAACACCTGTGGCCCCTACGGAAACAGGGATCTTCGGAACAGTCGGCGCAACTGTCAACCCCGTTGCCCTGGTGGCGCCTTCAGCTGTCCGGGCCGTCTGCTGTGCCTGGTTTATGCTTTCCATTTGCCGCTGCATTCTTTCTGTACGGTATTGCACGGCGATCTGGCTTACTGTTTTATAAAGTTTCGTCAGGTCTTCATTGCTTAGTTCTTCCAGTCTCTGGCCGCGAAAAGTACAATATGCGCTTCCCTCGGGCCCTTTTTCCAGTTTAAGGTCGGGGAACATCTTGGTTATCACGTCTATCTTTTCTACGTTGTTTTTTATGGAAGACACCATTTCTTCTTTTGTCTTTGGGACCTTAACCGGTTCAGGCTGGGCCGGCTTAACGGGCTGGGCTTTCTTTACCGCCTGAGGGGCGGCTTTGGTTTTAGTTTCTGCCGCTTTTTGATTCCTGTTTTTTAAATCATTAATAGCGCCTTTCATCCTGTCCATCCAGCCCTGTTTGGCCGGCGCTGCCTTGGTTTGAGCGGTTTCAGCGCAAACCCCGAGGCCTGCTACGGATAAAATAAGCGACATGCATACCAATTCCACGATAAGCCTTTTTCTCATATCAGTTTCCTCCCAGTTTTATGGTGTCATCGTAAATATTTTACGCGCTATCTCAGGATAGCTGCCTACAAATCTTAATTCATCCTCTGTAAGCGGCTGCTGAGTATGAACGTTCGCATAACGCACCAGCTCCAGTATCTTAGCGGCGTCTTTTTCGTCTTTGAATTTGATCTCGAGCTTATCGTAAACATTCCTGAAACCTTTTATACCGCTGTATTCTCCGGCAGTTATCTGTCTTCCTGTTTCAATGATCTCCGGCTCCCCGCGGCCCAGTTCTTCGAAATCGTAAAGCTCGTAGTTCCTCCTGTCCTTCAACGCCCCGTCCGCATGTATACCGGATTCATGGGCAAATGCATTTGATCCTACCCCGGGCTGATTAACAGGTATCGGCTGCCCGAACGCATAAGAAGCGTATTTTGCTATTTTCCAAGCGCATGATAATTTGACCTTCTCGTCCAGGATATATTTATCGCGCATGCCGCTCGAATACTTTATGGCCAGTATAACGCTTACCAGGTCGGCATTCCCGGCCCTCTCACCCATGCCGTTAACCGTTGTATTAATATACGCATCCACGCCTGCATCGATAGCGGCCCTGGCGCCGGCAACAGAACATGCAACGACCATACCAAGGTCGTTATGGCAGTGTAATTCTATGGGCAATTTAACTTCTGATGCAAGCATTTTGATCCTGTCATAAATAGTGAACGGGTCGTCATACCCCAGCGTATCGCAATATCGTATCCTGTCAGCGCCTGCTTTTTTAGCGGCCCTGGCAAATTTTATAAGATAATCTATGTGCGTCCTGGACGCATCCTCGGCGTTTACGCCGACGAGCTTTATGCCCATTTTACGAGCCGTATGCACAGCCTCTGTCATTTCCCTGATAACATCTTGTTTGGTATATTTGCCCTGGAACTTCCCGCTTATCATCTGCTCCGACGTAGATATCGAAAGATTGAGGTTCTCGACCTTTGTCATCTTGCATGCCTTCTCTACGTCTTCCTTTATGGCCCGTATCCAGCCGCTCAGTAAAATAGGCCTCAATACGCCCAATTTTGCCAGCTCGAGGTTGGCGTTAAGATAATTGGTCTCATGACGCGTCACGGGAAAACCGAATTCTGACTGGGAAACGCCCATCTCATTTAAATAAATGTTGATCATTGTCTTCTGTAATTTCGCAAGACCTAACCGGGATGTCTGGACCCCGTCCCTGTTAGTGACATCAAGTAAGTAAATCTTATTTTGCTTCTTCATCTCTTTCCTTTCTTATGGCTTGCTGCCTTACTTTTATAACTTTGCCAACTTCACTTCCTGTATATTTTTTGCCTGCTTAATATCGTCGAGCACTTTCCTGGGCACATCGCTATCAACGTTCCATACGCTCACAGCGTTACCGCCCTTAACGTCCCTCCCGAACGATACACTGGCTATATTTATATTGTTCTTGCCGAATATAGTGCCTATCTCCCCGATAATACCCGGAACGTCCTTATTAAACACCAGCAACATGTTCCCTTCGGGGGCGCAATCGACCCAGAACTCATTGATCTTTACTATCCTTAGGTCTGTTTTCGTAAACAGGGTCCCTGCCACGAGACTTTTCGCTTTATCCGTTTCCACGTCTACGATGATCAGGCTCGCGAAATCCTGTATCTCGGTCGTTTTAGACTCGACCACGCTTATCCCGCGCTCTTTCGCTATTACGAGCGAATTGACAAAATTTACGGTCTCCTGCAATACCGGCGTCAGTATGCCCTTCATCACCGAAACTGTGAACGGTGAAAGCTCATACTTTAAGATGTCCCCTACGTATCTGATCTTTACCTTCTTTATATGTCCTTCCGCTATCTGCGCTATGATCGAACCTATGTTTTCCGACAGCTTCAGGTATGGCTCTATGACCTTGAATACCTCCGGATCTACGCACGGCATATTCACGGCGTTCCTTATGCAGCGCCCCAAAAGAATATCGCGGGCCGTATTCGCAACGTCTATTGCCACGTTGACCTGCGCTTCTTCTGTAGATGCGCCCAGGTGCGGCGTCAGGACCACCTTATCAAGTTTCAGCAGCTTAGAATCTTTCGGCGGTGGTTCATTCTCATATACGTCCAGCGCGGCGCCGGCGACCTTCCCTGATTCTATGGCCTTTACGAGAGCTGCTTCGTCGATTATACCGCCTCTCGCGCAATTTATGACCCTTACGCCCTTTTTCATCATATCAAATTGTTTATCAGAGATTATATGTTTTGTATCATCCGTAAGAGGCGTGTGGACAGTGATATAGTCGGCTTTTTTTAACAGGCTATCCAGGTCGGATGATTCTATCCCGAGCTCTTTCGCTTTTTCAAATGAAAGGTAAGGATCGAATGCCAGGACCTTCATGTTGAAACTTAATGCCCTTTTTGCCACTTCGGTCCCTATCCGTCCCAATCCTACGATACCAAGGACCTTTCCATACAGTTCAACGCCCATGAATTTTTTTCTCTCCCACTCGCCCTTTTTCATGGAGAGGTCCGCCTGCGGTATGCTGCGTGAGAGCGCCAGTATCATCGAAAATGTATGTTCGGCGGTTGATACGGTATTGCCTCCGGGCGTATTTATGACTATGATCCCTTTTTTTGAAGCAGCCTCTACGTCGACGTTGTCAAGGCCTACGCCTGCCCTTCCTATTATTTTCAGGTTGTCCGCCGCGTTTATCACGTCCTTGGTGACCTTCGTGCTTGAACGGACAAGTAATGCGTCGTAATCCTTGATTACCTTCTTAAGGTCTTCGGGCGTAAGCTTTGTGTTAACATCGACCTTTAGATCCTTCTCTTTTTCAAGTATCTCTACCGCTTCCTTGGAAAGCGAATCGCTTATTAGTACCTTATATACCATCGTTGTTCATCCTCCATTCCGAGTTTGTATTGTGTATTGAGTATTGGGTATTGCGTACAATTTATCATCCTCTCAATACTCAATACGCAATACTCTATACTAAAACTTCTCGTTACTGCAGTATCTTAGCCGCAGCCTCAACCCCGCTGCCGCTTTTGAATTTATATCCAAGCTTTGCGAGCGCCTGCTCAAGCGCTTTTATAGACTCTATCGTGTGCTCCATGTCGATACCGCCCATGTGCGCGCACCTGAATACCTTACCTTTAAGGGCCTCCTGGCCGCCGGCAAAAGTCACGCCGAATTCGGTCTTTAAAAGCTTTATAAGGCTGTCTGCATCCATCCCGTCAGGTGTATTTACGGCCGTTACGGCTGACGACGGCGATCTTGAAAATATCTTCAATCCTATCGACTTGCAGGCTTCGCGGAAAGCGCGGGCCTGGGACTGATGCTCTGCTATGACATTGTCGATACCCTTCTGGTTTATCGATTCCAGCGCCTTTTTTAGGCCTATGACAAGCGTAATTGCCGAAGTGAAAGGCGTATCGGTATCAAGCCATGCCTTTTTGTATTTTTTAAAGTTAAAATAAAATTTCGGGAGCTTGGAATTTTCAGCCGCCTTCCAGGCCTTTTCGCTGACAGAGCAGAACGCCAGGCCCGGGGGTATCATCAGCCCCTTCTGGGAACCGCATATTGCTATATCTACGCCCCATGCGTCATTTTCAAAATTATCCGCGCCGAGGCCGCTTATCGTATCTACTACAAACAGGGCCCCTGTCGCTTTTATAACCTCTCCGATAGCCTTGATATCGAACACCGTGGCCGTAGAAGTTTCGCAAAGGGTCGTATATACGCCTTTCACGGCCGGGTTATTTTTCAAAGTATCCTTAATGACATCCGGGCTTGGCGCATTCCCCCATTCAATATCGATGGGGATGACTTCTACGCCGTATGCCTTGGCAATATCGCCGAACCTTTCGCCGAATTTTCCGCCGCGGACAACTATTATCTTATCTCCGGGAGACAACACATTGACTATCGAGGCCTCCATCGCGCCCGTACCGCTGGAGGTAAACGTATAGACGTCGTTGGACGTCTTGAATACTTTCCTTAATCCTTCGGTAACATCTTTAAATATGGCCTGATATTCTTTTGTCCTGTGATGTATTATCGGCTTTGCCATCTCAAGACGGATATCTTCCGGTACCGGTGTCGGGCCCGGCGTCATTAAATACTTTTTGCTCATTGATATCTCCTTGTTCGTACTGCGTACTGCGTAGTGCGTACCACGTTTATTTTTTCTTCTTAGCTATATTCTCTATAACTTCATCCACAATACCATACTGCTTTGATTCTTCGGCTGACATGAAATAATCCCTGTCAGTATCCTTTTTTATTTTATCCAGGGGCTGTTTGGTATGTTTTGCCAGGATCTCTTCTATCTTAGCCCTCATCCTCAGTATCTCCTGCGCCTGGATGCTGATATCTGCAGCAGCGCCCTGCACACCGCCCCACGGTTGATGTATCATTATTCTGGAGTGAGGAAGGGCGTAGCGCTTGCCGTGCGTACCGGCTGCCAGTAAAACAGCTCCCATGCTCGAAGCTTGCCCTACGCAATATGTGCTGACATCCGGCTTAACGAATTGTATCGTATCATATATGGCCAAACCGCTCGTAACTGAGCCGCCTGGCGTATTGATATAGATCGATATCTCTTTGTCGGGGTCTTCCATTTGTAAAAATAACATCTGGGCAATAATAAGGTTGGCAACCATATCATCTATAGGGGTACCTATAAAGACGATCCTGTCCTTCAAGAGCCTGGAATATATATCATATGCCCTCTCGCCTCTGCCTGTTGTTTCGATCACCATAGGAACTAATATTCCCATCGTACCCTCCTCGTTATTCTTTCTCTTTTACTTCTGCATTCTTCAAAAGAAACTCTATCGTCTTCTCTTCCCTTATCCTCTCTAAAAGATTATCTACCATTTTCTCTTTTTCGTAATAATCCTTTACTTCCTGCTCGCTTTTTCCTGATTGCAGGGATATTGATTTGTATGCATTCTCAAGGTCGGATCCGGTGGCCTCGATATTCTCATCGGTCGCTATCCTGTCCAGGATAAAAAGCAGCTTTACCTGCCTGCCTGCGTCGTCCTTGAACCGGCCCGCAAATTCTTCGTTCTTTTTATCCAGCTCTTCCTTGCTAAATCCTTTTTGCATCAATTTTGCTTTAGCGTTCTCGGCCATAAGACGGATCTGCCTGTTCACCATATTTGAAGGGACCGAAAAACTATTCTCATCTATAAGTTTATCGAGAAGCTGGTTTTCCATATTTATCTCGCTATCTACCTTCTTTTTCTTTTCCAGCTCTTCCGTGATCTCCTTTTTCAACAGTTCCAGGCTTTCCTTGCCCAGGTCCTTGGCAAGCTCATCATTTATATCGGGCAGGCTCCTTACCTTGATCTCATTGACCTTTACATGATATCTTGCCTTCTTACCGGCAAGGTTCTTATCAGGGTACTTTTCCGGGACCTCGATCTCTATGTCGCTCTCCTCACCCTTCTTCATTCCCACTATCTTTTCCATCAAGCCGCTGAGAAGCGAATCTTTATCCATGAATAACCAGAGGTTCTCCCTCTTTTTATGCGCCGGTTTGTCCCCAAGAAAACATTCGAGGTTGCTGACCACATAGTCTTCCCACTGGACAGGCCTGTCTTCTACGGCGACGTATTTTGCGCTGTATTCACGAAGGTTATCGAGGGCCTTTTTTATATCTTCGTCGGTAACATGCACTTTTTTTCTTTCGACCTTTACGCCTTTGTAATTTTTAAGCTTGAATTTCGGGCGGGTGTCAACCTTGGCCTTGAACGTCATAGCCTTGCCTTCCCCGAACACGAGATCGGTTATTTCCGGATAGCCTATCGGCTCGACCTTATGCTCTTCCACAGCCTTCTGGTAGGAATCGGCTATAAGCCGTTCCACGACGTCCTTGCCGGCTTCTTTGGCAAAATGTTTCTTTACAAGGTCCTTGGGAACCTTGCCTGCCCTGAAACCGGGCAGCGTTGCTATCTTGGCGATCTCATCATACGCTTCTTCAAACGCCTGGGCTATCGTTTCTTTAGGTACTTCTATCTCGAACAACGTTGAACATTCTTCTACTGATTTTGCTTTTGCTTTCATTATTCTCCTTATATATTCTTTTCGAAAATGTTGATTATATCACAAAAAGAAACGATTTACATCGTAAATTTTTCGCCCAGATATATCTCCCTGGCCTTGGGATCCGCAATAAGGTCTTCCTTGGGCCCTGCGATCAATATCCTGCCGCCAGCCATCAAATAGGACCGGTCGCAGATCGTAAGCGTCTCCCTGACATTGTGGTCCGTAAGAAGTATTCCCAGCCCTTTATTGCGCAGGTCCTTTATTATTTCCTGGCATTCACCCACCGCTATGGGATCTATCCCGCTGAAAGGCTCATCCAGGAGTATGAACAAAGGATTGGTAACGAGCGCTCTTGTAATTTCAACGCGCCTCTTTTCACCTCCGGAAAGGGTATAAGCCATATTCTTCCTTAGGTGGCTTATCTTGAGCTCGCCCAGCAATTCATCGCATCTCCTTTTTCTCTCCCGGGGAGAAAAATCCAGCGTTTCCAAAACAGCCATAATATTCTCTTCGACTGTCAATTTCCTGAATATGGATGGTTCCTGGGAAAGATAGCCTATACCCGAACGCGCGCGTATATGCATTGGCGTGCCGGTAATATCCTGCCTGTCAAATATTATCCTGCCCCGGTCAGGCTGTATAAGCCCTGTTATCATATAAAAAGTAGTGGTCTTACCTGCGCCATTAGGGCCCAGCAGCCCTACGACCTCGCCCCGCTTTACATTGATATCCACGGAATCAACGACGCATCTCTTGCCGTAAACTTTCACCAAACCGGTCGTTTCCAATAGATGCATGATCTACCTTTCCGTAAACCGCTCTTTTACCACATCGCTGCCCTGGGCCATCTCGATCTTGGGGTTGCCGCTCAGCGAAACAGTTTTATCCGACTCATTATATTTGGCGGTATCACTGTAAGCTACGTTCTCTTTCTGCGTTATCTTGACATTCCCTTCAGCCACTATGTCGTTTATCTTTTTTGTCTTAGGATCCAGGTTGACCGTTATCTTATCCGCGTCTATATCCCCGTCCTCGCTCCTTACTTTCACGTTTTTCCTGAAATAGGCCTGATTTTTAGAGTAATTGAACTCGACTTCGCCGTCGCAAGTGATCGTTATTTTTTTGCTCTTTTCGCTTTTTTGGTCCGCGGCTTTCTTTTCGGCAGATTCTGCTCCAATGGGAAAACCCAGCTGGTTTTTTACGACAGAGCCTGCATTCTCTATGACAGCCTTTACATTTTGCTCAAGCCTGACGTTGTTTTTCGATTTATCATATACACCATGATCGGCAGTTATAACGGCTTCCTGGTCGCCGTATGTCTTGGCAATGATATCTCCGAGCCTTATCTCGTTCTCCGAGATCGAGCGCGCGGTCCTGCCTATGACCTCCCATTTCTTCTCGCCTTTATCGGTCAGCCCTTCGAGATTAAAAGAAAGGACCTTATGCTCAACGCCATCTTCTTTTGTCCTGGAAGAGCTTTCTTCACTGACGCTATTTGAGCCTGGTTTTTCATCGTTGGCCGGCGGCGGTTCCTTCCTGCCGCACCCTGTTGCAGCAATGGCCAACACCAGCAATGCCGATATAAGATATTTTTTCATTTTAATTTGGCTTGTCTCCCTTTGTTTTCCATCGGCGATGCATCCACACCCATTGCTCCGGATAACGCTTTATATAGGCCTCGACAACGTCAGACCACCTTTGGGTATTCGTTACAATATCAGCCTCTTTGTTTCCCGTATCTGCCAATTCCACCGGTTTCTCCATTACCAAACGATGATGCCTGCCTTCACGCACTATAAAAGTCGGGATGAGACTGGCTCCGGTGGCTTTAGCCAGTACTGCCGGCCCTGCCGGCGTATAAGCCTGCTTGCCGAAAAAATTTATAAAAACACCTTCGACCGAATCAACATCCTGGTCCGCAACAATGCCGAGTATTTTATTCTCTTTTAAGACCTTCAGCATTTTTCGCGGCGATTCATCACGATAGATAACGTTTACATCGTGAGCCCTTCGCAGGCTGTTTAGCCACATGTCGTACTTATAAAAATATATTTTTCTGCCGATCGTAACGCCCGGATACCCTTTTATGCGGAACATCAGTCCTACAAGTTCCCAATTACCAAAATGGGCTGTCAGTATTATAGTCCCGTTGCCCTTGGCGAAAGAACTATCGACCATATCAAGGCCTTCGATCTTCACAAAGCTGTCTATATTATCTTTGTTTAACTTCGGAAAATTAATAAGCTCGCCTGCGTTACGCCCCAGGTTCTCAAAAACCCTGACCGCAATATTCCTTATTTCCTTAGGCGTCTTTTCATTTCCAAAAACGCTTTCAAGGTTCTCTATAGTTGCATTCCTGTATTTGGGAAGAAGGAAGAATGCGCACCTGCCGAAAAAAGCAGCGATAGCCGAACCTACGCTGATAGGCAATAAAAAAACTAAAAATGCGGCTACCCTTCCGAGGTAATATAGATAATACCTCCTGTATTTATATTTCATAAAACGTTCTAGACGTCCTGTTCTTTATCCATTCTATTTGAAGTATTTCGATGTGACCTGGTCCCACTTGTCCTGGGATTTCAGTATAAGATCACAGATCTCGCGCACTGCGCCGCGCCCGCCCGCCTTGAAAGTTACATAATGCGCCGTGGCTTTCACTTCCTCCATTGCGTTCGGTACGGAAACTGCAAAGCCCACCCTTTTTAATACAGGGATATCCAGAAGATCGTCCCCTATAAAACATATCTCTTCCGGCTTAACCTTGAAACGCTTAAGGACATCGTTGAAAGGGATTATTTTATCCATAAAACCCGCATATACCTTTGCCGCCTTCAGGTCGCGCCCGCGCATCTTCACTATCCTGGATTTCTTAGCGGTTATTATTATTGTCCTTATGCCGGCCCTGTATAGCAATGATATGCCGAATCCATCGGTAACGTCGAAGAATTTCAGCTCATCGCCATATATGCTGTATACTATACGGCCGTCTGTCATGACACCGTCTATGTCAGTGATCAGAAGTTTTACGCGTTTTATTTTTTCTTCCACTTCCCTGCTGATCATACAAGCCCCGCCTTAAGAAGATCCTGGACGTCGACCAGTCCGACCGGCCGCTTCCTGGCATCAACAACCGGGATCTCGTCTATTTTTTTACTGCGGAGTATATCAAATGCCTCCGCGGCCAATCTTTCTTTTTTTATAGTCACCGGGTTTTTAGTCATCACATCTTTTACTTTTTTATTTATGAGATCGGGATTATTTTCAATGTGCCTTCTCAGGTCGCCATCCGTAAATATCCCCGTCAATCTGCCCCTTGGATCAACTACGCTCGCGCTCCCGGCGCGGGCTTTTGTTATGGCAACTAACACCTTCTTAACGGCCATATTTTCATTAACTATTGGATTGTCGCGCCCTTTTCTCATTATATCGCCCACGCTCAGGAGAAGGCGTTTGCCAAGTATGCCTCCCGGATGAAAAAACGCAAAATCTTTTTCTTTGAACCCTTTTTTATCAAGAAGGGCCACTGCAAGCGCATCTCCCATTGCAAGCATTGCCGTAGTGGATGTGGTAGGAGCCAGGCCTAGCGAACAAGCCTCTCTCTTGACGGATGTGTTTATTATATAATCGGCATTTCTGGCAAGGGTGGATCTTGTATTACCTACCATAGCTATCAATTTTGCCCCTATTTTCTTTACGATCGGCAGGAATTTTAATATCTCGTCTGTCTCGCCGCTGTTTGAAAGCGCCAATATAAGGTCTTCTTTCGTTACCCTTCCAAGATCCCCATGCAGCGCTTCAGCGGGGTGCAGATAAAGAGAGGGCGTACCTGTAGAAGAAAGGGTCGCGGATATCTTCTGGGCAATAAAACCGGGTTTTCCCATACCGGTAACTATAACGCGGCCTTTCACGTTATAGATCACATTGACAGCCTTCTCGAAAGTACGGTCTATCCTTTTTATAAGTTCGGTCAGGGCGTCGCGTTCTATCGTGAGGACTTTTTTCGCTATGTTCTTAGGCATTATTTCGCCGCCTTTTCTATTCTTTTTAACTTCATCAGCATCTTTTCAAGTTCCGATAGCTTGACCATATTCGGCCCGTCGCTCAATGCCTTTAAGGGGTTTTCATGCACTTCAACAAAGATACCGTTTACGCCGCAGGCGACCGCGGCCATCGAAAGGTATGGTATGAACGAGCTTTCGCCGCCTGATCTATCCCCTAGTCCCCCGGGCATCTGGACGGAATGCGTTGCATCATATACGACCGGATACCCGAGCCCCTTCATTATCAGCACCGACCTGAAATCGCTTACCAGGTTGTTATATCCGAAGCTCACGCCTCTTTCGGTCAAAATTATTTTTTTATTTCCGATCGATTCTATTTTCTTGACGATGTTACCCATATCCCATGGAGCGAGAAACTGCCCTTTCTTTATGTTGACCACCTTGCCCGTACTGGCCGCCGCCAATATAAGGTCCGTCTGCCTGGAAAGGAACGCAGGTATCTGGATTATGTCCAGTATCTTTGACGCTTCCTTCACCTCTTCTTTACAATGTACATCGGACAGGATCGGCAGGGCCAACTCTTCCTTGATCCTCTGGAGTATCTTCAAGCCTTTTTTTAAGCCCGGCCCCCTGAAGGAATTTATCGAAGAACGGTTTGCCTTGTCGTAGCTCGCTTTGAAAACGAACGGCACTCCGAGCCGCCGCGTAATGTCCTTCAATGTCCTGGCATGGCGCAAAGCGCTTGACTCCGATTCGATAACGCACGGTCCGGCAATAAGTATAAGCGGATTATTTGAGCCTATCCTTATATTGCCTATCCTGATCTCTTTTACAGGCCTCATCTTTACCGTCCTAACGTTTCCCAGAGAGCATTATATCTTTGACTCTCTGCAGATCCTCAAATGTATCAACGCCTAACGTATCAAATTTCGTCTCGACTATCTTTATCTTATATCCGTATTCAAGCACTCGCAGCTGTTCAAGTTTTTCCGCGTTCTCAAGAGCGGATTTCGGAAGGTTCCTGAAAGTGAACAAAAAATCCTTTGTAAAGGCATACATGCCTATGTGTTTATAATAAACAGGTTTTTTATCCTTATCCGTGCTGTTGGTCCTGTTATAAGGAATGGCATACCTGGAAAAATATATGGCATAACCATTCTTATCAAAAACAGCTTTTACGACATTAGAATTTGTAAGCTCTGCATCGTCGTCTATCTTCTTGACCATAGTCGCCATCTGTGCTTTTTTCTCATCCTCAAGCGCCATCACAAGGTTATCTATCATTATCGGCTTGACGAGAGGCTCGTCCCCCTGGATATTAACCGCTATCTTCACATCCAAAGGATTGACCACTTCTGCAAGCCTGTCGGTGCCGGACGGCTGGTCCACCGAAGTGTAGACAGCCTTGCCGCCGAAAGATTCGACAACCTTCATTATCCTTTCATCGTCACAGGCTATTACAAGGTCATCCAGCGTCTTTGCCTTTTTTGCGCTTTCCCACACATGCTGTATTACAGGTTTACCCAAAAGATCCGCAAGGACCTTACCTTCAAATCTTGTAGAACCCCACCGCGCAGGTATTACTCCGATTGCTTTCACTTTATGTCCTCCGATTTTTATTTATTTATTATTCCGATTTCTCTTTTTATTCTTTCGATCAGTTCATCCGGAGTCACAACGGCTATCCCGACCTTACCTACCACGATGCCTGCGGCGCAATTGGATATATGCGCTGCCTGGACAGGGCTGGCGCCTGCTGCCAGCGCAAGCGTATAGCAGGCAATAACGGTATCTCCGGCGCCCGATACGTCAAACACTTCCTGGGCCACCGTAGGTATATGTTCCATGGGTTCATTTTTCTGAAAAACAGCCATGCCATTTTCGCCAAGGGTAATAAGCGCGATCTTGCACTTAAACTTTTTAAGCATTGCGGCGCCGGCTTTTTTAAGGGTCGCGTCATCTTTTATCTCAAAACCTACTGCTTTTGATGCTTCGTGGTTATTCGGCGTTATCAGGGATATGCCCTGGTAATATTTCAGGTTTTCTTCCTTGGGATCCACGGATATTATCTTCCCATGGGACCTGGCCAGGGGCACTATCTCCTTCAGGATCTTTGGCGTTATCACACCCTTGCCATAATCTTCTATGATAACAGCATCTATTTTATCGATCACTTTTTTAGTGTAATCGATTATGCGCGATATCATAACATCGCTTAGAGGATTCACGTTCTCTTTGTCTATCCTCACGACCTGCTGATGCTGCGCGACTACGCGCGTCTTCAACGTCGTCGGCCTTGTTTCATCCATCATGATCCCGCGCGTATCGATACCTTTTTGCTCAAGCTCGCCCTTAAGTATGGCGCCTCTTTCGTCATCCCCTATTACGCCCGCAACAAACGTACGCGCGCTAAGGGACCTTAAATTGTTAGCGACATTCGATGCGCCGCCCGGCATGAAACTTTCGCGCTTTACCCAGACGACCGGGACAGGCGCTTCCGGCGATATGCGTGAAACATCCCCCCATAGGAACTCATCAAGTATGAGGTCCCCTATAACAAGCACGTTCACGTTTTTAAAATTTGCGATAACCTGTTTTAATTTACCAAAATCCTGTTGCCTCATCTTCCTACCTCGCCAAACTATATCTTTTCTATTATCGAACGGTAAAGTAACGGCAGCATTATCTCATGATGCCCTATAATGTTATACCCTTTCCCGCCCTTTGAAGTCGGCCTCGTAATGACATTCTGGTGCGGCCTGTACTGGCTCATCATGTCAAAATTTGCCGTTGTGAATTTATCTATTTTATACCCCAGGTTCCTGGCAACGGTCACTGCTTTCAGGAATACCTCCGGAAGTATCACGGCAGAACCCGCATTCACGGCGACGCCGCCTTCCAGCTTTGAAACGCTATAAATAAAATTTTTGAAATCCAGCAACGAACCCTCGCCGATAGCCATACCTACGGCAGACGGATGCTGGTGTATTATATCCGTTCCTACCGCAACGTGTACCGTAACCGGCACCCCCAGCTTGTATCCCTGGGACAGGATACTGCGGTCATTACAGGAAAATCTCGACTTTAGTATACGGCTGCCAAGCGCTTCGCCTATACCGAGGCCATTCCTGAAACCATAATTGATCGCGCCGTTAATAAATGAGGCCGTTTCTTCCGCCATGCCGAACGAACCATCAACGATGCCTTCGCCGACGTCTTCGCTGGTCCTGCCTATCATGGCCACTTCGGTATCATGTATAATGCCGGCGCCGTTAAGGGCTATGGCCTTTATTACGCCTCGTTTCATCAGATCTATGACAAGCGGCGCTAATCCGCATTTTATAACATGAGCGCCCATCATGAGTATTATCATTTTTTTCTTTTTATGGGCGGCGACGATATCGTTTACCACAGCCTTCAGGCTTTTTGCCGCGAGGACATCAGGTAAAGAATCGTAAAAATCAGCGAATCTTGAACCTTTTTTACCGGTGTGCGCAAAGTCATTGACCGTTACCTTGCATTTCCTGGCATTAAGGCGTATTGTCTTGATCTTTGATAGGTCTATTCTTTTTGTCATAATGATTAATATTAGCTCTAAAGACCTGTTATTTTAGCATGAAGCCGGAAGCTGCGTCAACGCAATATTCT
>CAZHPY010000031.1:0-3505 GCA_964534705.1 uncultured Planctomycetia bacterium | reverse complement strand
ATTCTATCAGCCGCAGCGATAACATCATCCGCGGTTATCGCCTCCAGGCAGGCAAAGCCCCGTTTGCAGTTATGCGCCAGGCACAGCTCGCACCCTACGTCCTTATGCAACGCTATGTCATGAGTGCCTACGGGCCGCCAGCGGGCCGGCGAAAGCCCTCTATCGTTACGCCCGAATATGGATATCGTAGGTGTGCCGACAGCGCAGGCAATGTGAACAGGGCCCGAATCATTGGATATAAAAAGCCTGGAACGCTTTAAAATGCTTACCATGTCCGTTACGGTAGTTTTTCCGGAAAGATTGATGTTTTTTGCCGTCATAAATTTAGCCATGTTATCGCCGAACCCCTTATCTTTAGGGCCTGCTATTATTACTATTTTCGCCCTGTATTTTTCTGCCAAGATATCGGCCACTCTCGCAAAACGCTCCAACTTCCATCTCTTGGAGGGACAGCTTGAGCCCGGATGCATAGTTATGACAGTATCATCCCTGGATATGCCGCTTTTTATAAAAACATCGTCTATTTTTTTCTCGGCAGCCTTATCCGGGTAAACGCACGGCTTCTTTTCTAAAGGTTCGATACCTGCATAACGCACTATATCCAGGGTATAATCGATCTCATGCTTTAACCCATACTCCTTTATGTGAGGTATCCTTTTTGTAAGCAACACGCCGAGCTTTTTATCATAGCCTACTCTCTCAGGGATCCCCGACAGGAAGATGATTATATGTGTCCTGTTTTTAGGATGGAGGACAAGGGCAAGATCGAATTTCTTTTTCCTAAGGGCTAAAATAAATTTAAGGTCCTTTAAAATACCGATGCCTTTCTTCGACTTCTCATACGTTATGATCTCGTCCAGGTATGGATTATTCTTTATTACCTCATGCGCATACGGCCTGACGAGAGCGGCTATATAGCTGCCCGGATACGCGTCGCGCACAGCTTTTATTACGGGAGTTGAAAGGACCAGGTCCCCGATCTTATCCGTCCTGACGATCAGTATCCTCTTCCGTCCACCCTTACTTGTCTCTTGTCTCTTTGTCACTTGTCTCCCACTCACTTTACTCGTAACCTTCCACCATCATCTTTGCCGAATCGTACACCTCATCAGCCAAAACCAGCTTCATACACTCATGGTTATACTTGCATGCCGCATTTTCACACGGCGAACAAAATAATTTTTTATTTACAACAACGTCAAACTCTCCCGTTGGGCCGTATTTTTTTGGATCTGTCGGCCCGAAGATCGCCAGCACCTTCGTCCCCATGGCACACCCCAAATGGAGCGGCGCGCTGTCATTGGTAATGAGCAGCCTGGCCCTTTTTAATAATGCGGCCAGCTGCCGGATATTTGTTTTGTTCGCAAAATTATAAGACTTTTCCTTCATCTTATGCTTAACTTCATCCACTATTTTGCTGTCTTCGCCCACGCCTACAAAAACAATGCTGGACTTCGTCTCTCTTGCGAGCCGGTCCGCGATCTCGGCAAATCCCTCGACGGTCCATCGCTTCAGGTGGCTCTTGGCCCCGGCATTGATGACCACGATCGGGTCCGTTATGTTGCTCTCTTTTATTAAACGCTCGATATACAGGTCATCTTCCGGAGGTATATATACATACGCGCCCTCATTAAGGCCCTGTATGCCGAGCGGATGCAGCCTGTAAAGATGCTTTTCCCTTTTATGGACGATATGCTTTGGAAAGGTCTGCATCGTCCTGGTCCTGTATTTAGGCATCAATAAAATGGGAAAGGCCGTATTCCTCAGATCGACTACAAGGTCATATTTTAATTTTTTTAATTTTAACTGAAGCCTTGTTTTTTCAGAAATAGACGCGTGCTTGTCATAGATTATCAATTTAAAGATCCTGGGATCCTTATCAAAAATATCTTTCCCGTTAGGCCCGACCATAACGTCTATCCTCGAAGCCGGGAATTCCCTGGATAGGGTGCGTAAAACGGGCGTTGTCAGGATCACGTCCCCGACATTGCTCAAACTTATCACCAGTATACGGTTTACCTGTCCTTTATCGGTTATCATGATCTGGCCATCTCCTGCGCTGCGCTGAACACATCTTCAACGGTTATGATCGACATGCACTTGTTGTCCGTACAAGACAGGTCGTAACAAGGGACGTCACACTCCTCATTTTTACATATTATCCTGTAGCTGCCAATACCGTAAGGCCCTGTCAATTTGGGTGAAGTCGGCCCGAACAAAGCGATCACCTTTGTTTTCATGGCCACAGCCAGGTGCATAGGGCCGCTATCATTAGCCACTACCAGGTTAGCCCGTTCCATCAAGGCCCCCAGGTCTTTAAGGTCTGTCTTTCCGCAGGAAATGACTGGAATTGTTTTCATCATTTTTTTTATGCTCTCGGCCAGCGCAATATCTTTTTTGGCCCCTGATATCACTATCTTGGCGCCAAGCTTATCGCTTAACATATCTGCCAGGCGCGCAAAGTTCTCTTTCGGCCATCTCTTCGGGTCCCAATTCCCTCCCGGACAAAGCACGACAATAAAGTCCTTATCGCTTATGCCGCTTTCCTGTAAGAGCTGCCGGACCCTTTTCCTTTCGATATCGCTGACAAAAAATTCATACGACGGGTCCTCCACCTTCATGTCGCAGGCCCTTGCCAGGTTCAGGAAATACTCAACCTTATGGGTTTCCTGGTCAGGTATTTCAACGGCTTTTGTCAGGAGCAGGCCGCGCTTTTTCTCAGGATAGCCGATACGCTCCCTGGCCCCTGCCAAAAAGGCTATAAGTGATTTTGTAAAAGACCTGTGAAGCAGGAAAGCAACGTCGATCTTTTTCTCTCTTAAAGAAATAATAAGTTTTAATTTGCCTATGAGCCCCTTGTGAAGCCATTCCTCATCATATATGACGATCTCATCAAGGCGCGGATTATCCTTAAGGACGTCGGCGCACCTTGGATGGAGCAGGCAGATGATATGGCTATCCGGATAATTCTGGCGGACCGTCTTTATGAATGGCGTTGAAAATATAACATCGCCTATCCAGTTCACATTTACTATAAGTATTCTTTTCTTTTTTTCGGTCATCTGTGCTCTTTTATCCAGGCGTAATACCTGCTTACCTTTCCCCACATTATTACCGGGCTTTTGGTGTTAGAAGACATCTTTAACCGCCTTATCGCATAAATATCATCTATGGGGCTGCGTTTAGTCGGATTGGTAGTAAAAGCGCCTTTATAACCGTATTTTTTAGCAGACTCTTTTATAAGGTCGTTAAAACCGCCGTTCGGATAACAGAGGTATTCCACCTTTTTACCGGTAATTTTTTCCAGGATGTCTTTTGACTGGGCAAGCTCCTCATAAACCTTCTTTTCATCCACAGAAATAGTGGGAAGCCATGGATGGCTCATTGTATGGCTGCCTATAATAATAAGGCCCGAATCCGACATTTCACGCAGTTCTTTCCAGCCGACATATCCCGGCTGGCCTATCCTGTCCGTAGCCATAAATAATACGGCCGGGATCTTATG
>CAZHPY010000030.1:0-18204 GCA_964534705.1 uncultured Planctomycetia bacterium | reverse complement strand
TTTGTTTAATTTAAGCAGCGAGTTGGGAGCCGGTCGTACTCACTACTCCCAACTCCCAACTCTCTACTTATTTGTTACAACCCGTTCTCGTAAGGTTTCCTGTTTTATTTCTACGAAGTGAACTTAAGATCATCTACGTAGATGACGCCTTTTTTGTTGGAAGCTATCCTGTCCTCAAACACGATAACGAATTCGCTCATGTTTGAAAGATCGGACAAACCCTTGAACTCAGTCAAAGGTATTACGACTTCCTGCCACTGATCCGTTACATTGGTAACATAATAACGGCCGACTTGTTTCGCAACGTTTTTCAGCTCTACCTTGAATACGGTCGTATACCCAACTTTCGAATCTCCCTTCACCCAGAAGGCCAGATTCTTATATTTGGAAGCATCGGTACCGTTAAGGGACATCCAGAACCCGTTATACGCAGGGTTTTTGGAATCAACGCTGTAATCCAGCTTCATCGCGAAACCGGTATCACCATGCCTGTTGGCGGCATCGAACGCTTCTGTACAACCCTGTGAAAAATCAGCAGGATCCTTGTTCCACGCCCCGAAGTCACCTCCTATATTATTCGGCTTTTCTCCGGAATTAAAATCGGCGATCAGCAACTCACCTGCTTTTTGTGCCGCGAAAGAACCGGCTGCCGCAAAACTGATGAATAACGCCATCAAAAGTGCGACACATATGCTTTTCTTGAACATACTACCTCCCCCTTTCTGTTTTACCCCGAGTTATCTTTATACTACTACCTATGAAACTACCGCTTTGACAACAAATCATCCACTTTATCAATAAACGTGCCCACGGCTTCCTGCGCTGTTTTCTTTCCGTTGAACACCAGGTCGAGTTCCGGGCTTATATACACTTCTTCAGCCTCTCTCCATGCTGGATGGAACGGCTCATAAACAACATATTTCATGGCTTCGTCCAGCATCTTCTTATTCTTCGGAGGATTATTATTCAAAGACCAGTGCTCGCTTTCTACAATATCGATTATTGCCGGCTGGGCAAGGCCGGTATCGGCAAGCATCGCTTCGCCTGCCCTGCCTGAAAGCGCTTTTATAACCTCAAATGCTTCGGCAGGATGTTTACTATCTTTCAATATACAATAGCCGGAGCCGCCTGTCCCAAAAGCCCTTAATCCGTTAGGCCCCTTAGGGAACATCGCAATGTCCCACTCAAAATTACTTATTTTCCTAAGGCCGGGCGTTTCCCATATACCGGACGCGAACATCGCAAGCCTATCCGTCATGAACATGCCCTGGACCCCCATTGCAAGGTTGGTCATAGCCGTCGATGATGGATGCACCTTATACTTATTTATAAGGTCGGAATAAAATTCCAGCCCCGCGAGCGACCCTTTTGAGTCAAGGATGCATTTCGTCGGGTTCTTTACATCGTCAACAAGGCCTCCTCCGAAGGCATATACAAAATTAGGCCATGCCCAGGCATAAAAGCCATATTGAGTTACCCGGCCATCCTTGTCAAACTTTGTAAGCTTCCTGGCCTTATCGAGCATCTCGAATACGTCCCAGTCATCCGTTGGATACGGGACCTTCGCCTCATCAAAGAGCTTTTTATTATAGTACACGCAGGCATACGGCGCAGTATCTCTCGGAATAGCATACAGCTTTCCGTTTACCGTAAACCTGTCTATTATCTTGGGGTAAAATTCCTTTATATTCAGCTCAGGATCACCAGTTATATATGGAGTCAGGTCCAGAAGTACATCTTTTGACTGGAAAGTAACAAAAAGGTCTACTTCGGTACAAATAATATCGGGTGAAGACCGGCCCGCTATCCTTGTAAGCAGCTTATCAACATAACCGCGATATGGAGTATGCTCCATCCTGACAATTATATCCGGATGGGCCTTCTGCCATTTATCTACCACACCGGTAATTATATTTACTTCATCGGGACTGCCCCAGAAGGCAACCTTTATTTCGACCGGAGGTTTTGCGTCAGCCTTTCCTGCGCTCGTTTTACCGCATCCAACTAATGTTAATGTCAAGGAGCTGATAAAAACAAAAAAGATCAAAAAACTTTTAACTCTCATGAAACCTGCCTACATGAAAAGATAGAACTTGAAATATATGGAAGACATATAGTCATTGAGATTATAATAGTGGTTTCCCCGCCAGCCCACATCGACACGTATCATCCCTGGCGCATAATATTCCAGTCCGGTCAGTAATCCCCAGTTATCAAAAATAGACCAATTGAGGCCGTTGTCGAAATCAAGTCCCAGTTGCACATACAGCCGGTCGTATACATTATAACTTAATCTATTCTGCAAGGAAATATATTCCGCCTTATCCTTATGCGGATTCATGTTATTGCTTCCATAGCCGTTCGGGCCCCAGTTATCAGGTTCATCCCTGTCTGAAAATACATACTGGACCGTGGTTGTTGTGCTCAAACGCTTTGACCAGTCACGGCCGACCCTGAAAGCGATCTCATATTTTTGATATGTATTCTTGAAAGGCCAATAATAATCCTTTGAATAACTCAGCTGCGGCACAAACATCGTTTTATAATCGTTCGATTTGATCCTTACTTCCGTCCTGCCCAGGAAATGGTCAGGCCTGGAATCCCATGTCGACTTTAAATGCATACTTTTGTAATATTCACCCTGGAAAAAATATTCGGTCTTATCGGTAGGGGCAAGCGATAAACTGCCAAAATAAGTGTGACGGACTTCATAATACCCGATATCACTTTTAGCCGACAACGTCGAATACCTGTACCCTACGTTGGATGTATATAGCCACCCCAGGGGTTCTATGTCCTTGGCATGCATAAGCAGGACTTCGTTCTGGTCCCACATCTCTTTCTTCAGGGTAGAATTCTGGTACTGGTATTTCGGCCAATAATTTTTATATATCTCACGGTAATCATGCGTATAGCGTATCTGGCCCTCTTTATTCTTCGGGTCGCTTATGGTGACTTCTGTGCCGTATGCGCGTGTGAATATGGGCACAAGCTGCGTCCTGTAATCGCTGTCTATGTTCCAGGGGGTATTAGGATATATTACCCTCATAGCGAAAGCATCGAGTATATAGGAATCTATAGGCCTTGGCTCTTGATATATCTCAACACGCTGAGCTACCGTAAAGTATTTTAAAAGCCTCAGGCCTTCATATGTTTCATAATAAGGGCTCGCCCCTATCTTGTTGACGTCCATCTTTTTAAGGACTGGCTCTTCCATGGCATTTCCAATAACCACTCCCTTGCCAAGCACAAGATCTATCTCTTTTGCCTGTGTATCTTTAGATGGGTCGGTGGCTGGCGAATCAGCAGGTGTCGGATTGGCGGGCGGCGGATCGCTCTTCACTACGGCCGGAACAACATCCGATGGAACATTTCCTTTATTTTCTTCAGAGATAGCGGGTTCTGCGTGTGGATCTTCCTGTTTTACAACGGGTACTTCAGTTGGTTGTTGACTGCTTACTACTGGCTCTGCTGCTACGGGCAGGTCTTCCTGTTTTACAACGGGTACTTCCATTAACGGTTGACTGCTTACCGCCGGTTCTTCTGTTACGATAATAGGTTCTGCGCTTTTTTGCGGCTCCTTCGGCGCTTCTTTGACAGGCTTAGGCGCCTTCTCATCTTCTATTATGACGGTTGTAACATGAGATGAGAGATCCCCTTCAGGATCTTCTTCCTCATCTTTCATGTATTGTTCAACTTCCTGCCTTGTCTGGTCAATAAGCTCGTCATCGCTTTTAAACGTATCTTCGACGCCACTTGTTTTATCAGCACCATAGGAAGCGCTAGCAGATATAACCAAAAAAAATGCCGCTAGTATGACAATAGTGGCATAAAATGTCCTATTACCTGATAACATAGGTTTATACATGATATTATATTTTATCATATTTTTACCCTTTGTCAACGATAAATCCTCCTTTTTTATATTTTAAGCGACCTTAGTCTTGTAGCGCATTTTGTAGAAACATTTTGATATCCAGCTTTTTATTGCAGGCAATTCCATGAATTTGCTCCAGACAAGGCCGGACCGGTAATTCTCTATCATGACAACCGTTATGCCCACATCTATGCCAAGGTATTCTTCTGCCCACCATTTTTTATCAAGATTAAAAGCATCTTTAAATCCATACTTACCATATAAGAATTTTTTGTGATTGGCGTATAAATTCTTAAGCCCGTTCAATGACGCTATCGGATCGAATGGAAGCGATCCTGCCATGCCGTACGGCGGGATCGTCCCGTCGTTAAAACCGCTCCCCGGTTTCGCGCCATACCCCTTGTATCCGTCGGGACCCAGGCATGCGCTTAGCCCCCAGGAATCCTCCGAATAAGTTTTAAACGAGGTCGAATTATCGATACAGAATTGCCGGTTCGCTTTAGTTGCGCTGGCGGAATTATTATAATAATTAAGGCCATCTTCAAATATCTGGCGGAAATCTACCCATGCATGCGAATACTGGTATGTAAATATGCTCCCCGTCGGGCAATACACTATCCCGGGATAGCCGCCATAGGAATCGACCGGCCTTTCCCATTCAAACCAGCAATCCGCGCTTATAGGATGCGTCGGAGAGCCTATGGCAAGAGCATACAGTATCATGGCCTCGCTGTATGTATCCCAATAATACCATAAAAACCCCTGCTCCGGGGTCCAGCCCATGCACAAAACTTTTTTACCGTTGAGCATCCATGGCCAATCTATGCGCCCATAAAGCTCGTTGGAGATACTTTCCACTTCCGTCCCCTTGAAATACTCTCCGGCAAAAAGCGCCCCGGCGATGAACAATGCGGTGTCTATCGACGATACTTCGGAATTCCATGTGCGGTTCCCTGTCCTCATGTCCAGGAAATGATAGAAGAAACCGTTTTTGTGAGGGACCTTGTCACGGAATGTTCTCATGATCTTGAGGACCAGCTGGTAAGCGTCGTCTTTTGCGATCCAGCCCCTTGATTCGCCTATACATATAGCCGTAAGCCCAAAACCGACAGCCGCTACGCTTGCCGGCGAACCGGGGCGCGAACTGTCCTTTATAAGGCCATTTGCCGGGTTAGACTCCTTTACGAAGTAAAGGATGGAGTCGTACTCCAGTTTTTCAAGAAACTTCTCGTCGGAGGAATCTGCGGACTGCGCGTGAAGGCTGCTTGCCAGCAGCGTCAGCGCAACAAAAAATAAAGCTGCTTTCTTTACCATTATATTTTATATTTCGATAGGACCGTATGGATCTCGGAGACCAGTTCTTTCAGCCGTTTTGCCTCGCCCTCTGGCATATCTCCGGCAAAAGAATCTATGGATTCTTTAAGATACAGGCTGGAGGTCTTTACCTTTTCCATATCCTTACGCAGCGATTCGACCATCTCTTCCAGCATAATGGAGATATCGTGCATTTCGTCGGATTTCCTTATATTGAAATTAACGCTAAGATCGCCGTTACGTATCGCCCTGGCAGACTCTTCAAACCTGTACATGGGACCGGCTATTCTGTGTGAGATCAATATACCGGCTAAAAATATTACAACTATCAGTACGATCATTTTCGGTATGAACGATTTGTTAACGGAATTCAGGGCCTTATGGAGAGATTCTTTCTCTCTGGTACTTAGAAGTTCCGCTTCCCTGAAGATCTTCTCGAGCCTGAAATCGCCCTGGCCATACCTCGCCTCCTCATAACCCGCTATCCTTCTGGCTGTTTCAAGGTCCTCAGAAACCTTGAATTGCGAGAAATTCTCTATTATAGATGACCACATTCCTACATAAATGCCTATGCCGGTCGCCATCATGACAGCCGCTATCATGACTACCATGGCTATCGTATACTTAAGCTGGAATCTCTTATTTATAAGATAATGGACGCGCCTGTATTTTGACATACGATCACCTCTTTTTTCACATTAGTATACCATAAAAAAGAAACCGGGAAGTGGAAAATACTTTTTCCACTTCCCGGTCCTGAAAAATTCCCTGGTTCTTTTTTTTACAGTGATTCGACGACTTTCTTCGCGGCGTTGTAACGCTCTTTTAATTCCGCCGGGTTGCTCGCTCTCGTCGGAGGCAGCAGCCTTATTATGAAGTTCTTCGCGAACTTCACAGGATCTTCAAAATAAGCCGCCACAGAAAGCGCTCCCACAAGGCCATCTACGTCGCGCACGCCTATTTCATTCAACAGGTCTCTTATAGCATCCCTTAATTCCCTGTCCTCGGGCTTATCGAGAGGCCTGTTTATCTGGACAAGTACTGACATGAGGTCAAAGAACCCTTTAATAGGAACGAATTGTTCCTTATCAAATGCTTCCATTGGAAGGAGCTTGGTCTTGTCTTCCATCTTGTTCTTTTGCAGCTCTGCCGTCATCTTGTCCAGCGACTGTTTGTCTATAAGACCGACTATTGTATTGGTCTTATCCCAATCCGCATTTCTTGAAAGCAGTTTCACCGCTTCTTCGTAATTATCGACTATGTCGGCAGTATATCCTTCCATCTCATTATAGTAATCGGCAACGAAATTGGCATAGTTTATAGCCGTTGTGGTCGCAAGCTGTTGCGCCGGAATAGCGCTCTTTACGAATATAAGATGCTTTTTAGCGACGGGTGTGGCGTTAACCTTAAGCAGGGTTTCCGCAACCTGCCTGGCGCGTTCGCCCGTAGCCGAAGACTGCATTATAGCTTCTATTGAATGATCGAATGCGGCCTCTTTTATTTCCGG
Source organism: uncultured Planctomycetia bacterium (assembly GCA_964534705.1). Classification (GTDB taxonomy): domain Bacteria; phylum Omnitrophota; class Gorgyraeia; order 2-01-FULL-45-10; family 2-01-FULL-45-10; genus CAZHPY01. The sequence continues at coordinate 11,506 of CAZHPY010000030.1, read as the reverse complement.
CGCCATTACTTTTTCAAACGACTGGACCAGCATGTCGCGATTATCCTCTTTATCAATGATGCGCATAAAGATGCCTGCTGCGCCAGTGACTTTTTCCCCGGCCTCGTTGTTCCTGGGTTCTGTAAGCGCCCTATAAGACGCCTCAGCAAACATGTCGCGTACCATGTTAGGGCTTACATTATGCAGATACCCCTTTGCGAAGCCGATCGCAGGGCGCCCGGGAAGCATGCTTTCCGGAACAAAGGAAATGATGAACGGCAGGTATTTCTGGGGTTGCGCAAGCACCTGCTGATAACTTATGTGCTGGTCGCCCGTACCCTGCATTACCCATTCTATGCCCAGGTTTACCAGGTGCTCCCTCAATTCAAGGAACTTATCGCCCTCGAGATAGATGAACGGAACAAATTTGCGGCCTGTTTGTTGGGCGTATTTCACAGCTTCATTTATAACTAAAGCGAGCTCAGCCATGCTTGATGCGCTGCCAGGCAGCTTGAGTTCTTCGACATTTGATGTTACCCGGCCCAGCTGCGCCTCTTCCCTGATCCTCTCAAGTTCCGCGCTTATAGCCTGAGGGCCTTTTTCCTGCAGTGCTTTAAGCTTATCTTCAAGCAATCCCTTGCCAAGCTCTACATAAGGCTGGCGCAAATAGAGATTTTGCTGAAAGATCCTTGTTGCCGGATTTTCCAGGTTGTTAATATCGACGTCATTTACCGTATAACCTTTTTCAGCAAGCGCCATAGCAATAAGCTTGTTTCCGACCGTATGGGTTATGCCGTAGAAAGTGGTAAATAAGTCTCCCAGGGCATTGGCAAGTTTCTGCTTGCTTACGTTGAGATCAAAGGCATTTAAATTAACTACGTTAAAGGAATCTGCGGGGATCGCGGTACCGGAAATATTGATAACCAGCGATGCCGGCCTTCCTGCATAATTTGCTTTTTGCGCTTCCCACGCGCTTTCCTTTACCGCGATGAGATTGGCAAAGCCTTTCTGCCATATGCTCTCATTGAAGTTCTGTTCCATGGCTTTTCCGAACCAGAACAATTCATTCGGGACCACCAGGGCTATATCTGTAATGTTCTCATTAAGGATCTTTTTGGCAAGAGCGTTGGCCTGATGCGTTCCTTCACGGACCTGTTTGATGCCTTCATAACGGACATTCCAGTAAGCTTCTGCATCCAGCTTATGATACGCAAGGAACGTCATCATGTGAAGATCGGCTGTCCAGCGGCCGCCGACGTTATCAAACATACCGCCAAAACCGGGCGCATTCTCTCCAAGTTCTTTATCAAGACCTGAATTGCGGATAAACGCTGAAAGGCGGCTGCTCGCCGGCCTATCGGTGGTCTCAAAGAACATGTTGCCAAGGACTCTGCCGAAAACTTTCTGCACAACATCTTTGCCGATGAGCAAGCCCTTTTCTCTGGCCCTGTTGTATATAAGTTCTATAAGGCTCTCTGTCCCAAAACGCTGCCTGTCCACCTTGAACAGGTCTTTGGCCGACCGTTCTTTACCGTCGATAAAATTCACATCGTGCAAAGTATCGAACACTACCTGCGCGAATGCTTCTCCGTCCAGGCGGCTATGCACCATAGGTGATACATTTTTTAGCATGACATAGAATATATCATTGAATATCATCATCGTCTCATCGGTAGAGCCTGATTTTGAGCTTGGGATAACGGCGATCTGGTCCCAACCAACTCCTAATTTTGCCAACACCGCTTTTAATGAAGCTTCGTAATCCTTGCCCAGCTCATATTCGCCGACAATCGTTCCTGTCTTGGCATCAATAACCTGGAAGGTACTGGCTATACCCTGGAACGGCGTATGCTGGCCGCCTATACCCGGTTTAATCACGTATCTTATAGGTGTGCCGAGTATCCTGGCCCTTCTTTCGAAGAAATCCCTCATACTTGCGGTAGTTGACAGGAATATCTCTTTTCCGCCATTAACATAATAACCCTGGTTGCCTTCGTTGCCTATCGCGAATGATCCATCTATAGCTGCCCCTGCAGGGACTCCGTAACCATGCTGTATATTTTTGGGGGTATTATATCCGCCCTTTAAAAATTCAGCTGCTGTCTCAGGCGTTGGCGCAACAAGCGGCGTGTGCAGCTTATCGCTGATAATTTCAAAGTCCTGCTTCTGGGAAATAAAGTGATCCATGACGTTGCGCATGATCTTTACCAGGTCAGGGGCCTTATTACGTTCGGCCTCAAGCACCTCTACGTATAAGCGCACGCTGCCGTCGGTGCCGGACTTCCTTGGGAATAATTTCCTGCCTCCGTTAAATATGAACTGTGCGCCGCCCGCATCCGTAATATCAAACCCTGTGACTTTCCACGGAAGCCCGGCTGCGGCAAGCTCAGCTTCGAACTTTGCTCCGAACTCTTTGCGGAAGGCATCTGCCTTTGGATTGCCAAGGCGCGCAACCAGGTCGTAATATTTTTCAGCCCCTTCATCCTTGCTTATACCGTATCTGAGGGCCGCTATCTTCTCCTGGCCTGTCTTTTCTTTAATAAATGCCCACATCTCATCCGAAAATTCCTGCCAGGTCTTACCTGTTTCGGCCATTATCTCAAGCATAAGAGTAGCAAGCCCGATAGAATGGTCAAAGAACAACTGTCTTTTATGTGTAGCGGCGTCTTCCTTAATAAAACCTATATGCCCGCTCTCTTCAACAGCTACAAGAATATCATTAAGCGCAGCGTTATAATATTTATTGGGCCCTGCGAACCATTTTGAGCCTACGGGCGTAACTGCAACTTCACCAAACCCAAGAGCCTTGGATAAGGCATCCAATCCGCCTGTTGTCGGCACTGTGCGGACAATACGTCCGGTTTGTCCTTTATATTTGGCCAGATAATAAGCCGCTAGCATACCGATCTCATTAGGGATTATTTCTTTCTTGAGTTCGGCAACAAGCCTGTCGGCATCACCGTCGATAAGCAGCGCTATTATATTTTCCGGGTTAGAAGCTACATAGTCTGTATAATCTTTGCCGCGCATCCAGGCGCGTGTAGGATCCGGCGCAAAACGCACTCGTTTATGCTCGCCGGTAGCAGGATCCGTATATTCTATCCACCCCGTCATCTTTGCTTCCATGGAACGGTCGTTCATGAGAGTGGTATTGAACGCCCTAAAATTTATGCCTTCCTTGAAACCCATAGTCTGGAATACGCGCAGCGCAAAGTTTGACATGCCTCCGTTCATCGTATTTATCGCTATCTTAAGGTCCGGATATCTGCCGCGGAATGCTTCGCCAAGTTTCGCCAGGTCAAAGGAGCGGCTTAAGCGTTCGAATTCTATGGTATCCGGGTCATCTTTATCGCCATCCTTTATAACCACTATGCGCCCTTCGGCAACACCTTTATCAAAATCAAGGCTGGCTGCCATGCGGGCCATATCCTTATTATTTATACGTTCGGAGATCAATCCCGTTACAGCGTCTGAGGCAGGGGCATTGTCTATGAACAATTTAACTCCTGATACCAGACGGCCTGATTTCGGGTCCACGACCTCATTGTGACTGGCTGTCCTCATCACAGAAGCATACACGCTCCTGGGATGCACCCCTTGTCCTGTCATCGATATCATGAACGGAGCAGCTACGGCTTTCGGGACAAATAAGACTTTGAACCCATAGGCTGCCAAGGTCTCTGCTATTGCCTTGGCCTCACCCATCTCGCCGGGGTTGAATCCGTTGGGCCCCTGGGGGCGCGGATCAAAACCGACCATAAGCCATGGAAGCTCTTTGCCTGGATTTGCCTTCTGCCATTGCGCCTTGAGCGTTTCAGCCGTTCCGGCTGCTATACGGCGCTGCGCATCTTCACCCAGGTCGTCTGAACGGATACCGTTAGTTCCGAAGGCGCGCTTTATCGCCAACTCTTCTTCGGATATATTATTTACATTTACATCCTTATCATTCAAATCTCTTAGCATTAATGCCTTCCTTACATTATAACTAGGCGCTATCTTTTCGATCTCGGATTCCGATAACAGCTTGACCTCCGGATTTTCAAGATTCGCCGCTTCGTTATCTATATGCGCCTTTTCATGTGTCGCGCCTTCCATTATTATATCCACTCCATTGGATAATGAAAAGAGATAATTGAAATCTGCTTCATCTATATATACAGAACTCCTGGTCACTCCGTAATGGAACACAAGATCTTCCACCAGGCCGGCCTTTGCCAATTCTGCCTTAAGCCCTTTTATTACGATGAAATTTATACCAAGCTTGTCCAGCCTTGCGCGCAACTCGTTACCTTTGCGGTCTGTTTCCGGGAACAAATAAGAAGGTATGTCTATATCGCCGGGAAGCTTAATACCTTTACCGGAGATCATTGAAGGATTATCGCCTGACCTGATCAGCCTGCTTATAGCGCCGTTGATACTGTTTTCCTTGCTTAAAACTTCGAGCCTTCTCTGCGCATAGGCTGAGTGGCCTTTAAGCCTTGTGCCGTGTTCGGCTGCCGTTATCCCGCCGCCATTCATACGTATGGCACCGGCATCTGATCTCATCATATCCACGAATTCCTTAAAATTAGCTTCTTCATCCTGTTTGCCTGTCGTTGTAAATACCTCTCCTATCCTTGAACGCATCTTGAATGTATAGATGTCGACACCTTTCTGCTGCATGGTGACCGAACTTAAGACGCTGCTGGCATCGCCAGAATAGAATTCTCTTGTCACCACCACTTTCTTGTCCGAGCGTCTTTCCCTCTCGTTAAGATAAGCCGGTATGGAACTTTCATTGACCTTACCTAAGGATGGTATGTCGAGGATATAGAACATGCGACTTAAACTTTGCGGGAATGCGTATTTGTCGAGATCAGCCGTCTTCAAAGCGAGTGTATCGCGCATAACAACGGCTCCGTCGCTTAATCTAAAAGTTGCCCCGCCTTTTTGTTTTAAGGTATTTTCCACGACTTCCATTACCATTTCTACCTTATGGTCTCTCATTAGTGTCAATGCCGTATCCCATCTTTCAACGTTAGCCATATCTTCGATCAGATGCAAGTCATTAACCTGTGCAAACAAAGCCTTAGTTGTGCCGTTTCTTATAAGGATTTCCCTGAGGGTCTCACCGGCAGGAACCAATTTGCCGTTGCGATCGATCTTATAAGTGCCTTTGGCGCGCTGCGCTATGGCAATGAATGGATCGCCGTGCCCTTCGGGCCAACGCTCGCTTTCCTGCCAGCGTGTTTCGCCAGTAGGTAATATCTCCTGGCCGCCTTCTTCAGGCTGCTGAATAAAAAATATTCTTTCCGAATTAAAGCCGGCGAACCTTATGGCTGCCAGCTGATTGTACATAGCTTCAAAGTTGTCTCCATTTACAACATCTATGAAAGTGACACCGGCAAGCACTTGCTCGATCGTCAATCCCGCTTCAGGCGTTTCCTCGACCAATGATTCAAGCTGGTTACGCAGACGTATGATCTGGCGCTGAATTATACTTAGGTCATTTGAATTTCTTATGGCTCCCGTCTTAGCGCTCTCGATCAGGCTAAGAATTTCCTCGGTTATTTGGTGATCCTGGAGCATATCATCACTCGCCGGTAACGCACTTAGCAGGCTAGGAGTTAATCCCGCTATGCCGAGCTTATCGAACATAATGGGTAACTTCATGCGCGTGGCCCGGCCTGCGCCAAAAACCGCCCATGCAAGTTCTCCTCTGGCAACACTTTGTAAAAATCTTGCCATGGCTTCTTTTGAGATCGCGCCTTTTGGAATATCGGCTGGCTTCGGAGCGACTTGTTCTTCGCTGCGATTTTCTACGATAGCCCTGACCCCTCCAACGCGGACGTTGTATTCGGCGATCATTCTAGCTCTTTCTTTTGCATCCAGTAATACCTGCGGCGTAAGCCCCGCCTCTTCTATCATATCTTTTAGTGATGAGGATATAAAATCCTGCCTGGCATGGTCCTGGACAGGGCGAGCGATCAATTCCCTGATGATATCGGTAGCTATACCCTTAACTTCTTTGCCGCCTTTTCTTAGCGCGGCTGATTCTGTAGCTCCCAGTTGTCTTTTATTTATATAGCTTTCCACTGCCTTGTCGACATCGGCGTTAAAGCGCGCTGCGAGGACTTCCGGAGTTGGTTGTATCTTCATTTTCTCAAGGTCTGATATTGCGCCAGGAAGCCATGGCGATATGTTCATTACCGCCCATCCCTTCATATCAGCTTCTGTCCTGCCCGCTATCTCTTTTATACCGGTTATGCGCGCCGCAGTAATAAGGTAAGGCGCTAACATCCCGTTCTTTACGTTATTGGCGTCTGCCGTTTTAGTTGCCGTATCGGACAATATCTCTTCCAGGGGCGTACGCTGGTTGGTCAATACCTTAATATAAGGAGTTTCAACGTCCTTTGTTATGTTCGGGCATATCACCATATAAGATACGCCCTGCTTCTCCAGGATCCTGGTTATCCCTTCAGAGTGGAAACCGCCTGTCACAAGGACAGAGACCTGGGCATTCTCTTTCTTCATGGCCTGTATCGTATTATCGACAAGGGCCTTGTCGCGTTTTATGGCTATTGCGTAAAAGTCCTCTAACTTCGGCATGCTTTCGCTGACTGCCTGCGACGGCTGATCAAGCTCATATGCAAAGCCGAATTTTGCGACCATCTTATTTATGAAACTTGCGAATACCTCGTGCGCGAACTCTTCCCTGTTGGCCTTATAATATTCAAAATCTTCGTTCAATAACCTTATATTGACCAGCCCCAGCAAGGTGTTTATGTTGCGCGACAGCTTATCGAGCGTTCTCTGGTCGTCATTCACGAATAATTTCTCTTTTACCGCTTCCTCGAACTTCTTTATATCGCTGAATAATTTTTCATTCTCTATCCTTGAATACACTGAATTATAGATTATGTAATTAAACAGGTTCGGATAGTCATTTGCCAGCGATATGCCGTATTTTAAGGCGAGATTCCTGAGGTAATCATAGTATTCCACAGAAGATATCTTACTGACCTTGAATTCCAGGGACCTGTTCACGAGTTCTGTCAGCTGCTCTTTATCAAGTTTCTTGGTGATGGCGTCTATGATCGCGGCCCGTTCCTTATCGACAACGTTGAAATTTATCTTCTTTTCATAGACCAGGACACTTACAAGCTTGAAGAGGTTCTCATACTGTCTCAGGTTCACTTTGTGGGCTACTGCGAGCGTTTCCAGGTATTTTACATAATCCGTAAAAGAAAGTTTCTTGGATTCATAGTCCTGTATTTTTGTATCAAGGTCCATAAGCTGGGCGCTGTAAATATCTTTTTTTAGTTTATTTAATACAGCCTTGATCTGGTTGAAATATTTTTCGGATTCTTCTTTTAATGGGTAACTTGAGGTGAATGCGTTGAGGTTATCTATATAATAGGAGCGCGTTTCTGCTCCAAATAATTTTATTGGGTAATCGCTGGTTATGGAAAGGAATTCGGGGCCTGTTATTTCGCCTTTTTTCATGAAGTAGTCGGCTACTTCCTTCCTTATATCGGCATCGGGGAAAGCCTTGAACCATGATGTATCAATGAACCCGTCCGCTCCTTCTACTGAGATAAGTCCTAACCCGTCGTTCTTTATAAGGCATTCCAGTATCTTTATTATGTTGGACTGGGCTTCATAGTTACAATGCGCGTCCTGGATGTGAATAACTAGCCTTCTGGAGTCTTTGGCGACATATTTAGCTTTTACAATACCGTAATCATGCGGGATCACTATCTTATCCGGATCGGTCGTGATTTGTGCTGCTTTTTTTGCTTCCTGGGGTGATTGCTTGGGTATATCAGCAAATGCTATATTTGAAAAAATAAAAGAGACAGCCACAAGAAGAGATACGACCTTTTTAAACCTCGTTACCGACGGTAAATTTGATAGTCCCACTTTTATCCTCCCTATTTTTTTATAGTGAATTTGTGTAAATAACTGGCTTTTTATTGTTTTGTATACAATAGTATAGCATCTATGTATTAAGAGTCAATTGAAAAAAACTGGGTTTTTTCTTTTTTAACTTGCCCCTAAATTGATTATGCTGCAGTATGTAACTGTTGGGCAAGTTCATATATATCCCTAAGCTGTTTAATGTCAAATTTGGTAGATCTTGGAAGTATATATATTATCCTGTTTCTTACCATATCCTGCAAAACGGCAGCATCGGCGGGTTTGTCCGATAGTGCATCGTAGAAATTCTTGATAGCGCTTATGTCGGCATTTAGATAAGCCATCATGCTCAGGGTTATGGACTCGAATACTGGTAGATAGTCTCCCGGCCTTGAGTCATCTATTGCGGATATCCAGGCCCTTCCCTCACCTTTTATAGAATCATATAGCCTGTTATCAACGCTGAGCTTCCTGGCGCCTATAAAAGTGTTATTCAGGGCTAACTTCCCGTCTTCCTTTAGACTGGCGACTTCCGTCACAAGATCGGCTGCCTTGCCTCTTTTTACCATTAGATTCGGGAAAAGCGGCTTGCCGTTGGCATCCTTCATCTCCTTTATCTCATCAATGGCCTTATATATAGGCATGATCTGCGCCTTCTGATCCACGCCTATATCAGTCTCAATACCCATGAAAAAGAGCTGGTCGGGATGCTGGGCCAATATTTGAGCAAGATTTGTCGCAAAAAGCTTGGCGCGGACAGGGAGATCGTCAGATAATATGCTCATTTTTGAAGGCAACTGGCTATTAACAAATTCGAGCGCCCTGGTTAAATCAAAGATCCTGGCACTATAGGTGTATTTGTTGTAGTTGGCCCCCACTTCATAGTGGTCTAGTGACGGTTGGAAAGCAACGGTAATGTGTGTGACATCTAACAATGCTAACGCCTGTGATAATATAGACTTGAACTCTGCGACATCGCTTGTTATAGACAAAATAGGTTTGACCAAATATAAGTAATATTGATACCTGATAGCGTCGCGTACATTATATTCTACCATCGAATGACTTTTTTCCCACCACAGTTTTCCTGCTTCTTCCATGGCCGCTTTTGCATTCATAGAACTTATTAATGCTTCCGTTTTTCTGTACCATTTTACGTCTGTTACGCCATGCTCAATAATTTCTGAAGATATCTCATCCCTATCCTGTCTGTATTTTTCCACACCCGAATATTCTATGTCTTCTACGCTGCCCATGTGTTTCGGTTGCCTGCTATCTATAAAAGAACGCAAGTCTTTCTTCAATGCAAATACCTCGCCCTTACCAAATATGGCAGATTGAATATTGTTATATATTGCCCTGTGGTCATCCCTTTTAGCGATGTCCCCTTCCTCCGGAACGCATTCATGGTATATATATTGGGCCAAGCGTCTTGGCGATATCTCGTAAAGATTATTAACGACCTCTATCGAAAGGCCTCTGTATTCCTTAAAATTAAACCCAAGGAGATAATCTTCCGGCCCTCTGACAACAGCGTTAAAAAGATATAGATGATTTGATAGATTATTTTTCAGGAATACAAGATTAGCCAGGGTCTCTCCCGCCTTTGGCCGGTAAGACATCTCCACACTGCCATCTTTGGCAGTGGAAAATCTTATAGCCAATTCTGTGGCTTCCTTTAATTTTTTAACGAGATCCTGATATTGCTTGTCTGAAAGAACTGCCCGCGGCGGTAATTTACCCTGTGCCAGTTCTGCGAGCGGGGCACCATTACCGATAGCACCTAAAAGCGTTATATTACCTGCGTCAACCTCTTTCTTAGTATGATTTTTCCTGGGAGGCAGGGTGGCAATATACGCTTTAGCAGGCAAGCCTGCTATATCTATAGGAGAAACCTTGATTAAACCCGGAATTATTTCTGCTTTGTCAAGCTCGTCGTATGCCTCATACGTGTTACCATTCTCGTCTGTTGGATAAGCGTATTTTCCGCGTTTGATAGATATGCTGAATCCTTGCCCTTGCATGTTAAAACGCCTTGCTTCTGAAATAAGCTTGCCAATCTTGACACTGGATGTGTTAAAAAATGAAGAATCTTCTCTAATCCTTTCGGGTTCTTGAAAAAATCTTGCGACAATTATTTCCAGGTATTTTAGATTTATTGCTAAATCTTCCACATTTTTCGAAATTACAAGAGTTTCGGCCAGTAAACGACCGACAGCCACTCCATAATTATCTCTTACCTTTTTCTTTACAGCTTCTTTCCCTTCCTTAGCTAATCGCTGCGATGTTTCATTTACTAAGCCGGCTACAATTCTTAACTCTTGCGAAGTTTCGCATACTTTAGCTATCGTCGATCCTCTCTCCATTATATCTTTTAAAAATATGCCCATAGAGGCGAGCTGAAATGCAAGATCGAACCATATTTTTTGCATGTCTGCATCGGTTATATTCTGCCGCATCTCTGGCAAACTCGCAAAGATATAGGAACCTTGCCTGGCATTTATACAAAACTCCAGATCATTTTTGATCTGGTCGAAATCTGCTGGATACCCATTTAGCAGCACATGAAAAACGCTAAATGTGCCATAAGTTGACATGTCATAAGAAAAAGCCTTGCCTATAAGCCGGTACAACTCTGATTGTTCCTGTCCATCAAATCTTGAAAAAAACCTCCTCATATCTCTTCTCTTTCCTCTACTAGGAAATTTACGATTATAAGAATCAAATCCCCTTGCATAACTAAAAGCGCTGAACCACCTCTGCATTTGCATTCTTCTAGTTAATACGGGTAAAGGTCTTGATTTTATTGCTGGCTTGGCTACTGCGAGTACACCTTTTGGCGCTATTACAATTCGCTTATTGGTTAAGTCACTAGTCGTTCTTTTATTTATGAATTCCCGTAAATCTTTTTTTAACGCCGCTACTTCATCTTTTCCGAATATTGCTGATTGGATCTCGTTATATACAACCCTATGGTCATCTCTTTCGGTAATGACTCCCGTTTCCGGGACGCATTCATGGTATACATACTGCGCAAGGCGTTGCGGCGAGATATCATAAAGCCTCTTTACAACTTCTAAAGCAAATCCCCTATGATTCTGGAAATTAAAACCCAGGAGGTAATCTTCTGATCCTCTGATATCGGCATTATAAAGATAGGCATTTTTTGACAGGTTATTTTGCAGTAGTATAAGATTGGTCAGTGTCTGCTTCACCCTCGCCTTATGTTGCGGAGGTATACGTGTTTCGTTGTCAATGCTTAGTTTTATGGCTAATTTTATTGCTTCCAGCAGCTTTTGATGAATTTCCTGGTATTCGCTATCTGCAAGAGTTGCCCTTGATGGTAATTTACCCTGCGCCAATTCTATCAATGGCGCGCCATTACCGATAGCTCCCGGCTCCAGCTTAACAGCGATATCGCCCTGCAATTGCACGCTCCTGCCGGGATTTATACCTGTATCCGACACTAATGACGGTGCAAGGGCATAGCCGGGACTGCTAAGAAAAGTCAAAATTAAAAAAATGGAGAGAGTTTTTTTCATTTGTTTCATTTTTATGTTAGCTTTACAAAAATTTAGTATCTCTATTTTACACCAATACTGCAATATGTCAATTAATATCATATTAC
>CAZHPY010000029.1:0-18479 GCA_964534705.1 uncultured Planctomycetia bacterium | reverse complement strand
ACATGGGCCCATGTATTGATGTTCAGCAACCTGGTCGCGGGCATCACATTATTCATCTACCATATATCGAACCTATGCTCGATTTCTTCTTCAGGGAAGCATTTGAAGTTCGTGACCGGCCTGCTGATCGCAGTGACGCCGTATCTTTTTAACTGGCTTCTCCTTCTCGAAAATGTAAGCATACCGCATATGCTTGGCAATCTTATTACATTTAATCTATTTGCCGCTTTGCCGGCGTTGTCCGAGATAGTCGGAAGGGTCGTCATCATATTTATATTCAACGAGATAGTCACTAACATGATAAGTATTGCGATCGACGGCCGTGTCTTGAAGACGGCCAAGGCGCATCTTTTTACGTTTTTCGTATCACTGGCAATTTCCGTTTCTCCCGATATCGCCGACCTGGGCTCGACCAAAATGGTCGCATCTTTACCTATACTGCTCAGGGCGCTTGTCACCATTATCACTACCATGCTTTCGTATGCCGGCCTGTGGGGTGAGGTTTATCTTATTACGGGGATGATACTTGACGGGATAAAACGCGTGGCTCCTTCCCGCGAAGCTGTTTCTAAAAACATCATAACCGGTATGCGTAAAGGTATGGCATACAGCGGTATTCTTGTAGCGTTCATGTATGCGTTGAAGATGATACTGGACGCCGGCGCGATCCAATCCATAGCAAAGGCCTTTCCTATAATGGCGGGTATCGTAACGGGGGCATTGGTATTCCCGCTTCTCAAGACTATCATAGAGACATTTGACGGAAGTCTGCCGTTTTTCCAGAGGGCGCGTTATAGTTACCGCGACGGTACGCTATATGCCCGCGGCGCTGTGGCCGGTTTAGGTTTTGCTTACATGGCCAGCCAGGGCTTTATCCAAAAAACCATGCCTGAAAGGATATTGTTCGGGTTTATCATAGGGCTTGTAGCATCCGGCGGTATAAGTATCCTTAGGGATATTTTTTATGCCATAAGACATCAGGGAAAAGTGCATACATGGAAACTCTATTTTACGGACTCCATATTCGGGGCATTTGTAGGAAGCGCTGCGGCGTTTTACCTGGATGCCTTGCAGGTCCCTGTAGTGATAGAAAAATTCAAGCTATATATGAGTTCCGGACTGCCACCGGCCGAATATGTCACCTATCCTCTTGTCAATAAATGGGGCCGTGTGAATCTCGGGACTTATTCGGGCGGGGCCAAGCTGCTGTTCATAGAATCCCTGGCCGGTGTCATAAACTGGTCCATCGCAGCGTGGCTGTTCGCGGTTAACAAAGTATTTATGCAGGCCTTTTTTGATAAAGATAAGACACCGATAAAGTTTTTCTTCTCTAAGGCAGGGTTTGCGCAGCTGATAGAACACATGCTTTACGTATTGCGGTGGGGCCTCTGGATGTCGCCGATCATCTTTACTTTCCTGAGAATGATGCCTAATCCGACCTGGTATAACCAGGACGGCGCGATCAGGACAATAGTCGCCACCTATCAGAATATAGTGATGTCTCCGGAGGCGTTTAACGCATGGAGCCTCAATGTCTTTGTCTATCTTTTAGCTTTTGACCTCTTCCGCGTTCTCATATGGATGGATCACATGGGCCTGCGCGTTGCAACGTTAGTCAACCTGAGTTTTATAGGCCTCGATAAGTTTGATGAAAAGATATCGCGTTTTATCGGTCCCGCAGTCGCCCAGCGCTCTATCCCGGAAGGGATCAAGAGGTTCGCGACATGGGCGCCGTTACTTATACCGTTCTATCTTCCCCGCGGTAAAGACTGGGATTATGCATGGAGCACTTCGGAAGGGATCCAGAGCGCGTCTAAAGACGGCGGGCTCGTTGCAGCTATAAATTCTCTGGGGATGCCGGAAAAGATAAGCCTTGTTTTCGCGGCAATAGCGGTATTTACAGTCTGTTCTTTTGTGATACGCGCGATGGGCAGGCGCATCAAAGGGCGCAAGATAAACAGCTATGAGTTGAGTAACGGTGAGTACAAGGTTACCGTTAAGGATAATGGCGAAGTTTTCAGCGAGGCTATTTATAAGGAACACGACGTAAGCCGCCGCTCATACGACATCATAGATCCGTGCGGGAGGATCCTCTATTTAGTGGATGCCGGATCTTCTGACAGCAAAAAACGTTATTGGCCCATAGTGGGAAATTTCCCGAAAAAGCAGTTTGAACCTTCGAAAATAGAAAAGGTCGACGAATCCATAATATTCACCAATACTAACAATGATGTCCGCGCTTCGGTGGAGATAAGCCTGCCCGATCCGGACGATACAGCCGAGATGTGGACGGTCAAGCTCGAGAACATGACAGACAAGCCGAGGCAGTTAAAGGTTGTCCCTTATCTTGAGTGGGTCCTTAATCGCGCGCTGGACGACAGGTTCCATACCCAATACCAGAGGCTTTATCCGGAGATGGAATATCTGAGCGCCTCCAACGCTATGGTTACGTGGCAGAAGAGCACGAAGGCCACCGGCGTATTGGCAAGCGATGTTTCCGCAGAGGGCATCCTTACTTCGAGGGTAGATTTTATCGGCCGCGCCCAAAGCGTATGGTCGCCCAGGGCGCTGGAAACGCTTAATTTCCGCCCGGCAAATGATACGCCGTCGCATCCCACGTTCGATCCGATCGGCAGCCTTATGCTCGGAGTAGAACTGGCCCCTAAGTCTTCAAAAACACTGCGTATATTCATAGGTTACTCAAAAAATAAGAAGACGGCCGTTGAGCTGATAGATAAGCATCTCAAGCCGCAAGGCGTAAAAAAACCGGCGGAAGAAAAGATGAAAAGCCCTTTTATCGGACATGGAGAAACACCGTCCGGTACGCCGAAGCAGTATTTCAAATTTGCCGATAACGGCGCCAAGCTTATCGTCAATACGCCTTTTACGCCTCGGCCGTATGATCATGCATTATCCAACGAAACACACTCCATAATGGTTACAAACCGCGGCCTTCATACGTCATGCAACGGCAATTCACAGCAGAACCGCCTGACGCCGGATTGGCCCGACATAGCCACAAAGGAGATACCTACGGAAGCTATCTATCTTTATGATATCGAAGGCAAGGAGTGGTATTCGCCGACGTACCATCCTATTAATGATAACAACGCAAAATACGAATCGGAATTCGGCGTGGATGGCACGGCCGTATTCAGGATGTCGCGAGGCGACGTATCAACGGAGCTTAAGGTTTTTGTTCCGCCCGAAGATCCTCTGGGAGTATATTTGCTGACAATAAAAAATAACAGTAACAACGCGGTTAAAATGCGCGTGGCGCCATACTTTGAGATGACGCTCGCCTTCCAGCCGGAAAGATCGGGCCCTTTACTTGGAAGGTATGACAAAAAAGCGGAAGCTCTCATTTTTGAAAATCCGCGCAATATTTTCAGGTCAGGGCCGGCGTTCGTATCCATGTCTTTGGCTGCGGACCACTTTGAAACAAGGAGAGGCAGATTTTTCGGTGACGGGCGCGGCGTTACGAAGCCGTTCATGGTAGAAGAAGGCAAGTCGGACATGACACAATTTACCGACGACAGGGAGATAGCCTCTTTCCTGGGCACTGTCGAGATCCCGGCGCACGGGGAATCTTCCCTGGCAGTTGTAATGGGCCAGGCCGATGACAGGAAAAAAGCCATAGAGTTGACGCGTAAATATAAAGATACCGCCACGGTCCAAAAGAGCCTTGAGGATACGCGTAAATGGTGGATGAACCTTATGGGGACACTCACCATAGAAACCAACAAGCCGGAGTTTGACTATTACCAGAACTGGCTGAAATACCAGGCCATCGCCGAACGTATATGGGCAAGGCGCGGATTTTACCAGACGAGCGGAGCCTACGGTTTCAGGGACCAGCTCCAGGATACCGTGAACCTGATATGGGTAGATCCTGCATTGGCGAGAAAACAACTGGTCCTTCATGCGTCCCAGCAATTCATCGAGGGCGACGTGTTCCATTGGTTTTTCACATTGACAGACGGAAGGACGGCATTTTCCTGCAGGTCGCATGCTTCGGATAATCCGGTATGGCTTACCTGGGGCATTGTGGAATATATAAGAGCAACCGGTGATCATACAATACTCGATGAAATGACCTCTTATGTCTTTTCTGAATTTCCTTTCGCGCCGCTTCCAAAGAATAAACAGGGGTGGGGGCATCTGTATCATCGCTCAACACGTGCGGATACAGTTTATAAACATTGTATGCGGTCCATAAACCTTTTGTTGAAAAAGCGTTCAGGAAAGCATGGCTTGCCTTTGATGGGGGTAGGGGACTGGAACGACGGACTGGACGATATCGGGAGCGAAGGCAAAGGCGAGAGCGTATGGCTGGGCTTTTTCCTTTACTATATCCTTAAAGATATGGTCGATATAATCGAGATGAAGGAAGGAAGCCGCAAGAAAGAATATTATGTAAAGAGAATGGCCAAGCTTAAAGAGGCGCTGGAAGAGACATGGCGGGGCGACCGCTATCTGCGCGCATATCACGACAATGGCATGGAGATCGGAGTAAAGGATAGCGGCGTGTGGGAGATAGATGCATTGACCGCTGCCTGGGCTGCCATGTCAGGAATGGATTTTGAGCGCAGCGTAACCCTGTTAAATACGGCGCTTAAAGTCCTCGAGAAGGAGAATGTTATCCTTCTCGGCTGGCCTGCCCTGCGGGAAGACTCAAAACCGTATCTCGGTAGGTCAAGCAAATATCCTGAAGGTGTACGCGAGAACGGTATGTATTGCCATGGCGTGCAATGGATGGTAAAAGCTGCCAGGATAATCGCTGAGGAATACGATAAAAAAGGCGACCATGATAAAGCCGATGAATACAGGGCAACGGCTTACAGGCTCTGGCTCAAGATCTCCGCTCTTCCGCACATGACTCCAAAAGAGATCGAGATATACGGCGGACAGCCCAACAAACAGGCCGCGGATCTTTTAACTAATTTCGATCCGGGGAGAATGATATGGCATGGCTATACCGGCGCAGCAGGCTGGATGCTTAGGCAGGCTATGGAAGGAGTAATAGGCGCTTCGCTGATAAAGAACGAACTTATTATGCCGGCAGATATAGATAAGCCGAGAGGGGAATTAAAAATAAAACGGGTCCATAGGGATATAGGCAAGAGCCCTTCGGCTAATATAAAAGCGGATAAAAATGGTCCGAAAAAAACGATCCGGCCTGATGCGGATCCGGAGCCCTTATTGACAAGGTAGTAATTTTTAAGGTATTACTTGTTTTATCAGTATGCATTCTAATAATTGCGCCGGCGGTATTTTCCGCCGGCGCAGTCCAACCGGTAGCAGGCGTTCTTCAGACCAAAGACGGCGTAAATATTTCCTACGACCATTACAAACAGGGCCTCAGGTCCGTTATAATAGTATGCCCGGGATTTTTTAACAGCAAAGATAACCGGTGGATGAAAAAGGCCGTCCAGATGCTGTTACCGGAATATGACGTTATAATATTCGATTTCCGCGGGCACGGTAAGAGCGCAGGACTTTATACATGGTCGTCTAAGGAGTATCTTGACCTGGACGCTGTAATAGATTATGCCGGATCGCAGCATTATGAACATATAGGCATACTTGCTTTTTCTCTCGGGGCGGCAACCGCTATCAATGAGGCCGCTGCCAGGCCGGGCATAGACAGCATGGTATTGGTCAGTTGCCCGTCAAAATTCAATAGCATAGATTATCATTTTTGGGAGCCCGCCATGTTCGCCGACCTTAAAGATAATATAGAAAGCGGATGGGAAGGCAAGGGCGCCAGGTTTTCAAATATTTTCCTGCAAAAAAATGATCCGATAGATTCGGTCGGCCGCATAAAGCATACCGCATTATTTTTTATCCACGGGGACGATGATTGGGTGATCAAGACCCGGCATGCAAAGAAACTATACGAAGCCGCTATAACCAGGAAGAAGATCGAGATCGTAAAAGGCGGTTATCATGCCGAAAGGCTGATCCAGTTCAATTATGACGAAATGCGCAACTCGATATTGGAATGGTTTTCAGAGACATTAGCATAATAAGTTTGGTTAAGATAGCAAAAAGTGATTTGACTTGGTGCCGGTTTGCCATTAGAATCAGCTATGGAACAAATAATCATCAGAAAAGGCAAACCTGAAGACGCCCACCACTTCTCAGAGCTTGTCATATTATCCTCCCCAAAAGTTTTTTCGCTCCTATTCGGTTCAAAAGTAAAAAACGTAATGAAGAGTATCTTCCCGCGCAGAAGGCATTACTATAGCTATGAAAAAGCATTTTTTATAGAAGTGGACGGTAAGACCGCGGGCATGGCCCAATTGCACAGGTTCAGGCCTAGAAAACGGGAGAAGCTGAGATTGACATGGTTGCTTCTCAAATACCTTAACTGGCGCCTTCCGCGCTCTATATTGTCTTTTTGGAGATCGGAGAGAGTGATAAGCGACTTCTCCACTACGGATTGCTACTTAAGCAATGTTGCCGTATATCCCGAATACAGGAGCCTTGGACTGGGAAGCAGGTTGCTTGGCGCCTTAGAAAAAGAGATAAGAACAGTCGGCAAAAACAAAATGGTGCTGCATGCGGACGTTAAAAACCAAAAAGCCATAAAATTATACGAAAGATTAGGCTACAAGATAGAATCAAGGATCCCTCCTCTTAAAATAAGGAAAGAGCGTTTTGAGTATTTTATAATGAAAAAGAACGCTTGATTCTTAAAACTGACCTTTTTATTTTTTTATTCATATGGTATATTATATAGTAATTAACTCAAAAAAGAGGTCAAAAATTGCATATAGCATACCTTGCCTTAAGGGCATTGATATTTAAAGCAAACCAGTTCGAGAATTCCACAAAAGATCCAATAGCTGTCCAGCGTAAACTGCTCCTCCAGTATTTAAACCGCAATAAAAACACCAGGTACGGCAAAAAGTATCATTTTTCGCAGGTCAGGTCCATAGAGGATTACCGCCTGCTCGTTCCTATGAGCGATTCCGAATCATTGTTCCCTTATATCGAGAGGGCCAAGAACGGCGAAGAAAATATCCTTACGAAGGATAAGGTGATATTCTTCGGCCTTACCAGCGGCACCACCGGCAAGCAAAAGCTCATACCTGTCACAAATTTTTCCCGTTCCAAAAAGGCCGAGACCATGCAGCTTTGGTCATATTATATAACTAAGGACCACCCGGACGTCCTGGACGGGAAGGTCCTGGCCGTAATAAACCCTGATAATGACGATTATACTGAATCGGGCATACCTATAGGCGCCGAAAGCGGCCATGCTTACAGGAACATGCCGATGATAGTAAGGAACTTCTATGCGATCCCTTACAACGTATTTCTTATCCAGGATTATGAATCAAGATATTATTGCATGTTAAGGATAGCGCTGGAAAAAAATATAACTACCATAGCCACTTTAAACCCAAATACGATAATCCTTTTGTGCCATAAGCTGGATAAGTATAAGGATGAATTGATACAGGACATCGAGAAGGGCACGTTAAGCAGCAGCCTTAAGATACCGCCTTATGTAAGGAACCCTCTTTTTAGCGCCCTCAAGCCCAATCCCGCGAGGGCAGCCCAGCTAAGGGATATCCTGAACGATAAGGGGGCTTTATTGCCAAAAGACATATGGCCAAATATCAAACTTATAGAATGCTGGAAGGGCGGGACCGTAAGATTATACCTTAAAGAGCTGCCGCAATATTTCGGCGACGTTCCCGTCAGGGATTTTGGGTGCTTGTCGACGGAGGCGCGCAGTTCGATACCTATGAGCGATTCGGGCGCGGGCGGAGTGCTGGCAATAAGGACGAATTTTTATGAATTTATTCCCAAAGAAGATATGGGTAAGGATAAAAAGCGTTTCCTGCTTTGCGATGAACTGGAAAAGGGGAAGGAATATTATCTCA
The DNA here is from genome assembly GCA_964534705.1 of uncultured Planctomycetia bacterium. GTDB lineage: Bacteria > Omnitrophota > Gorgyraeia > 2-01-FULL-45-10 > 2-01-FULL-45-10 > CAZHPY01. Next base: position 10,581 of record CAZHPY010000029.1, on the reverse strand, counting down.
TAGTGACTACGCCGGGAGGCCTCTACAGGTATAACATAGATGACATAATCACAGTTACCGGATTTTTTAATAAAACGCCTGTCATAGAATTCGTGCAGAAAGGGCTTAACGCCGTTTCGATAATGGGCGAAAAGCTTTATGAATCCCAGGTAAACGAGGCCTTCAACAGGGTTGTTGATAAACACAAGGTGCTCATAGATTTTTTCTCGGCGTGCGCCGAAAAGACCCCTCCCCGGTATGTCTTTCTCATAGAATTCGAGAACGGTTCAAAGAATGTCGATAAGAAGGAGTTGCTGAAGTCCATAGAGGAAGAGCTGGGCAAGGAAAATTCCGAATACAAATATGCGCGCGATTCCCAGCTGCTGAAGCCCCCGGTGCTTAAAGTGGTGAAGAACGGTGAATTTGAGAAATACCGTGTTATGCGCGTCAGCAAGGGGGCGAATGACAGCCAATTCAAGGTGGCCGAGCTGACGGCAGATAATGAATTTGACAAAAATTTTGTTATTGAAGAAGAAGTGTATCTGGATTGACGGACAGGACAATGACGAAGAAGGGGAAGGCATGAATCCCGTTAGACCTCTTAAAGGTTCTAATTTATGGGATTACGCTATTTGTGATAAAGCGAATATAATAGATTTGGTAGATTAAGGAGGTCTAACGGGATGAAAAATCTAATAACAGGCGCAACCGGTTTTATAGGCAGCCATATCGCAGAAAGGCTGATAAAGGACGGCGAAGAGGTAACGGCGCTCGTGAGGAAGACGGGCAAAGTAGATTTTTTAAAAAGCATAGGTACAAAGCTTGCCTATGGAGATATAAACGATATGGGGTCGGTAAGGAACGCGATGAAAGGGATGGACACGGTCTATCACAGCGCGGCCCTCGCGGATGAGTGGATATCCTACGAAGAAGCATACAGGGTCAATGTGGAAGGGACAAAAAATCTGCTTGAGTGCGCCCGGGAGGCCGGGATCAAAAGATTTGTATTTATAAGCAGTCTTGCCGTGCTGGGCCTGAGAGACCATTTTGGGACAAAGGCGGATGCTCCTTGCCACAAGTCAGGGGACAGCTATATAGATACAAAAATAGATGCCGAACAACTGGTCATGAAATATTATAAAGAATATGGCTTGCCCATTACTATTGTAAGGCCCGGCTTTGTCTTTGGCCCCAGGGACTACAAGCTTATGCCGCGCATATCCGAAAAGCTGAGGAGTAAGAAGGTTATGTTGATCGGGACCGGCAAGACCACGATCAACGCTGTTTACATCGAGAATCTTACGGATGCGATAATCCTGGCTGCCAGGAGCGATAAGGCCGTCGGCCAGAAGTATAACGTTACAAATGACAGCCGCATGACCATAGAAGACTTTATATCGATGGCCGCGGATGTGTGGGGGCTTGAAAAACCTAAAAAATATGTACCCAGGTTTATCGCCTCTCTATCGTGTAATCTGCTTACGGGATTGTTCAGGCTTATAAGATCGAAGAACCCGCCTCCCGTAACCAAGACGCACATAAAATTTTTAGCCTTCAATCTGGATTTTGACATCATGAAGACGAAGGAAGACCTTGGTTATAGTCCGCGTATTTCGATAAAGGAAGGATTAGAAAGGACCAGGGCCTGGATGGAGAAAAAAGGATAATGGACGTAAAATTAGGGCAGTTCACTACAGAAGATAACCTCAGGCTCTATTATAATGTGTGGCAGGCTAAAAAAGAGGCGCCCTGCGTGGTTTATCTACACGGCCTCGAGAGCCACATGGGATGGTTCTTTAACATCGCGGAGTTCCTGAAATCAAGAGGCATGAATGTTTATGCGTTTGACAGGCGCGGTTCCGGGCTTAACAGGGGTAACTGTAAAAGTTTTTGCGAAAAGCACATTTTAAGCGATCTCGGGACATTTCTGGATCTTGTCAGGTCGGAGCATCCTGAAAGCAGGATATTCCTTTTGGGCCTATGTCTGGGCGGGAAGGTAGCCGTAAGTTTTGCCACCTCTTATAAATATCATCTGGACGGCCTTATCCTCATATCCCCGTCGTTGAAAAACAATCTTAAATTCCCGTTCCTTGATATGTTATCTATATTGTTCAGGCCGAATAGCATGATCAAGAGCCCTATCAGGGATAGTATGTTTACTTCTAACGAAAAATACCTGAAGTATATAAAGAAGGACGTAATGAGGCTGCGGTATATACCGGCGCAGCATTTTTTAGAGATAGCCAGGATGGATAAGCTGGTAAAGAAAGCGCTGCGCAATGTGCGCCTGCCCGTTCTCATGATGCTCGCAGGTAAGGACGGTATAATAGATGTCGAAGGCACCAAAAAGTGGTTCGGAAAATTACCGTCCAAGGATAAGACGATGAAGGTATACGATGATTTTCATCACATATTGACCTTTGAAGAAAATGCCGGCCTGGTCCTCGGGGATATAGCCGGATGGATACAGGATAGATGCGATGCCAAAGATATCACAAATAGAGATCTTTAAGGCAAGCCTGCCTTTTAAGTATGCGTTCAATCATTCGCTTAAGTCAAGAAGCGACAGCGAAAGCATATTTGTAAAGGTCGTTCTTGATAATGGCATAGCCGGATTCGGCGAGTCATTGCCAAGGGTATATGTTACAGGGAACACCCAGGATTCGGTATTTTCATATTTAAAGGATTATGCGAAGAAGTTCATCGGAGCAGGCCTTGCCGATGATGATGGATCCGTTAATTTTATCAAAAACCTTGAAGGGATAGAAGCGGAAGCGCGGTGCGCCCTTGAGTTAGCCCTTTTGGACTGTCTTGGCAGGAGCTCTTCAAAGCCGGTGTCGGGATTTTTGGGAGAAACGGTAAATACCAAATTTGTGTATAGCCTGATAGTCCCCAGCACGTCTGTCCTTAAGGCAGGCCTGATTTGCGCATTCGCTAAGTTCCATGGATATAAATTTATAAAAGTAAAGGTGGGCTCCGATAACGATATCCAGGTGGTCAGGGTTTGCCGCCAGATGCTGCCGTCCGCCGATATCAGGGTAGACGCCAATGGCGCATGGGGTTCGGCCAAAGTTGCGCTTGAGCAGATAGAAAAACTCAGGCCGTTCAGGATATCATCCGTGGAACAGCCTGTGCCGAAAGATGATCTTGAAGGCATGCGGGAAGTCGCAGATCGCTGCCCGGAGCCGGTGATCGCCGATGAGTCGCTGTGTTCTATACATGATGCGCAGAAGCTCTCGCAGTCAAGGGCCTGCGACATGTTTAACATAAGGCTGTCAAAGTGCGGAGGCATATTCAGGTCGCTGGATATCATGAAGATAGCGCGTGATAATGGCCTGACGTATCAGGTCGGCTGCCTTGTAGGTGAAACCGGCATATTGACCGCTGCGGCAAGGCATATGGCAGGAGCGGCAAAAAATATAGCATATTTTGAAGGCGCCTATTCCAGGTTTTTGCTCAAGGAAGATTGTGTGGAAGAGGACCTTACGCCGGTAAAGAGCATAGGATATGCGCTGGATAAAAGTGGCCTGGGTGTAACGGTAAGAGAAGATGTGATAAGGAAGTATTCCGTAAAGAACATGGTGGTAAAATAAGATGAACCTGATCGCCTTTTTGGTCAATATCCGGGCATTCGATGCGGCCAGATTCGATAAGAAAACCAGGAACCCTCTTAAGGCCCAGCAAGATTTTTTATTCAGCCTGATCAACCGGAATAAGGATACGGCCTTTGGAAAAGAGCATAGGTTTTCCGATATTAAAACCATAGAAGATTTCCAGGAAAATGTCCCTGTTCACGCTTACGAGGACCTCCGGCCTTATGTAAAAAAGATGATGAGAGGGGAGGGCAATATCCTCGTAAAGGACAGGGTAATATTTTTCGGCATAACTTCCGGCACTACCAACATACCTAAATTCATACCCGTTACTAAAAGGTCCCGGCGGCAAAAGTCCAAAGTAATGGATCTATGGCTGTACCACGCCCTTAAGGAACACCCTAAAGCCCTTGATGGCAAGGCGCTGATAATAATGAGTCCCGCTGTAGAAGGTTATGTCAAATCAGGAGTTCCTTATGGTTCCGAGTCGGGGGATGCATATAAGCACATGCCGCCTTTTGTAAGCAAAAAATACGCCCTTCCATACGAAGTTTTTTGCATTAAGGATTATGAAGCAAGGTATTATTCGATACTGAGATTCGGTATAGAAGCAAGCGTTACGACTATAGGGACGATGAACCCCCTGACAATACTTATACTTTGCCAGAAAATAGAAAAATATGCCCGGGAGATAATTAGTGATATCAAAAACGGTATGCTCAGCGATGGTTTTGAAATAGAGCCTTGCATACGTAAATTGCTCATGAAAAGGATAAAACCGAATCCGGCCAGGGCGCTGGAGCTGGAAAAGCTGCTATCGAAAAAGGGCAGCCTGTCCCCTAAAGATTTCTGGCCCAATATTAGTATGATAGAATGCTGGACCGGCGGGACCGTAGGGTCGTACCTGAAAGAAGTGGTAAAGTATTTTCCGGAAAATGTAAATTTCAGAGATTTCGGCTTTGTGGCAACCGAAGCGCGCTGTTCCATACCCATATCCGATAACGGGCCCAGCGGCATACTTACGATCGACTCCAATTTTTATGAGTTCATTCCGGAGGAGGATATCGATAAGGAAAAGCCAAGGTACCTTACCGTTGATAAACTGGAAAAGGGCAAGAGATATTATATGCTCTTTACTACAACGGCCGGATTGTACCGTTATAATATTGACGATATAATAAAGGTCGTAGGTTTTCATAACAGGACGCCCGTTATCGAATTTATCCAGAAAGGCAAGAATGTATCTTCCGCTACGGGAGAAAAGCTTTATGAAAGCCAGGTAATAAGCGCGATAAGTAAAGCCAGGGACCTGGTCGGGATCGACCTGGAATTTTTCTGCTGCTGCCTGGAATCACAGGTGCCGCCGGTGTATTCTTTCCTTGTGGAATTCGGATCGGAACTGGACCAGTCCAAAAAGAAGGATTTTTTAAGCGCCGTCGAATATAACCTTGGCATTATCAACATGGAGTATAAGACAAAGCGCCTTTCGCAGAGGCTGGGAAACCCGAAGTTAAAGGTGCTGGAAAAAGGATCGTTCGAAAAATTCAGGAAAGCCTGCCTTGCCATATTACAGCATGACAGCCAGTTCAAGGTATCCCATTTAAGGTGTGATTATAAGATCCCGCCCGAATTCAACATTATCGAGGAAATAACATTATAATGCAGGACCATGTAATAACGGATAAGAGAAAGCAAAACCACCTTATAGCCGTAGTGTGCGCTACGGTTTTTATGTTCAGTATAGATTACAGCATGCTGAACATCTCGCTGCCCGTCATGGCCGATTTTTTTAAAGTGAATATAGGGCTCGTGTCAAGGCTTCCGCTTGCATATCTCCTGGTAGTTACAAGTACAGTGCTTTTGTTCGGTAAACTGGGCGACATACTGAGCTTCCGGAAGATATTTATCCTGGGACTCGTCATATTCGTAAGCGGGACCTTTCTATGCGGCCTGGCGCCGGACCTGAACATATTACTTGGTTTGCGGATATTCCAGTGCGTCGGGGAGGCAATGTTCAGTCCTATAGGAATAGCCATGATAACGACTTTTTTACCGGACAGCGTAAAGGGCAGGGCCCTTGGTTTAATGGCAACGGCTCAGGGGGTAGGTTTTTGCCTTGGGCCCATACTCGGAGGCTTTATAAACGATCATCTGGGGTGGCATAATATATTTTTTGTAAATATCCCTTTAGGGCTGCTGGCCATAATAGCGTCTTTTCACGTTATACCGTCTAAGCAGCCGCTGCCGGGATCCCGCCGCATAGATAGCATAGGAGCGGTATTGGTTTTTATCTCGCTATCTACCCTGATCTTTGCCCTTAATTCGATCGCTAAATTAGGCCTCAAAAATAATATCGTAATATCATGTTTCGCTGTTTCAATAGCAGCGTTTATCGCCTTTATAATATGGGAAAAAAGGACCTCCTATCCCATACTGGACCTTTCGCTTTTCCGGAACATGGATTTTACCTTTGCCACATTATCGGCCCTATGCACGATATTTGTCTATATGGGGCTGATGTTCCTGATGCCGTTCTACCTGAGCATGGTCAGGGAGATGAACATAGTCCACGCGGGCTTTTTGCTTATGATACCCGCCTCCATGCTTATCGTTTTTGCGCCCCTGGCCGGCAGGCTATCGGATAAGATAGGCACCCGGATCATATGTTCAGCCGGTATAGGATTGACCACGCTGGCGTTCCTTGCATTTTCTTTACTTACGCCTCAAACGCATATTTCGCGCCTTATTCCTTCATTGATGCTCGCAGGCGCGGCAATAGGTTTTTTCCTGCCGGCAAATAACAAGCTTGTAATGGCCCATGCGCCTGCGGATAAGCAGGGCATGGCTTCCGGTGTTTATAAGATCCTTGTAAGCACGGGCGGCGTATTCGGCATAGCTATATTACCTCTTGTCCTGATGTCAAGGCTGCATAAGACAATAGCGCTTCAGCACGTTGATATAGCAGCGGCAAGGCATTCTCCGGAAATATTGAGCACCGCTTTTAACGCGGCTTTCCAGTTTGCCATGTTCGTATGCCTGGCAGGACTATTAACTGCGATGCTCGCGAAAGATAAGAAAGAGATAGCTATATGAGCATAGTAACCAGGACAGGGGATAATGGCACCACTTCATTGTATGGCGGCGGAAGGGTCAGCAAAGATGACGTACGCATAGAGACATGCGGCGCGCTGGATGAGGTTTTGTCGTTTCTGGGTATGGCAAAAAGCCTGTTGCGGGACAGAAAAACGAAGGCTGTCATAAGTTGTATACAGAATGAGCTTACAGTGCTTTGTTCTGAGGTCGCATCGACCTCAACGACGACAAAAAAGTTAAAGAATAGGATAAACAGTTCTTCCGTATCTGCCCTTGAAAAAGAGATATGTTCCCTCGAGAATAAGCGCGATATGAGGTTCAGGTCTTTCTGCCTGCAGGGGGCCAATCACGTTTCAAGCGCGCTTGATGTTGCCAGGGCAATAACGCGCAGGGCAGAGCGCAGGTGCGTTGCAATGTCCAGAAAAAAAATGCTCAAAAACCGCGATATAATAATTTACCTGAACAGGCTTTCTGACCTCCTGTATCTTCTGGCGCGATCCAATGAAAAGAAAAAATAAAATTTTAGAACCGGCCGGCATGAAGGCCGGGCATTTTTTTAAGCTTTTATCCGGCGATCTTATAAAGCTGCCACCGGGAAGCGAGCTATTCAGGCTTCCTTCCAGGGCGGCGGTGGCCTATGACCCCTCGACATTGGAATTCGTAAAAGATAAAAACCGCCTGGCAGCAGCCGCATTTTTACCTCCCGGCTATACGGTGACCTATAATAGCGCTTATGCAGAAATGGGAAGGCCGAAAAAACTCCCTCTTTTCGCTTATGCGGCATGCACGTCATATAAAGGCGAAATTTATGCTGCCGCGGTTAAAGTTGACAGTTCATTGTGTCATGACAGCCGTTTCATGGATATGCATACGGCAAGGCATAACGCGCGGGATATCATAAAGCTTTTTCCGAAAAACAGGCTCATAAGGCATCTGAAAAATTGCGCCTTTGTCTATAATTGTCCCAACGCAAAAAACTTTTTTTTGAAAAGATATGAAGGGCCGCTTCCGACGTCCCCTTCATGCAACGCGCAGTGCGCAGGGTGTATATCATGCCAGCCGGAAAAAGAATGCTCCGTAACGCAGCCGAGGATAAGATTTGTGCCGTCCGCGGAAGAAGTTGCTGAGATAGCATTGTTCCATATTAAAAATTCCAGGAAGGCTATTGTCAGTTTCGGACAGGGCTGCGAGGGCGAGCCGCTCCTTTGCGCAAAAATAATCGAGAAGGCAGTAAAGATAATAAGAAAAAATACTCAAAAAGGCGCCATCAATATGAATACCAACGGAAGTTCTCCCGAAACTATTATGCGCTTATTCGACGCAGGCCTCGATTCTATAAGGGTAAGCATGAACAGCGCCAGGAAAAAATACTATACAGCTTATTATAACCCTGCCGGCTATTCTTTCGAGGACGTCATGAGGTCCATAAAAGTTGCCGGGAAAAGGAACAAATTCGTTTCGATAAATTATCTTACCATGCCGGGCTTTACCGATTCAAAGGACGAGTTTTACGCCCTGAGAGAATTTTTGCGGATATACGGTATCGATATGATACAATGGCGTAATCTCAATTACGATCCCCTCAGGTACTTTAAAGAATTGGCTATCCGGGTGGTGGCGCCTGAGATCCTGGGGGTAAAAGAGATAATGGCACTCCTTAAAAAAGAATTCCCGGCTGTCAGGATGGGATATTTCAACAGTTATGAAGGTATTAATAGTAGACGGTTATAACGCAATCCATAAGATACCGGAACTGGACGACCTGCTTGAATCCAGCCTTGAAGAGGCGCGAAGGGCGGTAACAGAGCTGGCAAGGGAATATCAGCGCAGGACAGGCGGCGTATCGGAGGTCTTTGTTGTGTTCGACGGAAGGGATGAATACAGCGGCCAGTCTTTCGGAAGGCCCGGCCAGGTTTTTTCAAAGACCGGCGAAGGCGACAGGAAGATAATACGCCTGGCACAGGATAAATCCACCCGTTTTCATGTGATCGTGGCGTCCGATGATAATTACGTCGGCAATAGTTCGCGCGCCGCAGGCGCAACTGTAATAACGATATCCGAATTTTATTCCGTAGCGTCCGGGAGAAGAAGAGTAAAAAAATGAACGATCTTTTAAATAATATAAAACATACATTCAGGGCCCTGCGCCACAGGAATTACAAGCTTTATTTTACGGGCCAGGGCATATCTCTTACCGGCACGTGGATGCAGCAGATGGCAATAAGCTGGCTTACATACCGTATTACGAATTCCGTTTTTATGTTGGGGCTCGTTGGATTCCTGGGGCAGATACCAAGCCTTTTTTTTATGCCTTTTGCGGGCGTATTCGCCGACAGGTATAGCCGGCATCGTATCCTTATAATAACGCAGGCCCTTGAGATGGCCCAGGCGTTTGTTTTGGCTGCGCTTATAATGTCCGGGGTAGTTTCGATATGGCATATAATCATACTGACCGTATTTTTAGGTATTGTAATAGCGTTCGATGCGCCTGCGCGCCATGCTTTTGTGGTGGAGATGGTATCAAAAAAAGAAGACCTGAGCAATGCAATTGCCTTAAACTCGCTCGTCTTTAATGCCGCCCGCCTGATAGGGCCGTCGATCGCCGGCATCCTTGTCGCGCTTATGGGTGAAGGCATGTGCTTTCTCATTAACGGGGTGAGTTACATAGCTGTGATATTAGCCTTACTAAGCATGAGTATCGCCCCGCGCATGATAAAGGAAAAAAATAAGCCGATCATCCAGGGATTGAAAGAAGGGATATCTTACACCCTGAACAATCCGACTATAAAAGCGATAATGCTGGTCACGGCGCTGATAAGCCTGGTAGGTATGTCCTACGTCGTCCTTATGCCTGTTTTTGCCAAGGATGTTTTAGGCGGTGATTCAGGTACTCTCGGATATCTTATGGGCGCATCGGGGCTGGGGGCGTTGCTGGGGGCGCTGTACCTGGCGTCGCGCAAATCCATCAAGGGCCTGGGACGCATCTCGTTTTTTACAGCCAATATCTTCGGCATCGGTATAATAGCCTTCTCATTTTCCCGTGTATTGTGGATTTCAATGCTGATACTTATTTTTACAGGTTTCGGGATGATGGCGCAGATGGCATCGAATAATACGGTGTTGCAGACCATAGTGCATGATGATAAGCGGGGAAGGGTGATGAGCATTTTTATGGTTGCCTTTATGGGCGTGGTCCCCTTCGGTTCATTGCTGGCAGGTTCCATGGCGCATGCCTTTGGCGCGCCGCATACTTTGCTTATACTGGGAATAGTTTGTATCTTAGGTTCATTTGCCCTGGTCCGCAGGATAGACATAGTAAAGGAGGCGCATAATGGGATCGTTTGATGTCCTGGTCTTTAACTTTATCAATCACGGTTTAAGCAATCCGTTTTGCGATTTTATAATGCCTCTTATAAGCCGTCTAGGCGGCGGAATATTGTATTTCCTGCTCGGTGTTTTTTTCCTGTTTTCGAAGAAAAAAGAGACTAAGTTGCTCGGTGTTTTTTTAATAGCAGGACTCACGATATCTTATTATAGCGTCGGATTCATGAAAATATTATTTTCCAGGCCAAGGCCTTTTATAGCGCTTCCAAACGCGATCTTACTGGGCGCGGTCGAAAAAGGTTTTTCGTTCCCGTCAAATCATGCCGTTATATCGTTTATGGCCGCTTTTCTGCTGGCAAGCCGTTTTAAAATGTATATCATGCTATATTTGTTTGCGTCGCTTGTTGCTTTTTCAAGAGTTTATGTAGGCGTCCATTATCCCAGCGATGTGATAAGTGGCGCGATGATCGGATGTCTGATAGGGTGGGGCCTGCTGCTCATATGGCGCAAGATCGAGGCAAATACCCCATCTGCTTAAAACGAACGTCCCCATTGCTAGAGTAAAACGAGTGTCCCCGTTGCCCAATTGGAA
>CAZHPY010000028.1:14233-18698 GCA_964534705.1 uncultured Planctomycetia bacterium | reverse complement strand
AAATATTCCCAATTACCCGTTTTTCCTATTACCTTTAAACCTTCCCCCCATTGTTTTCTATCGACAAAAGATTTATCAATTGTAAAGATCAATTCCACTTCCAGTATTCTTTTGATTTCAGGCGCGATGTGGTAAATTTCCTCACCAAGCTCGATGTAGCCTTCTAATTTATTGTTGATATACCAGGGATAGACCCTGCGCAACGTCAATATGCCAAGAGGGCCCAGCTCCACTCCATAAGTTGATGAGCCGGAGGACATTGCCTGCTTCAAGGTAGAGCGGTCTATGGTATCTCCGAAATTGAATGGCTGATGAACGCGCAGGAAGCAGACCCCTTGCGGATCAATAAAATAAAAATGTGTAACGTTATGTTGGGAGTTCAGCGCGTTAAGTAAAGGCAAGGCCTGGTCGAGCAGGGCGGCCCTATCCTTTAGCAGCCACGCCTCGCGCAAACCTTCTTCCTCTTCAATGAGCAAATCGATAATGGTACCCAGTAATTTCGCATCGTTGCTCACCTGGCTTGTAAATAATTTTTTTACGGCGTAGACATCTTCCCTTACGAGAGCGTGTAAATTCTCTGATTCGCGATAGATTATGCTGCCTGCGGAAAATATCAGCAGGAATGATAGGGCAGTAGCGATTGACAAGAATATATGTTTTCTGATCTTCGCCTCTCCGTTATTTGTTTACTGCTATAATTATAACACACGAAGCTCCATCTTGTAATCATCCATTACAAAACCGTCTCCAATATCGGTGACAACCGGGGCCGTGATCGTAAAACCTAATCTTTTGTATGCATTGATCGAATTTATATTTTTCTTATTTGTGACCAGGGCTATTTTAGCCAGGCCCTTATCTTTAGCGGTTGATTTTATGAATTCTATGGCATCTTTGCCGTATCCTTTACCGCGATTTTCGTAGCGGATATAAAATTTGCTCAAAAATAACTCGGTTTGCCTGGGGACGACTGCGAAATATCCTATCCATCTGCCGTTTTTATCCCGTAATAAATAATAAAGGTATCCTTCCTTATTTATCTGGTTTGAGATTGCCCCTTTTGATTGGATCTTTTTGAGCATGTATTCGACCTGTGCCGTGCCGATTATAGGCGTATAATGCTCATGCCAGATGCTATCCGCAAGCCTTTCTACCTCCGCGATGAGATCGCCATCAGAGACTTTGATTATTTGTACTTTTTCCATATATGTTCGTATTTTACCTCAAACGGGTGAGCATTCCTAATATAATTTCAGAATGGGTTTTTAAAACGACGGGAGATCGATACTGGGCGGAACCGCTAAGAATTATCGTTTAATCTTTTCCTGTTGCTATTACTATTGGTAACAATTCGCATTGAGTTGTTTATGTTAAATGTGGAAAATTGATGAGCCAGGATCGCTTCGTTAAGCTGGGTAGCGGTGCAATGTGAAAGCGTATAATTACACGCGGCTATCATTTTGTAGCCATCTATGACCTTATTGACCTCTTTTTCATAGAACATCCACTCGTCCCAATCCTTATTTTCGATCCAATCTGCGTTACCGGATACCCTCAAGCCGTCATATCCGCTTGCCAGGGCATCATTGATCCTCTTCATCCAGGCCTCTAGGGCTTTCCGTTTATTGAATATACCATCTATAACATAGCATTTGGCGTAAGACAGGATTTCGATCTGTCCACTGCTAAGGCATTGTCTAAAATCCGGTATATGCGTATTTAGTATACCTTTTGCTTTTTCTGCATCAAATGATTTTGGTATGACCCATACGCAGCGCTCATTGTTTGTCAATCCCGCCTTAAAATAAGGTACCAGGCAATTGATCAATTCGTTAATGTCCAGATATACATTGCAGAAGTGCGTGCCCCACGAAAAATCACCGATGCCGCCTATCCCTGACTTTCTATTTATTTCCATACCTGTACTCCATAAGGTGACTAAATACTAGGCTACTACTATGGGCAGGATAAAGCAAGGGATATTATGGCCGACATTGAGGAGCGTCCCCAAATCTTACATTAGATCAGGATCGAGGCCAGTTTTCTTTATGGCGGTGATCCAGGATCCTATCTTCGATCTGTTTCGGCAATTCATCAAAATATAGCCCAACAAGATAAAACCCCCTATCCGTCTTCTCCTTGTGCATGATCTCGCATTTTAAATCGAAAGGCTGTTTATTGTCTAAAAAACTAACCCTGCATGTAACGTTGCGGCCCTTCACATTTTCCGAAAGCGCCAATAGACTGCCGTGTTTGGATATATTCAGGATCCTGAGGACCGAGGACGCATTCTCCGTGTCTTTGACGAGGTCGATCTTGAGGTCTGGAGCCGGGTTTAACCTGACCCAGCGCCTCCTTTCTGAAATGACCTTGTTCCGGCCGCACCGCTTTGCATGATAAAGCGCCACGTCAGACGCATTGATAAGTTCTTCCAGCGTCTTTCCATTCGAAGAAAAAGAAGATACCCCTGCGCTGAAAGAAAGAGATCCGCCCATCTTTTCCTTATCGTGGGAACAAGGAAGCCGTATTCCGATAAGTTTGTCTTTTATCCTATCCAGGACCACTTTAGCATCCTCATGGCTTGCCTCAGGCAGGATAATAAGAAATTCGTCTCCACCATATCTCCCTACCATATCAACATTTCTCAGGTTGTTTTTCAATACCTCGGCAAAAGATTTCAGGATTAGATTTCCGGTTATATGCCCATATGTATCATTGACTCTTTTAAAGTGGTCTATGTCTATCATTATTACGGCCATGTTCTTACCATAACGCGCGCAGCGGTTGACTTCACCATCCAGGGTTTGCATCAGCCACCTGTAATTGATCACCCCGGTAAGCTCGTCATAATAGGCCAGCGCCCGTGCTTCTCTTAAAGACCTTTTAAGTTCTGATAAATATGCCGTCAGAAGCCCGCCAGCATAAAAAGAGCAGATCCTTAGAAAATAGCTATTTGCGACAACATCCCTTAATGGCCAGTCTTTGAATATAGTTATTTCGGCGAGGAATATGAAAGACGATATTGTAGCGGTTACAATACCTCCCCTGAATCCAAACCAGATGCCGGAAATGCATATCAATATAAGGTAGAGATATCCCAGAGAAAAGCCGAAAGCATGCATCACAAACCTTATGGATGTTAGAGCGAGAAAAGCCAATACAATGAAAGAAATGTGGAACTTGTTTGAGAGAAAAAACTCTGTAAGCCATTTTTTTATGGCAGCTAACCACGCCAGCAATATCCTCTTATTGTATAGCGATTTTATACTGTCGAAAAATCTAAGCAGCGCAATTCTCGTAAAAAAAGGCATGTAGAAGCTGCCTGCAACAAAATGCGTATTTGTCATGGTCTTGCCTCCAAATTTTTTGCGGATATTATATCAAATAGCCTGGATTAATTCAATAGAGGGGATCGCAGATTTACTGCCATAACACATTGCATATATTATAGTTATGGCCCTACGCAAGTAAAATGCTTGTGTAGGGGTGTGTTTTGGGTATAATAAAACCATGAGGATCTGGGATATTGCGCCAAAAAGATTATGCCGCAACCACCTGTTGGGAGAACACAGGGAATTACATGCGATATGGTCCGTTTTAACAAAAAACAAAAAAGGGTATTCCAGGCATCCGGAAACCTTAAGATGGAAGGGTAAGTTAGCGGCTTTATATTTAAGGCACAAGATGCTTGTTGAAGAAATGAAGAGAAGGGGATACAGCCATAAAAGCAAACTTGATCATAGCCTTGCAAAAGGTATTAAGAGACAAACAGTATTTGTAGATTCTCGTAAGAAACAAAAGGAAATATTGCGAAACAAGAATTGTGGCTGTAAGCTGTGAGGAGAAAAAACAAATGAACCATACAATGATCGGAATGGCGGCAGCTATATGCACAACAATAGCGTTCATTCCCCAGGTAATAAAGATATATAAGGCAAAGGATGCCAAAGAGATATCGATCTTAACATTTTGTATATTTTCTCTGGGCGTTTTCCTATGGTTAATATACGGGATAATTATAAAGGAATTGCCTATTATCATCGCCAACTTTATAACTTTATTGTTGGCGCTTATGATCATAGCAATGAAGATGAAGTACCGATGAAAGTAGAAAAAAGTCATTCAAAAGTGTAAATTGACGCTAGATATGTCCTTATATATTAAGTATATTATGAATGTATGGCAAAAATATGAGAAAAGAACATATCGTGAAGAACGATGAAAAAGAAGAAGAGTTGAGGCTTAAGCACATAGCGCTTGAAGCGGTAAAGCGTAGCTACGAAATGGCAAAAACAGAACTTGCCGAGACTAAACAAATCCTTGAAACCATTGTGCATGGAATAACAGACGGAATACTGCTTATTTCCAAAGACTTTAAAATCATATGGGCGAATAAGACTATGTTGAAAAGCGCGGGCTGTTTGCAGGAAGAAATTATCGGCAAGCATTGCTATGAAATTACCCA
>CAZHPY010000028.1:0-14133 GCA_964534705.1 uncultured Planctomycetia bacterium | reverse complement strand
TGGCCGAATTTTTTGAAAAGGCATCACAGAATAAACCACAACGATTTGAATGGAAAATTAAGGATAATGCCGGACGCTGTTTCTTTGTAGAGATAGATCTGAAACGAGCGTTGATCCACGGAAGATATTGCCTGATCAACATGGCCCGTGATATTACGGGAAAGAAGTGAGTAAACCCTAGAGTTCGTCCGCGAAGCTCACCCAAATTGCCCAACATTTATTTATTCTCATAACCTATTGAGCATGCTATAATTGCACCATATAAAGAGGAGGCAAGGACATGAAGAATTTATTAAAAGGTATTATTATATGTGTTGTCGCTTTAATGCTTCTTAATATAGCATCAGCCGGCTATGCCCAGGATATGGGCAGGAAGCTCTTCAGGGGAGTCATTAATATGGCGAGCGGCTGGGTTGAGTTGCCAAAAAATGTATATGTTATCGGCATGGAGCAGAACTTTGCTTCAGGCATGGTTATTGGAGTGCCGAAAGGCATTTTAATGGCAGCAGTAAGGACCTGTGCCGGTATATACGATACGCTTACATTCCCGATCGCTTTTCCGAAAGATTACAAGCCGATATTAGAACCGGAGTTTGTGAATGAGTGTAAATAAATCTCTTCTAGCGTTTTAAAGATTCATCCTTTAACCTGTACCATTGGGGAACGTCCCCAAATTATCCACAGATATTTCAATTGGGAGGCAATTGGTGGAAAATTTTAAAATTATAAAGATCCGTACTTTATTTGTTGGAGGACTCATACTCTTACTTTTGGTTACAGGCTGTTCGCGGAATTTGGATTCAGATATATATAAGGCGGCGCGACAAGGTGATACTGCTAGTGTGAAGGCTTTGTTGGCTAAAGGTGTTGATGCCAACGCGAAGGACTATGATGGTATGACTGCCTTGATGTTTGCTGCGGGAAAAGGACACATCAAAATCGTAAATATATTGCTTGCTAATGGTGCTGATGTTAATTTGAAAAACAAAGTTGGTTGGACTGCCTTGATGTTTGCTGCGGGTACAGGACAGGCCAAAATCGTAAATATATTGCTTGCTAATGGCGCTGATATCAACGCGAAAGACAAGGAAGGCGGGCCAGCGCTGATATGGGCGGTGGTTGGGGGCGATATTGAAACAGTAAAGCTTTTATTAGCTAAAGGCGCTAACATCAACGAGAAAATGGAAAATGGCCATACAGCCTTACAAGCTGCGGCATATGCAGGGCAAACTAAAACCGTTAAGATGTTGTTGTCGAAGGGCGCTGATATTCACGCAAAAGACATGTATGGCATGACAGCCTTGTTTTCAGCGGCAAGGGAAGGGCATGCTAAAACTGTAAAGACGTTGTTGGCTGAAGGCGCTGACGTAAATGCGAAAGACATTGAGGGTAGGACAGCCTTGATGTGGGCGGAGAAGTCTGGGCATGCTGAAATCGTCCGATTGCTGAAGCAAGCTGAAGCCGCGAAATAAGCTTGAAAAAGTAAGAGTAATTAAATACCGTCATAGTTGATCTCAGGCCTTATTTACAGTATCAAAAATGTCGGACAAATCATAGCTTGTTTTATCTTAACAGAAGTAGTAACATATTTGTAATTAATTCAAGGAGGAAGAGGCTATGAGCAAAGAAAAAAAGAGCGTCCGGCTTCCGCCCACCCTCATCAGGTTTATTAAAATACGCAGGGAAACCAACAAGATCAATTTCAGCCAACAGACCTCCTGGATGCTGTGCGCATCCGCAATAGGTTTCTTCGAGCGCACCTACCCGGAATTGAAAAGCAGGTGCCAAAAGATCAATAAAAAGGTCAACTCCATTATTAAAGGATCGGTTACGAAAGATCATGTAAAATGGCTTTGTAATGAGACGCAGTGGTTTGTAGATTATATTGAAAAGAAGAAGAGTGGTTCGCTAGAGTGCCAAAACAAGGCGAAAAATTGAGAGTCCATTATCTGCAACACGTACCCTTTGAAAGTTTAGGCAGTATTGAGCCTGCCCTGAGAGCAAAAGGCCATCAATTATCCTGCACCCATATTTATAATAACCAGCCGTTGCCGTCAGTGAATGATATAGACTGGCTTATTATTATGGGCGGGCCTATGGGTGTGAACGATGAAGATAAATACCCGTGGCTTAGAGAAGAAAAACGGTTCATAAAAGAGGCTATTTTCTCGGAGAAGATCGTCTTAGGCATATGCCTGGGAGCGCAGCTTATCGCTGATTCGCTCGGAGCCAGAGTATACAAAAATAATTACAGGGAAATAGGCTGGTTCGGTGTCGACCGGCTGCCTGGCGCGGATAAAACCATACTTAACACGGTATTGCCAAAACAAGTAGAGGTATTTCATTGGCACGGTGATACCTTTGATATTCCCAGCGGCGCAACCGCGATATTCGAAAGCAAGGCGTGTAAAAATCAAGGATTCATACTGCATGATCGTATCCTGGCATTACAGTTCCATTTGGAAACAACTCCCGCCTCAGCCGTAGCGCTTATCGAAAACTGCCGTAACGAGCTCGATGGCTCCTGTTATGTCCAATCAACGGAAGAAATAATCGCGGACGCCCGAAGGTTCCTGACCATTAATAAGATGATGTGCTCCGTCCTGGACGCGCTGGATAAATAATATTGCTAAAGGTGTTTGGCTAATATATAATAACTAAACAATGAAATGGCGATGGGGTTCGCCATGAACCGCCTCAACAGGGCTGATAACTCCTACTTAACGCAAGGGAGGTATCGGTTTATGCTGAGGTTTTTTATTATAGGGTTAGGCGGCGCGATCGGGACGCTTTTGCGATATATCATGGGCGGCCTTGATTACAGGTTTTCAGGCGGGGTGTTACCAATAAGCACGTTAGTCGTGAATGTGACCGGTTCCTTGGTAATAGGATTCCTGTGGGGCGCTTTCGACAGGTTTGTTGTATCTCCGAATGTCAGGCTGTTCATATTTATCGGCATATTGGGCGGCTATACGACATTTTCCACATTTAGCCTCGAAACTTTTAACCTTATGAAAGACGGGGAGTACAGGATCGCTGTTATAAATGCGATTCTTTCGGTGGTCTTGAGCCTTATCGCGGTCTTCGCCGGATATATTGCTTCAAAGACACTATTGAATTTATTCAAATAAGGGGGCGTAAGATGAAATTACCCGAAGAAGGAATGTTGTTGCGTATATTTGTCGGAGAAACGGATCAATACAAGGGCAAGGCATTATATGAACAAATAGTCATTAAGGCTAGAGAGCTTAATCTTGCCGGGGCTACGGTAGTCCGCGGCATTATGGGATTTGGTGCAGATAGCAGGATGCACTCGGCAAAATTATTGCGCTTATCGGAAGACCTTCCCATTGTCATCGAGATCGTTGACACCGAAGAAAAACTCAATACTCTCCTTCCGTTCCTTGACGAAGTTGTGCAGGAAGGGCTTATTACCCTTGAGAAGATCAGGGTAATTAAATACCGCCATAGCTAATCTTTGGCGCTTTAGACAGGTTAGCCGGCCATCGAAATTTTTCCAGAATAAATTAGTATGCCTAATACCAATTTATGTCAAGCGAAGGCGACGGCTGGAATAATTCTCGGTTGTAGGGCCCGTCAAAATATCGCATCCCAATCCTTTGTATATGGTATACTTACAGCTATAAAACGCAGGGGGACATATGAGCGTGATCATGGACAGCCTTAAAAAGGCCAAAGAAAAAATACCGGCAACTGGACCCGAACAAGTTATTAAAGGTGCTAAGAAGGCTGTTGTATTGCCCGCAAATATTGTAATTTCTGCGGTTGTTCTTGTCCTGGCCGTTGTCATAATGCTGGCCCTATTCTCCAGGATAAATGCTAATATTAAGTCTGTTGCGCAAAACAGCCTTAGCCTGGAAGAGAGGATAGGGAGCATTGAGAACACGTTGCGTAGTTCCAGCGAGGAATTGAACGTATTAAGCGGCCAGCTTAAGGATGTAACGTCAAATATGACGTCTTTGGAGAAGAAAATAGTTTTTAGCGAGGAAAGCGCCAAAAGCTTTTTGTCGGAAATAGAAGATATGAAAGACACGTTCAGGAGCCTGCAACAGGAATATGGCCCGGTTTCGGCGCAGATCCAGGAACTTCAGAAGAATGTCGGCATACTCGCCGCCCGCACCGCAGAAAAAAAGTAATACTGTATAGGTACCTGTTTATTTTATGATCGCCCATAGCCAGTCTATGGGCGATTTTTATTGGCAGAAAAAAGTCAGAAATTAGTGGAGCGGCCCTATGTATATATTTACAGGTGAAGGTATACTGAATGAGCTGTTGGACGACCTTGAAGTGAAATGTCCTTCAGGCCATTTTAGAAGCTATAACAAAAAACACTATAATGATGATCAAAACCATTCACCCGATAAGATTACATATAGTCCTTATTGTCGGAACATTTTATGCGCTATTTTCCTTTCCTTTTTCCTCTTGCTGCAATAATTGTGCCCTGTATTTAAACGGGCACGGATCGCCGTCCAAACCGCCTTCTTTGCCTGACGGGTCTTATGCAAAGAAAGAATGCCCATTATGCAGACGGGCTGCTTTGTCTCAGCCATCTGTTATACAGTGGGCATTGCATATATTAGCGGAACCGCAGGCCATATATTACTTCTTGATCAAAGAAAGACTGCTAAGTTTTTATACGTGGAAATCTGTTCCATATAACGCAACAGCCCCCCCCTGTTACCGCATAACAAGCGTTTTCACCAATTTTTATCAATGTTTATTAAACAGGAGGACTAGCAATGAAAAAAACTATATGTCTATTAACGGCTTTAATTATTGCTTTTAGCTGCGTGCCGGCTTATATGGGGCCCTTGATCGAAACCGCCGAAGCCGCAATTACAACGAGACCGATCGTCCATCCGAGGTCAAGCCTGATGGTCAATATACAGACCAGCGACATAGATCGCGTGATGATGGCGGTGCGATTGGCTAACACCATGCTGGATCACGACAAAAAAGTGACGATCTACCTGAATATCGAAGGCGTGCAGAACGCGTGGGCCGGCCAGCCGCAGAACGTACATGCCATAACAGGTAAGACTATTGCGCAGGCGATCACCGAACTGATCGCCAGGGGTGCTACGGTCGCCGCGTGTCAGATGTGCATGTCAAGGTACGGAATAACCCCGTCGGAATTGCTCCCCGGAGTTATATTATCGAGCCCTGATTTTGCTTATTATGGATACATGGACATGTATACACAGGTAGTTACTTACTAAAAATACCGGGGAGGTGGAGTATGTTTAAAAAAATAACTATATTAGTGGTAATGATTTCTATCCTGGCATTTGCCGCCGGCAGTTTCTTTATGCCGCGGAATGCGCAGGCTGTAAACCAGCAGAGGGTGCTTTTTAATCTTACATCCGATGAGCTGGTGGTTTCCGCGATGCCGCTGAGGACGGCTACTATGATACTGGACCAGGGTGGACAGGTTGTGGTCCTTTTGAACATCAAGGCCGTGCGTTTAGCATCCACTACCATACCGCAGAACATACATTCTGGTATAGGAGCGCCTTTACAGGCGAAGCTTACTGAAATAATACAGAAGGGCGGCCGAGTATTGGTCTGTCCTAATTGCATGGCAAACCAGGGCGTTACCGTGCAAGAGTTAATACCGGGTGCAGAGACCTTGAACCAGATGCAGGGAGAGACGTTTACTGATATCCTGACAGATCCTAACACGAATATCATAAGTTATTGATATCCAGGGAACAAGGCAGGGTTTAATAAAAAAACGCTTCTCAGATTATTCTGAGAAGCGTCTTTTTATTGATTTTTTCCCAACAAGGCGTATAATTTGTAAAAAGGGGCATAAAGATCAAAAATAAAGCATTATCCTTTAAGCTCACCATTCTATCCGCCGGTTTTTTATTCTTCTTAACCGGATGCGCTTCATTCCCCATACAGCAGGCATCGAATTACACAAAAAATCTCTACCGGCGTATCCCATATACAGTAGAAGGTAACTACAGGGTAATGAATATATTCTACGCCACAAGCCGGCAGATAAATAAGAGCGTCGATGATTACACCTCTTTTAATAATGACCTGGCAGCAGGCGTTACATGCGGCAACCTGACTGTTAAAATAGATCCGGATATAAAAATAGGGAAGATGCTTCCAAAACGCCTTGAAAGAAAAGGGCTTATAGGCATACAGGAGGTTAAGACGGCTAAGGAAGATGCCTTTATGCAAGGATTAGCCGATGCGGTAAAGGCCTCTCCGCATAATTCCCTGCTCGTGATAGTTTTCGGTTATAAAGATGATTTTGAAGCAACGGCGATAAAGGCGGCATATTTTACATATTTACTCGACGTAAATACGCCTGTCCTTCTTTTTGACTGGCCCGGGGACCAGCTGGTTCCTGTAGTGGGATATAAAAAAGCCCAGTCTTATGCGGCTGCTTCAGGGGGATATCTGGGAGAGCTTCTGTCCGAGATCATAAGTAAGGTCCGGCCGGGAAAGCTCTGGGTCAAGGCGTCAAGCCTTGGCTGCCAGGTCGTCTGCGATGCCTTTGACCACATGTATAAATATGACCACCTGTCCGATAAAGAACTGGAAATAGACCATGTTGTATTTGCGGCTCCGGATGTAGGCGAAGGAGAATTTGACGAACAATTCAAGAGTGAGATAGCGTCGTTTTCGGAAAAATTGACCACATACGTTTCTTCGAATGACGAGGCCCTGCTCCTTAGTTCGCTGATAAATGATGAGAAGAGGCTGGGCCGGCAGAAGGCACAGAAACACGAGCAGCTCGAAGAAACAAAGGATATGCTATATCTGAAATCCTTAGACCCGGACAGGATCTCCCTGGTAGATGTGACCCCAATAAACAACTCCAGTTATAAACACGGTTATTATCTGGAGTCCCCAGAGTTCTATAACGACCTCTATATGCGGCTTTTTGGCGAAAAACCCAATGCAAACAGGTGTCTTTACCTTCTGAAGGTTTCTGATGGTACCGATTATTGGGTTTTGCGCAATAGCGAATAGAAAATATGAAAATATATAGATATTTAATGGCATTTATCCTTGCGATGCCCATGCTGTTTACCGGTATGGCCGAAGCGGCAGGGAAAGATTATATAAAAAATATTGAAATAACCGAATCAGGTATAAATATAGAACGCCCTGCGATGCAGGCAGTGGCCTATCTTTGCGTAACGCTGAAGAACAACGGCGACCGCAAGGTATCCAATTTAAATTTTGAGCTCAAATATTATGATGGGGCCGATAATCTGATAAAAAGGGCCGTAGTCAAAAACACGCTAAATAAGGCGATCATGCCGGGGGAGTCCCAGAAATACAAGATACGCCTCAAGGGCAGCATAGTTGACATAGAGCATGCGCAGTATCCGTATGAAAGATCGGCCGATATCGATACATTCGAGGCTAAAATAATAAATGTAAGGCTTGCTTCTTGATTTTTCAGAGGTATACTTTATTCATGGTAAAAATAGTAAAAATATTCTGCGTTATATACATAATAGCCCTCCTTAATTTACCTCATTCCCAGGCGCAGGAAAAAGCAGCGGATGAAAAGGGCCAGGCGCCCGGAATGTTCGAGATCGTCCAGGACGCAAAGAAGACGATAATTTTCATCGGGACCGTGGAAGGGAAAGACAAGATCACTTTTTATGCCACGGGATTTTTGATCCAGGTCCAGGGTTATTATCATCTGTTGACGGCAAAGCATGTCATCGCGGACAGAAGCACGGGGAAGCTGAAAGATGAGGATATGTATGCCTTTTTTAATTTAAAAGACGGAAGGATGGCGGCGCGGAAGATCAAGGAACTGAAAAAGGTGAGCAATGCCGATTGGATCTTTCATGAAAATGCGCAGGTTGACATAGCAATACTCCCGTTCCCCATTGATCTTCAAACCGACGATGTCAAGTTCGTCCCCGAAAATTTATTTACATCCCCGGATAAGATATTCGAGCTTTATGACGTCTTCTTTTTATCTTATCTGCCGGCCGGAGAGTTTAAGGCAAAAATCTCGCCTGTCTTTAGGGTAGGGGCGATCAGTTCAATAAATGATGACAAGACTTTCTACGTAGATGCTTTCGCGTTCCCCGGCAACAGCGGCAGCCCTGTATTCCTCAAACCCTCTCCCATAAGGTTCTATAAAGGCGGCATAACAATGGGAAAAGATTTCCTGGGCGGGACATTTATAGGTATCATCGGCGAATATATACCATATCAGGAGGTAGCGGTAAGTGCCCAGACAGGACGGCCCCGGGTAATGTTTGAGGAAAATACAGGGCTTTCAAAGGTCTGGTCCGTGGATTATATTAAACAGATATTGGATTCGGACAGTTTTAAAGAGCAGTTGAACAGTATCAAAAAAATGACCTCGCCTAAAAAGACCGCGCTATGGTAAGGGCCGCTCTCATACTTTGTATCATGCTTATAGCCCCGCCGGAGCTAAGCGCCGATAATGAAGCCCAGGAATCTGTTATCGATAGCGCAATAGCGAGAATAAAAAATACCGGCGATCCCGCTACGGAAGAAATTTTACAAAGAATGAAGACCGATACTGCGCAGGCAAATCCCGCCGTTGAGCGTATCAAGCAGTTTGTACCGGACCCGCCGGCGCCGCAGAAGACGGCGGTACGGAAGAAAACGTCCGCTAAAAGATCCAGCATCAGGGAAACGCTGGGTACCCTGAAAAGAAAATTTAATAAGATAAGGAATAATAATATGGAGCTTCAGGGGATCATATATGATAAAGCATGTCCGCGCGCGATAATCAATGACACGGTAGTAAAAGCCGGCGATACTGTCGAAGGCGCTAAAGTCGTGAAGATAGACGAAAAGAGCGTCGCAATGTCGCTGCGTGATAAAAAGATAATCCTCAAACTTAATTAGCCAGCCTTCATGAAAAAAATAACCGGGACCGTAAACGCTAAACCAAATATATTCGTAAGTAAATGTTTAGGATTTGCCAAATGCAGGTGGGACGGTGAAATGGCCCGGGATAGATTCGTTGAAATGATGAAGCCATACGTTAATTTTGTCGCCATGTGCCCTGAATGCGAAATAGGGCTGGGGATACCGCGCGATAAGATAAGGATAGTCTTGAAAAACAGGTCTTACAGGCTCATGCAGCTGAACACGGGAAAAGACCTGACGGAAAAAATGAATGTTTTCGTGTCCGGCTATGCGCGTTCGCTCAGGGGCATGGACGGCTTCATACTTAAAGACCGTTCTCCGTCGTGCGGCATAAAGAACGTGAAAGTTTATCCGGGCCTTGAAGCCGCGGCGCCAATAGGCAGGACTTCCGGTTTTTTCAGCAGGAAAATATTGCAAAACTTTCCGGGCGCAGCAATAGAAACTGAGGCAAGGCTTGCGGATCCTGCGATACGGGAGGATTTTCTTGCCAGGGTATTTAAGGCTGCGGCCCGAAAAAGGAGCATGTATCGCAAATAAATATTTACTTATCGCAGTTTTTTTAATAATCATCCTCGGGGCCGTTGTTTATTACGGGTCCCTTAACGGCCAATTCCTGCTGGATGATTATTACAATATCAAATACAACGGTTATATACAGAGTTGGCCATATTTACCCGCGCTTTTTCTTACGGATATAGGAGCTAAGGTTGCCGGCACAACGTACAGCATGTACAGGCCTGTCCAGATGCTTACCTATATGCTGGATCATTCATTATGGAAATTGAATCCTGTAGGGTATCATCTGACGAACATAATACTGCATATACTGGCCGCGCTGACGATCTGCTGGCTGGTGAACCTTCTTTTTAATGACAGGATACTAAGCCTGTTAACGGCCTCGTTATTCGTAATACATCCTATCCATACCGAAGCAGTGTGTTACATGTCCGGCCGCGCCGATCCATTGGCGCTTATTTTTATGATGCTTACGTTTATTTGTTATATAAAGCAGAAAATATCGGATAGCGATCTACTGTATACCTTGATGATAGCCAGTTATTCGCTGGCCCTCTTATCCAGGGAGGGCAGTTTTATTGTTTTGGCATTACTTGTCCTTTATGACTACACCTTTAAGGAAAAACCTCGCCTCAAGGGCCTGTTGTCCCTGGCAGGAGTTACCATCCTGTATTTTATATTAAGGACGGCGATAGTCGGTCCCCCGGCGCATGGTTCATACGGGGCTGTTTTGTTACAGAGAATACAGGGGGCCTTTGTCGCGCTTGCAAGCTATGTCCGGCTTTTATTGCTGCCTTTTAATCTTCACATGGAATACGGCCCACGGCCCGGCCCGTTTTGCGGAGGCGCAGTATTGGCAGGATCGGTTTTACTGTTGTTGTTGGCGACGCTTGCGTTGCTGACCAGGAAAAATAACAAGCTGGTATTTTTTTCTATCTCATGGTTCCTTATTACCCTGGTCCCCGTATCGAATATATACCCTATCAATGCCTACATGGCGGAGCGCTGGCTTTATGTGCCTTCTGTAGGATTTTTTTTAATATTGGCCGGATCGATAAACAGCCTGCTGAGGGATAAAAGATCGTTTATTTTGGGCGCAGCCATGCTTGCGGCATTGATGCTTTTTTATTCTCACCTTACAATAGAGCAGAATAAATACTGGAAAGATCCGGTAGGATTCTACAAAAAGACGCTCTTGTATTCGCCCGCTAACCCGGCCTTGCTTACAAATCTCGGATTTGAGTATATCAATAAGGGGATGTACGACGAGGCCATCTCTTTATATAAAAAGATCATAGCCGCCGAACCGGACAATTCCAGGGCATATAATAACCTGGCAGTCGCTTATTACCAGAAAAAACAGTACGATATGGCCATAAAATATTGCGATGAGGCCGTTAAACTGGGGTATGCGGTAAAGCCGGGATTTTTAAAGGCCCTTGAACCTTTCAGGAATAAATAGAAGCCTGCTACCATACTCCTGGTATGAAACGCCACTTCACTTTTTTACAGTATTCCCTGTAATCTTCGAATTGGGAAAGGAAACGCTCTTCGGTAATGGCCCTGCCTATGTAAATACCGACCCATCCGAAATAAAAAAGTATATTTAAGGGTGATCCGAAGAACGGCAGCCATTCAAAAAACCAGCCTGTCAGCTTTGCCGCATATTGAGGGTGGCGTATTACCGAAAATGGGCCGCGGGATATCGTTCCCCTATAAGTGAGATTTGCAAAGCGAAGCCCCTGAGTGACTATGCCCCACACATAAACGATAAGGAAAAAAACGGCGATCACGCTTACCGCTTTGCCGATCGGCGAGCCAGGCGTAAATAACCTGTATTGGGCAAAGAACCTGCCTGAAATGAACGCGCCTGTTACCTTATTTGCCGGGGGATAGCAGGCAAGGCAGAATATCCAGGCCATAACGCTGGTTTCCACGGCTTTTATGGGAGCTCCCCATTTGCCGGATTCCAGGCTGTAGCCTGCGGTTGCAACGGCCGAATCGACGAGAAAGGCGCAGTCGCTGACCAGTATTATTGCAACGGGAAAAGTATAAGCAAAACGCCAGGCCTCGGTTATATTCAGTAAGCTGTAGTATAAACTGCCTACCATTAACGGCAGGAAGTAGCTCTTTAACAGTATGAGCGCCCAGCGCCACTGTATCCTGCGATGTTTCCAGTATGTTCCGGTGCCGGGCCTGCGCTTTCTCCATGGCAGGCGGCGTAACAATAGGGCCAGGATAAGAAAATATTGGGTCCGCCTTATAGATGCCCCATTTCTTCTGATGCGCCGGACAGGAATAAAACCAAAAACGGCGAGCAATACTACCAGAGGCCCGGAAATGGTTCTCCATGGCTGGTAGATCTGGTCAGAATAAAGGCCTGAATTGAAAATGAAATATAATATTAGCGCAAGAAATACATGGCCAAGGTGTATTGGTAGCCAGGGCTTTGAAGTTTTAGTCATTTGCCCCATATTATCGCACAAACGCCGCTGAATATTCAACAGTTAATCCCGCTTGGGTTTTTTGCTTGCCGGTTTCCCCGGTAAGGGCTATAATAAACATATGCAGCAGCCAAAAACTCGCCGGACAAGCAGGCAAAAACACTGGTCTGTCATGACAAATAATAGGTCTTTGATCATCATTGCTTTTTTCATCTTCTTTTCTTCTATCTTTCTTTTCATCCTTCTTGGCAAGATGCTGTTTTCCGAGAAAAAAATAACGTTCGATCAGGCGAATAGAGTGCTGCTTGTGAAGGGGGATGTAAGGATAAAAAAGGCCGGCGCCGAAGCGGCATGGAACAAGGCCGGTTCATCGATCGTCCTCGGGAAAGGCGATACCATCGAAACATCCGAAGCGTCAGCCGTCGATATAGTCATCGGCAGCAATAACGATAAATCGGTCAGGCTGGAAAAAAATACCCGCGTAGAATTCGAGAGTATAAATCCGACTTATTTAAATCTGCCCAAAGGAAAGGTCCTGATAGCCCTGAAAAAGCTGGAACCCAGGTCTTCGTTCACGGTAAAAACCCCTTCCGCAATATGCGGCGCCAGGGGGACGGCATGGATGGAAGAGACGTCCGGGGACAAGACGAAGGTCTGTGTTTTTGAAAATAACATATATGCCAGGGAGGTAGATGACAAAAGCAATCCTAGGGCCAAAAAACATACCGTGAACGAAGGAACGCAGAGGGTCCTTTCAAAGGCCGCGCCTATAAGCGAAGCGAAGAACGCGGGAGAGGCCGATATCTCTGACTGGCTATACTGGAAAAAGAACGTCTCCTTTTTAAGGGAAGGGAAGATACTGGTAAATGATTTCAATAGCAAAGATAATTATAATAACTTAGGCGGCCCTTTCGGCTCATGGAACATATTTTATTCTGACCCTAACCAGTATTGTAAGGATGAATTGACAGGGTCGGAAAGGACAGGCGATAGCGGTTACGCCTTAAGGTTGAATTACGATGTCGATTCGCCATACTCCGCTTACAACGGGTTTTTTACGAATCTCATGGGCATAGATCTATCGGATTACAACTATCTTGTGTTTTATATCAAGGGCGATAAGGCCGCCGGATTCACAAATACAATGAATGTTGAGTTAAAGAACAGGCTGCAGGCAGGCAAGGTGACGATCGAAGGCATAACGGATGAATGGAAAAGGATAGTCCTCCCGCTTAGCAGGTTTGCCGGCATAAGCAGCTTTAAGGAAATGAAGGAATTCGTTATCGTGTTCAGCGACCGTAATGTAACGAAGAAGTCAGGCGTTATATATATAGACGATATTTATTTTGTGAAGACAGAACCGCCGGCTTAACCTCCTGCTTCAAATTCTTGTTAGGTTATAAAAAACATACTTGTAATTTTGTCTATTTTATGATATTTTCTTATCTTCCAAATATAACCCTTAACATATAGTAAAAGGGACGTTAAAATAAACCCTAATTTAGGAGTATATGTTGATGAACAGAATATTTTCCAAATCGTTTTGCCGCAGCTTCATATTATTATCGATCATCGCAATAACCGCCTTAATGTCCATACCAAATGCCCACGCCTCAGATAACGGGCCTTCCTTTACTATATTAGATGCAAAGGAGAAAGGAATATTTAATATAGGGCCTGCAATGGGCGACGTGGTTGCCAGGCAGGAAGGATCTTCCAAAAAAGAAGTCCTTTTCTTCGATTATTCAATATTCAAGGGGGCCATAATAGGCGTTTGGACAAAAAGTTTTCCCAAAGGCCTTAACGCCGGATCGGTTGATGCGGTCAAGGTAGGCTTAAAGGCCAAGGACGAGAGCATTATAGATTCCGTGTCCGTAAAACTGGAGATAAAAGGTTCAAAGGACATGCAGTCAGTGCCGCTGCAGCTTAAAAAGGGATGGAACTATATAAAAGAACCCATAA
The DNA here is from genome assembly GCA_964534705.1 of uncultured Planctomycetia bacterium. GTDB lineage: Bacteria > Omnitrophota > Gorgyraeia > 2-01-FULL-45-10 > 2-01-FULL-45-10 > CAZHPY01. The sequence continues at coordinate 292 of CAZHPY010000028.1, read as the reverse complement.
ACTGGAACACAATAGGAGAATTAAGGGAAGTGGTTTTTGTGGTCAGCCCGATGACGGTCAACGCTTCCTCGGGCGATCCTTTGTGGTGGTTCAGCAATACAGAAGCCAGCACTACAAACGGGAAAAAAATCGATGGCGTATTATATTTCGACGTGGATTTTTACAAACTTACGTTTTTGCAGAAGTATTTTACTTTTGTAAAGTACGGCCTTGTCATTATATTGGCGCTTATTTTGGGCCTCATAACCGTCATATTGAACGAATTATTCGGGAAAAAACTCGCCAAAACGGC
>CAZHPY010000027.1:0-18785 GCA_964534705.1 uncultured Planctomycetia bacterium | reverse complement strand
TTTTGGGCGGCGCGCAGGAAAAGGCGCTTGCGGAAGAGGTCATTAATGAAGCCAAGAGCGGCAATATAACAGACATGACGGGAAAGATGGGCCTTGAAGAATTGGCGCTTACAATAAAAGGGCTTAAGATGCTGATATGTAACGACGGCGGTCCGCTCCACATGGCCGTTGCTCTTGGTGTAAGCACGGTGTCGATATTCGGGCCTGTAGACGAAAGGGTTTACGGGCCATATCCTCCATCCGAGAAGCACATTGTCGTAAAAAAAGACCTGCCCTGCAGGCCGTGTTATGAGAACTTTCGTTTTAAGGGATGCTTTAATAATAAAAGATGCCTTGAGGATATAGGCGTCGATGAGGTTTATGGAAAGGTGAGATCGTTGTTATGAGGTGCGATATAGTCATAGCAGTATGGAATCAGCCGGCCTTTACAAAAGATTGCGTAGAATCGGTGATCGTTAATACGGCCGATGTCGATTACAGGCTGATCATAATAGATAATGCCAGCAACGATGAAACAAAAAAATATCTCGAAAGCCTTAAAGGGCTGCTTGGGCATAAAGCGATGGTTGTAAGGAATGAGAAGAACCTCGGGTTCGTAAAGGCGGCAAACCAGGGGTTAAGATTGTCGGATGCCCCATACGTATGCTTATTGAACAACGATACGCTGGTTACAAAAGGCTGGCTTAGCGAGATGATCGCTGTTGCTCAGGCCGTTCCTCATATAGGGCTTGTCAATCCTTCAAGCAACAACCTGGGGCAGAAACCGGCTAAAGGCGAACCCATAGAATCCTATGCCGCAAAACTAACTGAGTTTCATGGAAAATACGTAGAGATAGGTTCTGCCATAGGCTTTTGCATGATGGTCAAGAGGAGCGTTATTGAAAAGATCGGTGTTTTTGACGAGATATACGGAATGGGGAATTTTGAGGATACCGATTATTCCCGCCGCGCGATAAAAGAAGGCTTCCTGTGCGTGAGGGCCTGCGGGGCGTATGTTTATCACAGGGAAGGATCTTCGTTCGGCCGCGACAGCGTTTTTGACGAGAATTTCGAGCGTAACAGGCAGATCTATGAATTCAGGTGGGGCAAGCGCAGATGGATAGCCTATATACTGGACCCTGTAGATGAATTTACGCTGGCGATGTTTAACAACGACGCGCTTAAGACGGTAAGGAACGGTTATTGGGTGTGGGTATTCTCAAAGAACCGCCTGGCCTTGCCGCAGCATTCCAACATAATACAGGCTGAATATAAGAAGGGTTTCTATCTGAGCACTTTATTTAAGATATTATTTAAAAAGAAGAAGTTCAGCCAGATCTATGTATCGGACAAAAGGTTTGCTAATTTACTGGAAAAGTTGTATTTTATCCACAAAGCGCAGGTACATTATTATTGAGGAAAGGGTATAACGCATGGACAAAGCCCCTGTTTCAGTCGTTGTTATAACCAAAAATGAGGAAGATAACATAGCCGACTGCCTGAAAAGCGTATCATGGGCTGACGAGATAATCGTTCTCGACGACAATAGCACTGACAAGACCGTGGATATCGCAAGGCAGTTCACCGGCAGGATATTCTCAAAGAAAATGGACGTGGAGGGCGCGCACAGGAACTATGCATACAGCCTTGCAAAGAATGACTGGGTATTGAGCCTCGATGCAGACGAGAGGGTGAGCCCCGAGCTTGCAGGGGAATTGATCCAGATCTTCAAAGGACCCATAAAAGACGTTGTCTTTTGCGTACCGATAAAGACATATATAGGCAAGCATTGGATAAAATATGGCGGCTGGTATCCTGCCAGTAAAGACAGGTTGTTTGACAAGAGGATCGTCAGGTATGAAGAAAAAGGCGTCCATCCCAGGATAATATATCACGGGACTTGCGGCAGGTTTTTAAAAGGCGATATAGTCCATTATTCCTACAGGGATTTTCATGATTTCTTCGCTAGCCTGAACAACCAGACCACGCTGGAAGCAAAAAAGTGGTTCCAGGAGAAACGCAGGATAGGCTTCCTGAAAGTTTACAGAAAATTTGTGACAAGATTTTTAAAGAGTTATTTCTGGGAAAAGGGTTTTATGGACGGCATAGTAGGGTTTATGATAGCGTATGGAGACGGCCTTTATCAGCTTATGTCGTATGTGAAATATCAAGAAATGTTAGGGGAGACAAAGTGACAAAGAGACAAGAGACAAGTATGTTTGGGTGCTGTGTGTGCTGCGTTGGGCGTCGGGCGTAAAGAAGGAGAGGTTATGGCGGAGCAAATATTATCTGTTGTAATGCCGGTATATAATGAGAAGGATACGGTATTAAAAATAATCGATAAAGTCCTGAAGCTGGATATTGTAAAAGAACTTATAGTCGTAGACGATCATTCGACGGATGGCACCAGGGACCTCTTAAAAAATACAAAATTTGACAGCAGGGTCCGGCTTTTTTTCCATGACAGCAATATGGGCAAGGGCGCTGCCTTGCGGACAGGCTTTAAGGGCGTAACGGGTGATGTTGCCGTGATCCAGGATGCGGACCTGGAATACGATCCTAATGAATTCATCGAAATGATAGGACCCATACGTGACGGCGTTGCCGATGTCGTTTATGGTTCCAGGCTGTCAGGCGGAAAACCGCAAAGGGTGCATCTTTTCTGGCACAGGATAGGCAACGATCTTCTCACGTTCCTTACCAACCTCATGTACAATACGACCCTTTCTGATATGGAAACCTGTTATAAGATGTTCAAGGCGGACGTAATAGCCGGTATAAACATAAAGAGCGATGATTTTTCAGTAGAGCCGGAACTGACGGCGAAGATCCTCAAGAATAAGGGCCTGAGAATATACGAAATGCCGATATCCTATTACGGCAGAAATTACGCGGAAGGGAAGAAGATAAACTGGAGGCACGGTTTTGGCGCGTTGTGGGCGCTTCTCAAGTACAGGTTTGTGGATTAGTATGGATAAGAAACTGGTAGTAAGGATCATATTGGCGGCCTGGATCATTGTCTGGGTCATATTTTTAATAAGGCCGTATTTTAAAAAAGGCCTGTTAAATGAATATGGATCCCTTGCCAGGTTATCTACCGAAGAAAAACGTGCGCATGTAACAGGTAAAGAATTATATGCATTTATTAAATTCTGCAAAGATTCTATAAAGGGTCCGGCAACGTACAAGGCTATCGGGATCGAGGGCTACTCGATCGAGCACAGGCGGCTGCGTTATTATCTCTACCCTTTTATCGAGAAGGAAGATCCGGAATATATTTTTGTTTATAAGACAAAAGGTTTTACCCTGCAAGGCTACAGGGTATTCAACCGGATGGACGCCGGAACATATATATTAAGAAAGACTGGTTAGATCATAATGAAGACATTCTTTTTAGCTGAGAAGATAGCTCTCGCATATTGTATAGGCGTCGGCCTTTTAACCCTGGAGATGGCCGCGCTCTCGCTGCTCGGTATCAAATTCAGCGTAGCTTCTCTTGCTGTTTGCATTGCGTTGCTTGTCGCGGTTGCGTTGTTTTTTATGCATAGGACGGATAGATCGCAGGCCCGCGCCAAAATACAACCTTTATCCAGCCTTGAAAAATTCTTTATACTGGGCATATCGTTTGAGGTATTATACGCTTTTTTCAGGACGCTGATATTGCCGATGGAATCTTATGACGGAATAGCGATATATGCATTAAAATCAAAGATATTCTATCTGGCACGATCTATACCTCATGATTTCTTCAGCTCTTTCGGGGATTTTGTTCCGCACGTGGAATATCCGTTGTTGATACCTCTTGCGGAGGCAGCCTTTTATACATTTCTCGGTTCGGTTAACGATCTCCTGGTAAAAGTTATCTTTCCCTTATACTATCTGTCGCTGGTCATAGTTTTTTATTCCGTTTCAAGGAGATTTATCAGCAGGAGTCAGTCTCTATTATTTACATTTTTACTCGCGACCATACCGCAGGTCACGGATTTTGCGACTAACGGATATGCGGACCTGCCGTTCGCGTTTTATTGCTCAGCGGCTGTATTTTACCTGTATCTCTGGATGGCGCAAAAGAAGGATACGTTCCTGGTCCTGTCCTTTATATTATCGGCGCTTGCTGTCTGGACAAAATCAGAAGGACTGATGTTCGCGCTCATCAATGCGGCTGTAATAGCGCTTTATATGTTCAGGGAGAAAATTGTTTATTTAAAAGGATGTATTTATGCTGTTTTTATGGTGGTCATGGCAGTGACATATATGATCATATTGAACTTGCTCGGCCTTGCCATTAATTCAGATTTTATTTCCTACCAATCATCTTTGCCCGTAAGGTTGATAACGGGCGCAGAAAGGATACCGGCGATATTATACGAATACCAGATACAATTCTTTGGGCCGAAGAGGTGGAATATCATATGGATCCTTTTTATCGCAGGATTTTTACTGGGTTCCAAAAAGGCATTCTCAAAAGATATGATACCTCTTACAGAGGCCATTATTTTAATATTTTTTGGTTATTCCGCGGTTTACATGCTATCATCAGCGCCTCAGGGGTTTGGCTGGCACTTAAGTACTTCAGGCAGCAGGCTGTTCATACATTTTGTCCCGATAGTAGCATTATGGCTGGTACTGTTATTTAAAAAATTGGAGCTGGATGTTTAATATGGAAGGATCGCAAATGCTTATATGCCCGGTATGCGCTTCAAAAGAAGGATACGTTCCTGGTCCTGTCCTTTATATTATCGGCGCTTGCTGTCTGGACAAAATCAGAAGGACTGATGTTCGCGCTCATCAATGCGGCTGTAATAGCGCTTTATATGTTCAGGGAGAAAATTGTTTATTTAAAAGGATGTATTTATGCTGTTTTTATGGTGGTCATGGCAGTGACATATATGATCATATTGAACTTGCTCGGCCTTGCCATTAATTCAGATTTTATTTCCTACCAATCATCTTTGCCCGTAAGGTTGATAACGGGCGCAGAAAGGATACCGGCGATATTATACGAATACCAGATACAATTCTTTGGGCCGAAGAGGTGGAATATCATATGGATCCTTTTTATCGCAGGATTTTTACTGGGTTCCAAAAAGGCATTCTCAAAAGATATGATACCTCTTACAGAGGCCATTATTTTAATATTTTTTGGTTATTCCGCGGTTTACATGCTATCATCAGCGCCTCAGGGGTTTGGCTGGCACTTAAGTACTTCAGGCAGCAGGCTGTTCATACATTTTGTCCCGATAGTAGCATTATGGCTGGTACTGTTATTTAAAAAATTGGAGCTGGATGTTTAATATGGAAGGATCGCAAATGCTTATATGCCCGGTATGCGCTTCAAAAGAGTGGGTCAGCCGATATAAAATAGGCGAATGGGACATTAAAGAATGTTCTTCCTGCGGTTTCGCAAAGATCGATCCCATGCCGGCGCGCCAGATGCGGGCAGAATGTTATTCAGAAAAAAAGATCATCGAAAGGAACGTTAAGCAGAAGACCTTGATGCAAGTTCTATCGAGACGGGCGAAGCGTTTTTTCAGCAGGATAACAGGCCGGAATAAGAGCTGCATATTTTATAACAAACTCCTTAAATACATATCGGGAGGCAGCCGTATCCTTGACATAGGTTGCGGTGACGGCAGTTTCCTTAAGCTGGCAAAGGAACATTTCGAATGTACAGGCATCGAGATATCGGAGCATCTGGCGTCTTTGGCGGGAGGGGAGCCTGGAATAAAAATAATCACAGGTAATTTTTTAAACGCGGACTTTTCCAAAGAAAGTTACGGCGGGATAACCATGATATCCCTTCTTGAGCATCTTGACGACCCCGCTCAGGCGCTCAGGATATGTTTCGAACTTTTAAATACCGGAGGGGTTTTGCTGCTAAAGACGGTAAATTACGGTTCTTTGAACAGGATGATCAGGAAAGAGCGGTGGACCGGTTTCCGTCCGCCGGATCACATGATATATTTTAATCCCGCCAACCTGAGAAACATGTTAGGGAAGACCGGCTTCAGGAAAATAAAGGTCCACGCCCCCCTGTTTAGTGATAATATGTATTGCGAGGCCTGGAAATGAGCAGCACGAAATATATTTTTATAGACAGGGACGGAGTAATAAATAAGGATCCGGGCGGATGGACAGAGCATGACTATATAACGGATTGGAATGATTTCTATTTTTTGCCGGGCGTCTTGGAAGCATTGAGGATATTGAATGAAAAAGGTATCAAGGTAATAATAGTTTCCAATCAGGGGGGTATTAGTAAGGGATTTTTTACGAAAGATAAACTGGACGAAATAAATACCATGATGGTCAAGAAGATACGGGAGAACGGAGGGGATGTCGAAGAGTCCTTTTATTGTCCGCACAGCAGCGCGGATAATTGTAGCTGCAGGAAACCTTTGCCCGGAATGCTTGAAATGGCGTCAAAAAAATATAGCATAGACCCAAAGAAAACATATTTTATTGGCGATGACAAAAGGGATATAATTGCAGGCAAGAGCATAGGATGTAAGACCGTATTGGTTTTATCAGGTAAGAGCTCCAGGCAGGAAACATCTAAATGGCAGGATAAACCGGATCATATATTTGAAAATTTACTCGAGGCAGTCAGGTCGCTAATTAAAGGAGAATCAATATGAAGGTTTTGATAACCGGCGGGGCTGGGATGGTAGGGAGCCACGCGGCGGAATACTATGCGAAAAAAGGCGATAAGGTCATAGTCCTGGACAATCTCATGAGGTCCAAGCTTTTTGGTTATGATAAAAAGAGCGTGGAGTACAATTGGAATTATCTTAAGGGGTACAAAAATATTGAGAGGATAAAAGGCGACGTAAGGGAGAAGAAAGACGTTCTCGGCGCTATCGGCAAAGGAGTGGACCTATGCATACATACTGCGGGGCAGCCTGGTGTGCGGCTTTCCTGCGAGGATCCCATGGAAGATTTCAGCATAAACGCTTTCGGGACCGTCAATGTGCTGGACGCATTGAGAGAGAAGTCTAAGGGCACTGTATTTGTATACTGCTCTACAAATAAGGTGTTCGGCGAAAATATCGATATAATAAATCTGATAGAGAAGGAAAAGAGATATATCTATGACGGGGTGAAGGGCGTGGGAGAGGATATGCCTGTCGACCTTACCGGCCACACGCCTTATGGCGCCAGTAAATATACGGGCGATATTTATGTCCAGGAATACGGCCACATTTACGGCATGAGGACTGCGGTATTCAGGATGAGTTGTATATACGGGACCAGGCAGTTTGGCTTTGAGGACCAGGGATGGGTAGCGCATTTTGTCATTTCAAACCTGATGAAGCGGCCGGTCACTATTTACGGCAACGGCAAACAGGTGCGCGATGTCTTGTATGTCGATGACCTCGTAGATGCGTTTGACAGGTTTTATACAAGCGGGATAAAACACGACGTTTATAATATAGGAGGGGGGCCGGAAAATACGATGTCGCTCCTTGAATTCATAGACATCCTTGAAGCGGACACAGGGATCAAGATGAAGTATAAATTCGGCGACTGGCGGCCGTCTGACCAGAAAGTATATATCTCGGATATTACAAAAGTGTCCGGAAAATTGAGCTGGAAACCACGGGTAAAGCCGGTTGAAGGCGTGAACCTTTTGGTGGAATGGGTCAAGGCAAATAAGGAGTTGTTTAAATAATCTATATGCGATCGTTTAAGGGAGGCGTATGAGGAAAAAAATACTGGTTGTATATGCGACCGCTGGGATAGGCCATAAGAAGGCGTCTATAGCCGTAAAAAAGGCTTACGAAGAGATGAATCTTCCCGATGTAGAAGTGACCCTTATAGATGCCCTTGATTATACCAATGATTTTTTTAAATGGTCATACCTGCAGGCATACCTGCTTATGGTAAATAAGCTGCCTACATTCTGGGGGTTTTCGTATTATCTTACCGATAACCCGTTCGTCGATCTGTTCGTATCCGGCATAAGGCGCCTGAACAATTGGGCCAGCTCTAAAAAATTGGTGAAGTATATTATGGATACCAAGCCGGATGTCATTATTTCAACGCATTTTTTTGCCAGCGAAGTAATAGGAGACCTGAAAGATAAAAAGGCCATAGACTCGAAACTTGTCACCGTGATAACGGATTACAGGGTCCATGCATGGTGGATCGCCAGGGGAACCGATGCCTATATAGTAGCCAGCGATGAGGTAAAGCGCGAGCTGGCAGCGCGCAAGATAGATCCGTCTATAATAAAGGTGATGGGCATACCCGTTGAGCCTGTATTCTCCAAGCAGCTGGACAGGCCTGCTATATTCAGGTCCACGGGTTTACGCGATGACATTTTTACCATTCTTGTCATAGGCGGCGGGTTCGGCGTAGGGCCCATAGAAGGTATAGCAGGGGTAGTAGCGCAGTTAAAAAAGAACCTGCAGACGGTCGTTGTATGCGGCCGCAATGAAGAACTGGTAAAAAAGATGCAGAAGTTGAAAGAAGAGCTTAAGCTTAACATGAAGATAACGGGTTTCGTAGACAATGTATATGAATATATGGAGATATCGGATGTCCTGATCTCGAAATCGGGCGGGATAACGGTTTCGGAAAGCCTGGCGAAAAATATACCTATGATAATAATATCTCCCATACTTGGACAGGAAACCGCTAATTGTAATTTCCTCATGAAGAACGGCGCCGCAATTAAGGTTAACGGACTGGAAGAGCTAAAGTCCGCCCTTGAAGACCTTATCAGCAACCCGATGAAAATGGACAGGATGAAAGAATCGATAAAACGTATAAGGAAACCCAACGCCGCTTATGACGTTGCTAAATTAGCATATGAACTATAATTCAGAATTAAAAGATATAGTAGATTCAATAAGATCGTATATAGAGCTCGAGAGAGCATCTGGAGTGGAAGAAATGTTCTCAAGCAGAGTTGGAGACAAAGAGACAAAGAGCGCAGGACATAAGACACAGGACGCAGGACACAAGACTGAGTTGGATGCCCTACGCGAGGAAGTGCTTGGTTGTAAGCGCTGCGGTTTGCATAAGACGCGGCATAACGTTGTGTTCGGGGCTGGAGATACAAAGGCTAAGCTGATGTTTGTAGGCGAAGCGCCGGGAGAAGACGAGGATATACAGGGCCTTCCTTTTGTTGGCAGGGCCGGCAAGCTTTTGACAAAAATAATAGAGGCCATGGGGCTTAAAAGGGAGGATGTCTATATAGCGAACATATTGAAATGCAGGCCGCCCAATAACCGCATGCCTCTTCCGACAGAAATAATGGAGTGCGAAGATAATGTTAAGAGGCAGGTAGGATTAATAAAGCCAAAAGTAATATGCACCTTAGGAAAATTTGCCAGCCAGACGCTTCTTCGGTCACAGACTCCGATCAGTGCCCTGAGAGGCCATTTCCAGGAATATAACGGTATAAAGGTCATGCCGACCTTCCATCCGGCCTACTTGCTTCGCAACCCTAATGACAAGAAATTGGTCTGGCAGGATATGAAAAAAGTCATGAAAGAGTTATGTTTAAATTCGCACAAGTCGCTGTAGCGCTCCCCATCGACAGGCTCTTCCACTACAGGATACCCGAGATGCTTTCAGGTGAAACAGCTGTCGGCAAGCGTGTTTTTGTTCCCTTTGCCAACAGAAGGGTCGTAGGCTATGTTGTCGGACTTACCGATGAGGCGGAAGTCAGGGAAGTGAAGGATATAGAATCCGTCATCGATAAAGACCCTATCGTATCCGATGAAATGCTGAAGCTCACCAAATGGATAAGCGATACCTATTTTTGTTCATGGGGTGAAGCAATAGCCGCTGTGATCCCCGCGGGAATAAAGCAAGGCAAGCGCGAGATAGGAACAAGAATAAAAGATAGTCACGGCAAAGGGGATGACCTTACATCCGCAAGCCCGCACACGCTGACGGAAGAACAGTCAAAGGCATTAAGGAATGTTATCGAGTCGGTTGATAAAAAAGAATACAAGACCTTTCTTTTACACGGTATTACCGCAAGCGGGAAAACGGAGGTCTATCTCCAGGCCATAGATCATGCTTTAAACAAGGGCAGGACCGCCATAATGCTTGTCCCTGAAATATCCCTTACCCCGCAAACGGTTGAAAGGTTTGTTTCGAGGTTCGGCAACAAAGTCGCGGTAATACATTCCAAGCTTACGGCGGCGAAGAAGTTCCTGGAATGGAAACGCATAAAAGAGGGAAGGGCGAATATAGTCGTGGGGGCGCGTTCCGCCATATTCAGCCCGATGAAAGACCTGGGCGTCATAATAGTCGATGAAGAACACGAAACGTCTTATAAGCAGGACGATGTCCCCAGGTATCACGCGCGCGACGTAGCCTTGATGAGGGCGCGCCTGAATAATTGTCCGCTTATCCTGGGGAGCGCAACGCCATCGCTTGAATCATACTATAAGGCGAAGGCAGGCGAATACAAGCTCGTAAGGCTTACAAAAAGGATCGAAGAAAGGCTTTTGCCTAAAGTAAAGATCGTTGATATGAGGATGGAGCTTGCTACGCGCAAAAAGATCGCCATATTCTCAAAGGTGCTGCTTGATGCGATAGACAATACCTTGAAAAAGGGGAAACAAGCCATAATATTCCTGAACAGGCGCGGCTTTTCAACATTTGTTAACTGTAAGAAGTGCGGCCTTGTGCTAAAATGCAAAAGATGCGACACGGTCCTTGTTTACCACTTCGATGAGAAGAAACTGATATGCCACTATTGTAATTATAAACAGGAGCCGCCCGATATCTGCCCGAAATGCAGGAGCTCTTATATTAAGTATTTTGGCCTCGGGACAGAAAGGGTTGAGTCGGAGATCAGCCATCAGTTCGCCAATGCGCACATATCGAGGATGGATTCCGATACGACATCCAAGGCGGGATCGCATGATAAGATATTGGGTGATTTTAAATCAGGCGATACGAGCCTTCTGGTCGGCACGCAGATGATCGCGAAGGGCCTGGATTTTCCTGAGGTTACGCTTGTGGGCGTCGTATCCGCAGATGTTACGCTGAACATACCGGATTTCAGGGCAAGTGAACGGACCTTTAATCTCCTGACGCAGGTTGCGGGAAGGGCGGGAAGGGGTGAGGACGGCGGGGAAGTTATCGTACAAACATATGCTCCAAGCCACTATGCGGTCCTTGCCGCAGCAAAGCATGATTATGATAAATTTTACGAGGAGGAGATCAAGTCGCGCAAGGAGCTTCTCTATCCTCCGTTCGTAAACCTGATCAAAGTCACTGTCAGGGCGAGGAACGACGAGCTTACGCTGAAAACGGCGCAAGATCTGACGGATGCCATTAAAGGCGAAGACAAAGAATTAAAAGTAGCGGGGCCCGCCCCTGCGCCTATTGCGCGCATGCGCGGATATTTCAGGTATAATATATTACTTAAGGGTAATGACCGCGCTGCTATGTGCACGCTGCTGAGAAAAGTCTTAGGCATATTCCGCAAGCCGCATGGAGTTTTGGTGGCGGTTGATGTTGATCCTATAAGTATGTGATGGGTGCATAAAATGAATATTGTCTTCTTCGGAACCTCTGAATTTGCGATGCCGATCCTGCACAGGCTCATCGGCTCGAAGCATAAAGTGCTGGCGGTCGTGACGCAACCCGACAGGCAGAAGGGCAGGCGGCTTAAGGTTTCGCCTCCTCCGACAAAAGTCCTCGCTGAAACCCGTGGTATTACGGTTTATCAGCCGCTCGACGCATCCGGCGCCGATTCGGTAAGATATCTTAAGGATCTTAACGCAGACCTGTTTGTTGTCGTAGCTTTCGGGCAAATACTGAAAAAAGAGGCGCTGGAGGCACCGAAGATATTCTCTGTCAATATACATGGTTCGCTCCTTCCCAAATACCGTGGCGCTGCGCCCACTAACCGTGCAATAATAAACGGCGATGATATGTCAGGCGTGACTGTTATAAAGATGAACGAAAAGATGGATGAAGGCGATATTATGTTAAAAAAAGAGGTCCCAATAGATCCCGAAGATACCAATATTACCTTGAGCGAAAAACTGTCCTTCATGGGAGCAGACGCTCTCATGGAAACGCTGGACCTGGTCCAGGCGGGCAAGGCAACATTTGCCAGACAGGATAATACCGCAGCTACATATGCTCCAAAACTTACAAAAGACGATGGCCTGATAAATTGGGATGAGCCTGCTCTTAAGATACATAATAAAGTGCGCGGTTTTCTTCCATGGCCAGGCGCTTATACATATTTTGATGGGAAGATACTCAAGGTCTTAAAAACAGAAATAGCGGAAACGCCGGCTAAAGAGGCAAAGAACGGTGAATTTGTCAGTATCGCAAAGAACAAGGGCATGGTCATTAAAACGGGCGAAAAGAGCCTTTTGATCGAGTATGTTCAGATAGAAGGTAAGAAATCAATGGACGCAGAATCATTCCTCCGCGGCCACAGGATCCCGCCAGGCTACATATTCAGCCGATAATTTTTGTTGAATAATATGCTCTATATGATATAATCTGAGGATTATTATGCAAAAGAAGGTCGCACCAAGGGAATTAATACAGAATGATTTTCGCAATCTGAAGTCTTCGGAACGCCTTTATACAAGTCCCAGGGTAGAAGAGCTTATCTTTATGCAATCCATAGAGGGGCGAGCTCATAATGGGGCGGGTAATTTCAATAAGCGCTTTTATGTTAATACAACAATAGACGATATCGTAAAAGCGGTCGGCAGGTCGCCGAAGGCGACAAAGGCAAAGCGCCAGGAGCTCATTGACGAGATAGTGGAATTTGTCGATAGCGCGCTGGGGGATGACCCCAGGGACAAGCTTGTGACAAGGAACGGTAAGCCCTTTTTGGGCATACCTTTTTTCAAAGAAAAAACGGTAAATTATCATGACGTCTTAAAAGGCCTTTATCTCGGCGGATTAAGGGACGATGTAGATATAAGGCATAAGACAGAAGAGATCTTTAACATAGATATAGGTTATGGCAGGTGTTACCTGGTCGATACGTATGTAATGGAAGAACTGGGCCTGGATGGCGAGATACTTGCCCATCAGGAAAACCAGGACAGGCTTGATGAATACAGGGAATGCGGGCTTATCATCGACGAAGTAAAGACAAGGTACCGCGATTCCAAGAATATAAAGTACCTGTATATACGCCATCATGTTGGGCCGGGCCAGTCAGACGATACGGCGATAGTGGCAAGCGGCCTGATATATAATATAGACGTAGCGTTGGGCGTATTCCTGGCAGACGCTATCGATACTCTGGAGAAGTACGTCAGCGTGTGCCGCGATCAGGACAACGATCTGGCGCGATACATAAAAGATAATTACGCGTTCCTCGATTGCGACGAGCAGGATGCATGCGAGCTTTCCTATCTTGCGGCAATACCGAGAGACAGGGTGGATGAAGTCCCGGACAGCTCTTTAAGATATCTTCTTACAATAGATGAGGAGAGCGGCCAATCGGCGCTGGAAACGCACATGAATTTTATCGAGGGGAAACCTATCCAGCAGATACCGATCAGCCATAAGCGTATACCCGTTACAAAGCTATACGAATTTGTTAAAGACAAATTAAAGAGTATCAAGAAGGACATAGTATTCAAGATCCCGGAGCTCGGGAAGGAATTAGAGAGCTCGGTGACAAGGGTCATGCAACGGCGTTTCATAACGGTGAGCCCTCACACATCTTTAAAAACCGCTCTCCAGAAGGCGGAAGCCAGGAAGAGCGAACTTATAATAGTCAAGGACGAGAATGGGAACATACTCGGTATAGTCAATCCGGGTGACTTTCTCGTATTCCTGAAAGAAATGTAATTTAAGGAGAAAATAATGCCTGAATTAAGACGAGATCCGGTTGTCGGCAGGTGGGTCATAATTGCTACGGAGAGGGCCAGGAGGCCGGACCAGTTTGGGTCCAGTGTAGAGAAAGAGGAGCTGGCGCCCGGCGAAAAATGTCCGTTTTGCGAAGGCAATGAAAGCATGACGCCGCCTGAAATATATGCCCTTAGAAAACCCGGGACAAAACCAGATTCACCGGGCTGGGAAGTCAGGGTCATACCTTATAAATTTCCTTTGTTAAACCCGGAAGGAGACCTGAACCGCCATGGCCATGGCATGTACGATATTATGGATGCTATAGGCGCGCACGAGATAATAGTTGAAACACCGGACCATATCATCACCGGCGTACCTCCAAATGAAAGCATTGCCAGGGTATTCAAGGTCATGATAGACAGGATCAGCGATCTTGAGAAGGACCAGCGTATTAAATATGTGCTTGTAGTCAAGAACCATGGAAGGTCAGCGGGCGGGGGACACCTGAAACATCAGAGGGTACAGATCATAGGGACTCCGGTAAATCTGAAAAGGGTAAAGGGAGAGCTTGAAGGTGCAAAACGTTATTATGACTATAAGGAACGCTGTTTATTCTGCGATATTATAAAACAGGAAATGGAAGCTAAAAAAAGGGTTATTATGGAAACAAAACATTTCGTGGCTTTGATGCCTTTTGCTTCGCGTTTTCCTTTTGAGACCTGGTTCCTTCCGAAAGAGCACTCATGCGATTTTTACAAGACGCCCCAGGACAGGGCTTCCGACTTTGGAGAGATCGTCGGACAGACATTCGCTAAACTGCGCAAGGTAATAGGCGATTTTCCATATAATATCGTTTTACATACTGCGCCATTCAGGCGAGCGGCAGGGAGGAGAGGGTATTGGGATACAATAGAGTATGATTACCACTGGCACTTTGAGGTCCTTCCCATATTGACGCGGGTAGCAGGTTTTGAATGGGGAAGCGGTTTTTATATTAATCCTCTTCCGCCTGAAGACGCGTGCAAAAGCGTCAGGGAGGCAATAGTATGAACGAATTAAGAAGAGAGCCTGTGACAGGCAGATGGATAGTAACTTACCTTGACAGGATCCCGAGCGTAACAGATTTCAAGATCGAATCCAATGAAAAGAAGGGTCAGGCGACTTGCCCGTTTTGCTGGGGGAAGGAAAAAGAGACGCCTCCCGAGATACTTGTGCACAGAAAACATGGAGCGCCCAACAGCCCTAACTGGACGCTTAGAGTGGTATCAAATAAATTTCCGGCTTTACGCATAGAAGGCGAATTGAATAAACAGGGTTTTGGGGTGTTTGACATGATGAATGGTATCGGCGCGCATGAAGTAATAATAGAAACCCCGGACCATTTTAAAGATACGGCCGATCTTACTTATCAGGAAGCGGAAGAGGTGATATGGGCCTATGTGTCACGCTCTATAGACCTGAGACGCGATAAGCGCTTTAAATACCTGCTGATCTTTAAGAATTACGGGAAGATCGCCGGCGCGTCCCTGGAGCATTGCCACAGCCAGCTGATCGCCCTGCCTATAGTGCCAAAGCGCGTCCATGAAGAACTGGACGGCGCTAAAGTATATTATAACTACAAAGAACGATGTGTATTCTGCGACATGATACGCGAGGAACAGGATGAAAAAGAGCGTATTGTATACGAAGATGCGAAAGTGATCGCTTTCTGCCCTTATGTTTCGAGATTCCCTTATGAGGTCTGGATAATGCCCAAGAGGCACTCTTCGGACCTTACGACGATAGACAGGGACACTGTCCCGAGCGTAGCTAAAGCATTACGCGACAGCTTGCTAAGGATAAAGAAATACCTGGGTGATCCAGCGTATAATTTTATAGTCCACACCTCTCCGATAAACGGCCACGAGAGGGAAGACTATCACTGGCATATAGAGGTTATGCCGAAACTTGTTAAGGTTGCGGGCTTTGAATGGGGAAGCGGGTTTTACATAAATCCTGTACCACCTGATATAGCTGCGCAGAACTTGTTGAGTGTAAAACTCGAAGGATAGAAGGAGGTAGCAAAATGGCAGTAAAGATAGGCATCAATGGGTTTGGAAGAATAGGAAGGATGGTCGGAAGAGCTATATTAGAAAGAAATTCTAAGAATATAGAGCTCGTAGCGGTGAATGATATTACAGATGCGAAGACTCTGGCGCATCTGTTAAAATATGATTCTGTGCACGGCCGTTTCCCGGGTGGTAATGTCAAAGCGGGAACGGATTCGATAATCGTAAATGGTAAAGAGATAAAGGTCCTTGCTAAGAGGGATCCGGCGGAGTTACCGTGGAAGCAGCTTGGTGTGGAGATCGTTGTCGAGTCCACGGGCCTTTTCACCATAAAGAACGATGGTGTTAACAAAAAAGGCAAAGAAGTAAAAGGCGCTATAAATCATATTTCAAAAGGCGGCGCCAAGAAGGTCATAATATCAGCTCCCGCGCAGGATGAGGACATTACTATAGTCATGGGAGTCAACGAAGATAAATATGATCCTAAAAAAGACAATGTAATTTCAAACGCTTCATGTACGACCAATTGCCTGGGGCCGGTTGCCAAAATATTGAATGACACATGGGGGATCGAAAAAGGCCTCATGACCACTATACATGCGTACACAAATGACCAGCACGTGCAGGACCTCCCTCATTCTGACATGAGACGCGCCAGGGCAGCGGCCGTATCCATGATACCGACATCAACCGGCGCCGCAAAGGCGATCGGGTCGGTTATTCCTGAATTAAAAGGGAAGCTGGATGGTTATGCCGTCAGGGTGCCGGTACCGAATGTTTCTGTCGTTGACCTGACATGCGCTTTGAAGAAAGCAGCTACCGCTGAAGAGATCAATAAAACTCTTAAGTCATATGCTGATGGAAAGATGAAGGGCATATTAGACTATACCGATGAAGACGTCGTATCGGTTGATTTTAACCATTCATCAGCGTCGTCAACGGTAGACTCAAAATTGACAAAGGTCATAGACGGTAATTTTGCCAAGGTAGTTGCGTGGTATGACAATGAATGGGGGTATTCGTCAAGGGTTGTCGATCTCATCGAATATCTCATCAAGAGCGGGATTTAATAATATTTTTCTATATCCTGAAAATCTATCTTAAGGCGGGTCTTGGGAGATATCTTCTTGAATCGCTCGTTTAATTCATTGAACTTTTTTGCTTCCAGGACCATGTTGTAGTAAGATTCTTTCTCTTTTTTGAATTTATCTTTATCAATGCCGCCGGTTTCCAGTATCCTGAATATAATGATACCTTTTTCTGTCTCAACCGGATAGGATATCTGATCCGGGTTTTTCAAAGTCAGGGCCGCCTCTATAAGATAGTCCGCCCGGCCTATTCCTTCAATGTTGTCTAATTTTGAAAACATCGGGGTTACCTCTACCTTCAACCCAAGTTCCGCAGCCGCAACATCGAACGCTATTTTATCCTTTTCGCTCATTTCCAGCAATTTTCTGTATATATCCTCAGCATATCTGAAGGCCGCGCGTCTGGAGATGTTTTTGGCAAGGCTTGCGTGTATGCTATCCTTTACCTCTTCAAACTCCGGCACGGTGGAATACCCATCCTTTTTTGGGCGCGATAGTATGAACTCGAGCTTATGATTTTCATAATAATTTCTTATCTCATTATCGCCTATATTTGTTTTATCCAGGAAATCCCTGTCAGGAATAAGGACATATGAGATCTTCATCTTTTCATTGTCCCTGTTATATGCCCTCAATATCTCATCCTCGGAGACCCTTATATCTTTTGAAATGATATCTTTCAATTTCTGTATTATCAGGTTTTCTCTGACGGTCTCCTCAAATGTTCTAGGATCAAGCCCGAAAACATATTTTAATGTTTGCTCATAAATTTTTGGATCAAAAAATCCGTCTCTCCCGAACATGGGATGTTTGCGCATATAGTCTATCACTTCTTTGTCCGCTATTTTTATATTATGTGTCTTTGCTTCTCTTAGCAACACGAGCCTCTCCCAGGCGAGCTTCGCGAGAAACGGCTTATTGTCAAATAGCCCGCTCACCGTCTCAGGCTGGTTAAAGTAATTCAATATCAGTTGGCCCTTGATACCATTCATATTTCTCGATAATTCATCGAATGATATCTCTTGATCATTCACAGTGCCTATGTAATACGGCAATTTTTTCCCCCATCGCGATATATTGCCGGATTCCAGCGCCAGGAATGCGGGCAGTGTCAGTATCAGAAGGGTCCAGAATATTCTTTTTAAGACAAGTTTGTTCCTGAAAAATTTCAGCATATTATTTGCTCCATTATTATATGGTATACTATACAAGAGCCAGGATGACTATGCAAGAAAAAGTATGTAGCCGGTTTGTAGAACGACATGGGTCTGGATTCATCATTTTTTGTATCGCCTTCGGGATCATTCTGGCTTTAATATACCTCAACCTGCGCTTTCCCGTATTTTTCGACCCCGATAGTTACTATAATATTGCCGTCGCCGGGTTTATAAAAGATCTCGGCTTTATGGACAAGTTCCGCTGGGCTCAATTTTCCGTCTTTCATGACCATTTTGCCGACAAAGATCTTTTGCTGCATATCTTATGCCTGCCATTTCTATATCTTATGGACAATCCTGTCCTTGCCGGAAAATATTCTATAATTTTATGCACGATCCTGTTTGTTTTAAGCTATCTTTTTATTCTGCGAAGGTATCTTCCCGGAGTATTGGCCGGGGTATTTTTACTCTTCCCGTTCTTCTCATCCATATTCTCTGCCTATATCCTGGAGCTGAGATCTATTACGCTTGCGAATATACTAACCATGTTGGGCATATTTTTCCTGATAAACAGGCGGTTGTTGCCGCTATTCGTTATTTCGGTCTTATATCCGTTGGCCCATTTGTCATTTTTTATGATCATGATCTTCGCCCTTATTTGCGAAACTGTCCGCTATATATTTCAAAGGGAATTCTTCGTTAAAAAT
>CAZHPY010000026.1:2532-19405 GCA_964534705.1 uncultured Planctomycetia bacterium | reverse complement strand
TAATGAAACAGTAATATGCTTTATTAAAGTTCGATGATGTGTTAAAATAATAATCCCAAAAAAGGAGATACTATGAAAGAAAAAGTTGAAGCTGCGTTAAAAAAGATACGCCCCATGCTCCAGGCTGATGGAGGGGACATAGAGCTGATAGATGTATCTAAGGATGGGGTAGTAAAGGTGAAACTTACAGGCGCCTGCGGATGCTGCCCTATGAGCCAGATAACGCTGAAGAACGCGGTAGAAGAGAAGCTTAAAAAAGAGGTTCCAGGGGTAAAAGAAGTCAAGGCAGCATAGGTGGAAAAAAGTCAAAAAAAAGAAGATAGAGCCGATTTTTATATTGTGGAAATAACAATATAATAATTAGATATGGCACGTCAAATATATTTCAAAGGCAATCCTCTTACGCTTGTCGGAAGGCCGATAAAAGAAGGCGCCATTGCGCCTGATTTTAAAGTTATTTCGCAGGATCTCAAGGAAATAACGATTTCCGATTTCAAAGATAAGATAAAGATATTAACATCGTTCCCTTCTCTTGATACGCCTGTGTGCGATATGCAGGTAAAGGAATTTAATAAAAAAGCGGCAAATTTTTCCAGCAATGTATCCATAGTGGGGATCAGTAAAGACCTTCCGTTCGCGCAGGCAAGATTCTGTAGTGATAATGATATAAAAGGTATTTCCGTCCTTTCCGATTACCGTTTTTCCTCGTTTGGTATCAATTACGGACTGCTGATAAAAGAACTTAACCTTCTGGCGCGTTCAGTCATGATAGCGGATAAAAATAACATAATAAGATATGTCCAGATAGTGAATGAGCTTACAACCCCGCCTGATTACGATGAAGCGCTGGTCAGCCTGAAAAACATCCTGCAAAATCCGGAGGTCCCGGCGAGAGAAGCGATACCCGCGCGCTGCGTACCGTGCGAAGGAGGGGTGGCCCCGCTTCCCAAGGCGACGGTCGATAAACTGCTTGCAGAACACAGGCAATGGCAGCTGATCGACGATAAGAAGATATCCAAAGAATTTAAATTCAAGGATTTTGCGGAGGCAAAATATTTCCTGGACACGGTTTCCATAATAGCGGAGGAGCAAGGGCATCATCCGGCTATGACCATCGTTTATAACAAGGTCAAAATAAATTTTACAACGCATGCCGCGGGCGGGTTGACGGAAAATGATTTTATAATGGCGCGTATCGTGGATGAGATTATTTAATAAGGAGGTGCGTAAATGGATAAATACAGGTGCATAGTATGCGGATATATCTATGATCCGGCGATAGGTGACCCGGATAACGGCGTGGTGCCGGGTACGAGTTTTGAAAAATTACCTGATAGCTGGGTATGCCCTGAATGCGGGGCGCCTAAGAGTGAGTTTGAAAAAGTCTAAATTAAAAACAAGGAGGAAAAGTGAAGGCAAGAGTAGATCCTGATATATGCATAGGTTGTGGTTTATGCGCAAATACATGTCCGGAAGTTTTTGATATGCAGGGAGACAAGGCGGTAGTAAAAGTTTCTACGGTTCCTGATGGTGCGCAGGATACCTGTAAAAAGGCTACTGAAGAGTGCCCTGTAACAGCTATTTTCCTTAGCTAATAACAGTTTTACAAAAAGAGGCGGAAGATGGATGATATTTCCATCCTTATCGGAGGGAAAGCTGGATTTGGTATCGATAAATCCGGCTCTATCCTGTCCTATATGATCAACAGGTTAGGATACAGCGTTTATGTCTATCGTGATTACCCGTCACTGATAAGGGGCGGCCATACATTTTCCATGATCCGTGCCGCTTCCAGACGGATATCGGCGCATAAGGATAAGGTGGATTATCTTCTCGCGCTTAACCAGGATACCGTTATATTCCACAAGTCAAGGCTCAACCCGGATTCCGTAATTATATACGATGCGGATACCGTAAAATGCGAAGGTGTCTGCCCGGTAAAGAATGCCATAGGCATCCCGGTAGGAAAAATACTAAAGGAGGAAGGCGCGCCCGAGGTAATGCGTAACACCTGCGCCATTTCCGCATTAGCAAAGACCCTAGGTATCGGTTGGGATATTTTTGAGCAGGTCCTGAGGAAAGAGATCTCCAAAGATATTGAAATGAATTTAAAAGTTGCCCGCCGCGTTTACAATAACGCCAGTACGCTGGCCTCTATAAAACCGCTTGGCAAAACGCCCCTGCCTTTATTGACCGGGAATGAGGCGATCGGCCTGGGTTTAGCGCGGGGCGGATTAAAAGCCTATATTTCATATCCAATGACGCCAACGTCACCTATACTGCATTTTCTGGCTGCCGCTGCAAATGAATTTAATTTAAAGGTATTACATCCCGAGAGCGAAATAGGCGTTATGCTTATGGCCCTGGGGTTCTCTTATTGCGGGGAACCGGTCGCTGTCGGAACATCCGGCGGCGGTTTTTGCCTTATGACGGAAGGCCTTAGCTTTTCAGGTATGGCAGAGCTTCCCATTGTTATCGTGCTGGGACAAAGGCCCGGGCCCAGTACCGGATTACCAACCTATACGTCGCAGACAGAGCTTCATTTTGCGCTCCATGCCGGCCAGGGAGAGTTTGTCCGGTTCGTTGTAGCTCCCGGAGATGCGGAAGAGGCATTCTTTTGGTCTGCTGTCAGCATGAATGTATCGAGAAAATTCCAAATACCTTCGATAGTCCTTACGGACAAGACTGTCTGTGAAGGCGTTTATAACTTTGACATCGGAGCTATCGATAAAATAGATACCGAAACGGCTGCGCCATGGGACGGCAAAAGCCCTTATAAGAGATATGGGGTCACCGCAAACGGCGTTTCTCAGTTAGCCCTTGTCCCGGCCAAAGGCGCTGTTGTAAAAATTAACAGCTATGAGCACGATGAATACGGAATAACCACAGAAGACCCGGAGATCTCAGTAAAGATGAACGACAAAAGGCTGCTTAAGTCAAAGCCTTTGATGGAAGACGTAAAAAGATACGGGCCTGTCAGGTCCTATGGCAATAAAAATTCTTCGACTGTAATACTATGCTGGGGTTCGAATAAAGGGGTATGCGTGGAAGCGGCGCAGGGGCTTGGCTTAAAAGTAGTGCAGCCCATTGTATTGTCGCCTTTTCCCATCGAGGCTTTTAAGGAAGAATTGAAGGGCGCTAAAAAGCTGATATTAGTAGAGAATAGCGCCACCGGCCAATTAAGGACAATGCTTAGCGGCTATGGGATAAATATAGACAGCCAGGTACTTAAATATGACGGAAGGCCGTTCTCCGTCAATGAATTAGAAGACAGGCTAAAGAAGGTATTATGATAGATCTGGGGACGAAGGCAGTGAACACCTGGTGCACCGGGTGTGGTAACTTTGCGATACTCGGCGCCATAAAGTCGGTCCTGCAGTCTTTGGCTGAGGAGGGTATCGGCTTGGAAAACGTAGTGCTGGTATCGGGAATAGGGTGCCATGCAAAGATAGTCGATTACATAAACGTTAACAGTTTTTATTCAATACACGGCAGGGCCACGCCGGCAGCCGAAGGAATAAAGCTGGCAAGGCCGGGCCTTAAGGTGATAGTGTTTTCCGGGGACGGCGACGCTTACGGGGAAGGCCTAGAACATCTTGTGTTTGCGGCCAAGAGGAATATTGACATAACAACGATCATACATAATAACCGTGTATACGGTCTTACAACAGGGCAATATACTCCAACCTCACCGTTGGGGTTCAAGGGCAGGTCGACGCCCTTTGGCACAAAAGAAGTGCCTATCAATCCATTGGAGGTCATGTTCTCAAGCGGAGCGGATTTCCTGGCCCGCGGGACTTCTCACGGCATAGAAATGCTTAAAAAGATATTCAAGGAAGCCATATTGCACAAAGGGTTCTCTCTTATAGATGTCCTGCAGGTGTGTGTAACTTATAATAATTTATATGAATATTATGACAAGCGGGTTTATGAATTGAAGGATCATGACGCGTCAAACAGGCAGGATGCGTATGCAAAAATACGGGAATGGGACTATAACAATGATGCCAGGATACCGTTGGGCATATTGTACAAGAAAGACGCCGAGACTTTTAATGACCGGTTCCTGGCAGGAGAGGAAAAAGCGCCCGCGCCTAACGATGATCTGAAAATAAAAGAATACCTGGAAAGGAACTATCTTTAATTGGATCCAAATGTATTGCATAACATAAGTTACGGAATGTTCATAGTCTCGTCCCGCAAGGACGGGGCATATAATGGCCAGATAGCCAATACGGTATTTCAGATAACCAGCGAGCCGGTGACGATAGCGATAAGTATAAATAAAAAAAATCTGACGCATGAGTATGTTGAAACCAGTAAGCGCTTTAGCGTGTCCATACTGGAAGAAGACACCCCTTTGCCATTTATAGGAAAATTCGGTTTTAAATCGGGAAGGCAGGAAGATAAGTTTAAAGACATCGCTTTTAAGGTGCTTGAGTCGGGTTGTCCGGTAGTTATCGACCATAGCATAGGTTATATCGAAGCGGAAGTTGTTTCATGCTTTGATTGCGGGACGCATACGCTTTTTATAGGGTGCATGAAGGATTCGGCAATACTGAAAGAGGGCAGGCCCATGACGTATGATTACTATCACAACGTAAAGAAAGGGACCACCCCTCCGAAAGCGCCGACGTTCATAAGGGGCGAAAAGCAGGGATAAGGAGAATGATCATGGGATCGATCGAGATCAAGAAAGGCATTTACTGGGTTGGGGCGGTTGATTGGAATGTAAAGACATTCCACGGCCATACCTATAATACACAGAGAGGAACAACCTACAACTCTTACCTGATAGTTGATGACAAGATCGCGCTGGTTGACACTGTATACGGCCCGTTTGCCGGCGAAATGATAGAAAAAATACGCGCAATAGTGCCGCCGGAAAAAATAGATTATGTGATAGCCAACCATGTTGAAACGGACCATTCAGGGGCGATGCCGGCATTGATGAAGCTTTGTCCTAATGCAAAGGTATATGGTACGGCAAAATGCAAGGAAGGCCTTTACAGGTACTATTACGAAAATTGGGATTTTCAGGTAGTCAAGACCGGCGACAAGTTGCCCTTGGGCAAAAGGACGCTTACGTTCCTCGAAGCGCCAATGATACATTGGCCCGACAGCATGTTCACTTATTGCCGGGAAGAAGAGCTGCTTTTGCCTAATGACGCATTCGGCCAACACTACGCATCAGGAGAAAGGTTTGATGATGAGGTTGGCCAGTTTGAGCTCATGGATGAGGCGGCAAAGTATTATGCCAATATCCTGTGGCCGCTAAGCTCTCTCATACTTAAAAAAATAGAAGAAGTGCAAAAAATGAACGTACCTATTAACATGATAGCCCCCAGCCACGGTATAATATGGCGCAAGGACCCCATGAAGATAGTGAACGCATATGTATCATGGGCAAAGAATGAGTCCAGTAAAAAGGTCGTGATCGTGTATGAAAGCATGTGGGGGGCCACGGAAAAGATGGCTCGTAAAATAATGGAAGGGTTGCTTGACTCAGGCGTGAAGGCAAAATTATTCGACATTACGGCATCCGACAGGACAGAAGTAGTAAAAGAGATGCTGGACGCAAAAGGGTTCCTTATCGGGTCATCCACGCATGATAACGATATGCTTCCCACAATAGCGGGTTTCCTGGAATTCGTTAAGGGCCTGAAGCCGAAAGGCAGGATAGCGGGGCTTTTTGGATCGTATGGGTGGGCCGGGGGCGCTGTTGCGTCCATGGAAAAGGTAATGAAGGAGTCCGGGGTAGATATAGCTATTGCGCCCGTGGCCTTCAAATATATGCCGGATAGCAATGACCTGAAAAAGTGTTATGATTATGGTAAGGAATTCGCCGGCAAGTTATAAAGTTCCGAGCAAGGGCGAGGAACACAATGTGTTACAGGTAATACTAAAAAAGGAGGTAGCAAATGGGTAAAGAAGGCACGAAAATAGCAGGTGTAAATGTGAAAGAGATCATAAACGATCTTAACAGGGCTTACGCCGATGAATGGCTGGCTCATTATTCATATTTGTATATGGCAAGGACATGCACAGGTATGGCTTATGAAGATATGAGCGAATTCCTGGAAGAGATAGCAAAGGACGAAGCGGAGCATGCCGGGGAATTGGCGGACAGGATACAGGAATTGGGCGGCTTGCCGCTGGCCAATTTTTCCGATATCGAGAAGAACGGCAACGCGCCTTATCCGAAACCGCCGAAGAGCACATCGGATTACAAAGGTATGATCAAAACCGTTACCGACGCAGAAGCCGGCGCTATAGACGTATACCAGAAGATAGCTGAAAAGACAAAAGGCAAGGACCATGTGACATACCAATTGGCGTGCCACATTCTGGCTGAAGAGGTCGGTCACGAAGAAAAATTCGAAGACCTGCTCGGGTAGGAGGATCGCATGGCAGAATTAAAAGACTTGCTCCAGTCCGCCGACTGGAAGAAAGAGAAGCACATACCTGTTATTGACGCCCCTGATAAGGGCAAAAAAGGAGAGTGGGTGAACGTAACACTGTCCGTAGGCAAGGAAATACCACATCCAAATACAACAGAGCACCATATAAGATGGATAAGCCTTTTCTTTTTGCCCGATGGGGAAAAATTCCCTTATCAGGTCGCGAAGATAGAGTTCGATGCTCATGGCGAAGCGGTAGCCGGGCCCAACATGAGCACGGTTTATACCCATCCCCAGGCCACGGTAAGTTTTAAGACCGACAAGCCCGGGACGTTGCTCGGGTCTTCCTATTGCAATATACATGGCCTGTGGCAGAGTTCGAAGAAACTGGATATAACATAAAAGATCGGAGGCGAATTATATGGATAAAAATGTCAAAGTGTATTCTACGCCGACATGCCCATACTGTATAAGGGTAAAGCAGTTCTTAAAAGAGAGCGCGGTCAATTTTAAGGATATAGACGTGTCCAGCGACCAGGATGCGGCGCAGGAAATGATAAAAAGGTCAGGCCAGATGGGAGTTCCCGTCGTAGATATAGACGGCGAACTTATAGTGGGGTTTGATAAGGAAAAGATAAAGAAAGTGTTGGGGATCTAGGGCCTTGCAAATGTACGACATAATCGTAATTGGCGCTGGGCCTGCTGGAATAACGGCTGCGATCTACGCTATCCGGAAAAGAATGGAACTTCTGGTGATAAGCAAAGATATCGGAGGCCAGACAGCATGGTCCGGCAGGATAGAAAATTACACAGGCTATCAGTTCGTTAGCGGCCCAGAGCTAACCTCGAAATTCGAAGAACACATGCGCAGGTATAACGTGCCTCTCAAAGAAAGAGAGACTGTTACTGCCGTAAAAAAGATCGATGAAAAGATAATCGTTACTACGGATAAGGGGGAATATGAGGCTAAGACGCTGATAATAGCGTCCGGTAAAAAGTCCAGGGAATTAAATGTCTCCGGAGAAAAGGAATTTAAAAACAGGGGGCTTACTTACTGCGCCACGTGCGATGGCCCCCTTTTTGCGGGGAAGGACGTTGCGATAATAGGGGGCGGGAATTCGGCGCTCGACGCCGCTCTCCAGTTACTAAAAATAGCCCGCCATATTTACATGATAAATATAACCTCCCGTCTTACCGGAGACCCTGTGATGATGGAGAAAGTAGAAGGATCCGAAGCCGTTTCTATCATGAACAATACGCATGTGATTGCCGTGTCCGGAGACAAGTTTGTTAGCGGTATAAGGATCAAGAGGGAAGGCAAGGTGGAGGATCTGCCGGTAGAGGGGGTATTCGTCGAGATAGGCCTAATGCCAAATTCGGATTTTGTTTCTGATGTAAGCAGGAATTCGTTTGGCGAGATAAAGGTCGACAGCTATAATCGGACGAACATACCCGGGATATTTGCAGCGGGGGACGTAACGGATGTGCCGGAAAAACAGATAATAATCGCTGCGGGAGAGGGATCGAAAGCAGCTTTAACTGCGTTTAGGTATCTAAGCGAGAGACGGTAGCATATAGTTGAGAGTTGCCTGCCCCGACTGCCTTAGGCGCTTGGCCGGGGGGAATTAGGAGTTGGGAGTGAGGTATAGGGAATTATTAGAAGAATACAAGAGCAAGAAGCGGAAGATAAAAGAACGCTTGAAAGATTTCAGGAGCATAAATAAAGACAAGACAAAAGAGTTATTCCCAGAGTTGTGTTTTTGCCTTCTTACCCCTCAGTCCAATGCCCGTTACTGTGACAGGGCGATCCAGGAATTAAAAAATACGGATCTTCTGTTTAAAGGCAATAAGCGAGCCATACGTAGTATTTTAAGGGGAAAGGCGCGTTTTCACAATAAAAAGGCAGAATATATAATCCATGCAAGGTCCTGTTTCGACAGGAATGTTTTTAATTCAGGGAACGCGTTGAAGATCAGGGACCACCTTGTAAAGAATGTTAAAGGCATGGGTTACAAAGAGGCGAGTCATTTCCTGCGTAATATAGGCCTGGGTGCCGAAGTAGCGATACTTGACAGGCATATCCTCAAAAATCTGAAAAGATACGGTATTATTAACAATATTCCACCGTCTCTGACGCCCCGCTTATATCTTAAAATAGAGCAAAAGGCAAAAGAATTCGCCAGGCGTTTAAATATACCGCTGGACGAGCTGGATCTTTTGTTCTGGTCCAGGGAAACGGGGGAGATATTTAAGTGAATTTGCCGAATGTGCTTGACAAGGAATTGAATAAAGGTTTATAATTCAAAAAAAGAAAAATATATCTGGAAGGAGGTATAGATGGGGAAAGGTTTGATTACATTGTTCGTGATGGGCCTTATAATATTGCCTCTTGCAGTAGTTGGATGTAAGGGCAGGGTGAGTAGCGAAGCCGAGACAGCACCGATAGAAGCTACCGTGCCGACAGAAGAGGTAGTTGTGACACAGGCTCCTGTGACAGAGCCATCTGCGGCTCAGACATTCAGCCAGGAAACAATTCCTCCTACGGCTGCGGTTCCACCTTCTTCTGAAACAGGTAATACAGGCGCGACCGATAGTTTAGAACACAACAAAGAGATACAAACAGCTTTGAAATCCGCCGGTTTTTACACTGGTAATATCGACGGTAAGATCGGCCCGAAAACCAAGAAGGCCGTTATAGAATTTCAGAAAGCAAAGGGTTTAAAAGCAGACGGTAAAGTCGGCCCAAAGACATGGGCGGAGTTGGAGAAATCTTTAAAGCAGTAAAGGGAGAATAAATCTTTATGAAGTTTTTTAAATCAGCGGCATTAGTTATCCTGGTAGGATTTATTTCGATCGCTGTTGCGGGATGCGGCGTCTCAAAGAATAAATACGAAGCCCTGATGAACGAAAAGATCGCCCTCGAAGAGAAGCTGGGCATTATTACAAAGTCGAGAGACGCTTTAAGGGCTGAATATGAGAACCTGCTGAAGGAGAAGATGGACCTTGCGGCAAAGGCCGAAACAGCCATTAATGAAAAGAATGCCTTGAAAAGCGAATATGATAAACTGCTGGATGAAAAAGTTACATTGAAAGCGGCTTACGATAAGCTGGCAGGCCAGGAACAAAGCAAAGTCGCGCCTAAAAATTAAGAGATCTTGTATATAGCGCATTTTTTGACCGCGGCGATGTATAGTTACATTGCCGCGGTTTGTTTTCGATCTTAAGCAGTTTTTAAAAATATTGACTCAATAGGCTGATTATGATAATATATGGCGTAAAATTTAAGGAGGTGTAGAATGAGAAGGTATTTTATATATGCGGCAGTAATATCCACGATCATGACACTTACCTTGACCTGCCTATTTGCTCAGGGTGAGGGACCACAAGCTGTATCAAAGAACGAAGAAACGCAGGCCGGCGTCGCAGCCCAGCAAACAGAGGCCGGCACAGTACCGGCGCCTGAAGTTAAAGAAGAAGCGCCGAAGATGAGCGAACTTTCCATATATGGCGAAGTCCAGAGCGTAAACGCCTCGGCCAATTCCATGTCGGTCCAGTATTATGACTACGATAACGATGAGGAGAAGACCGCAGAAATAACCCTGGACAGCAATTCAAAGCTGGAGAACGTTAACGCAATAGGCGAAATAAAGAAGGGCGATTGGGTAGACGTGGCCTATACTTCAGCCGCAGGCAAGAATACGGCGAAAATGGTCAGCGTCGAAAAAGAGGAACCTGCGCAGGAAGAGTCCGCTCCTGCCGTCGAAGAATAGTTTCCATTATCCATTCCAAGGAATAGTTTCCTTATGGCAAAAAACGCTACTTCGCAAGCCAGAGGTTTCGGGCCCAGATATGAAGTTCCGTCTTTAAGGTTTGCCTTTCAGGACGGCGCTCACCTTTCCCGATATAAATTATTCGGTCTATGAATCCTGAAAATCATACTGCAAAAAAGTTATCGGTAGCATTCCTTTGGCATATGCATCAGCCCAGCTATAAGGATACCGTTACGGGCAAGTATTTAATGCCATGGACGAGGCTCCATGCCGTTAAAGACTATTTCCCGATGGCTGCGCTCCTGGAGGGGTTTGACAACGTAAGAATGACGTTCAATCTTGTCCCATCGCTCCTGGAGCAGATACATGACTATGCCCACAATGACGCCACCGATGTCTTCCTGGACCTGACGATGAAAGAGGCTTCTTCATTGAGCGAATATGACAGGCTGGATATGCTGGAAAATTTTTTCAGGGTAAATTTTAAGCATTTTATAGAACCGAATGAGCGTTATTCGGAACTGTTGTTAAAAAAAGGACTGCAGAACGTGCCTGAACGCGCCCTGAAAAAAATTGCAAGGACTTTTTCTGACCAGGATTTTCTGGACCTGCAGGTCCTTTTCAACATGGCGTGGTTCCATTCTATCAGTATAGACAAAGATGCCAACCTGCAGTATCTTTTCAAAAAACAGTCTGGTTTTACCGAAGATGACAAAGCATACGTCATCCTGAAACAGAAGGATATCATAAGCAATATAATACCGTTATATAAAAAACTCCAGGGTGAGGGAAAGATCGAGATATCGGCTACCCCATTTTATCATCCTATTGTGCCTCTTCTTTGCGATACCTCAATAGCCAGGATCTCCATGCCAGGCGCGCCGCTCCCCAAGAAAAGGTTTATGCATCACGAGGATGCCGCATGGCACATAGAAGAAGCGATGAAATATCATGACGGATTGTTCGGCATGCCCCCGCGCGGCATGTGGCCGTCAGAAGGCAGCGTTTCCGACGAGACACTTGAAATAATGGCGTCCAAAGGTATTAAATGGGTCGCTACCGATGAGGATATCCTGTTCAGGAGCATCGCCCTGTCTGACAGGAAGCGCAGGATGCATCACCATGCGGACAGGAGAATAATATATCAGCCGTATAAATTCAAAAAAGACTCAAAATCGTTATCAGTCATGTTCAGGGATAAGAACCTTTCTAATCTTATAAGCTTTAATTATAATGCATGGGACCAGCTTGATGCGGCAGAGGATCTTATGGCGCATTTCAGGAATATTTCCGCCGCATTAGAAGAGGATGCCGGAAAGGGCATAGTGGTCATAGCAATGGACGGCGAGAATGCCTGGGAATATTATGAAAATAACGGCAGGGATTTTTTTGAAGCGGTATATTCAAGGCTTGATAGCGATCCGAGCCTGGAAAGCACTACGATAAGCGGTTACCTTGGGGAAGGGCCATCCGGAAAGACGATGGGGACCATCTTCCCGGGGTCGTGGATAAACCATAATTTCAGGGTATGGATATGCGAAGAGCAGGATAACCTTTCATGGGATTATCTATCTGCGGTAAGGGCGGACCTGGTCAAGTTCACCAAAGAATTGGGGCAAGGCCATTCGGACCAGGGAAACCTTAAAAAAGCTTGGAGAGAGTTTTATATATCGGAAGGAAGCGATTGGAACTGGTGGTATGGCGGCAAGGCGCATACAGGGAATGATCGAGATATCGGCTACCCCATTTTATCATCCTATTGTGCCTCTTCTTTGCGATACCTCAATAGCCAGGATCTCCATGCCAGGCGCGCCGCTCCCCAAGAAAAGGTTTATGCATCACGAGGATGCCGCATGGCACATAGAAGAAGCGATGAAATATCATGACGGATTGTTCGGCATGCCCCCGCGCGGCATGTGGCCGTCAGAAGGCAGCGTTTCCGACGAGACACTTGAAATAATGGCGTCCAAAGGTATTAAATGGGTCGCTACCGATGAGGATATCCTGTTCAGGAGCATCGCCCTGTCTGACAGGAAGCGCAGGATGCATCACCATGCGGACAGGAGAATAATATATCAGCCGTATAAATTCAAAAAAGACTCAAAATCGTTATCAGTCATGTTCAGGGATAAGAACCTTTCTAATCTTATAAGCTTTAATTATAATGCATGGGACCAGCTTGATGCGGCAGAGGATCTTATGGCGCATTTCAGGAATATTTCCGCCGCATTAGAAGAGGATGCCGGAAAGGGCATAGTGGTCATAGCAATGGACGGCGAGAATGCCTGGGAATATTATGAAAATAACGGCAGGGATTTTTTTGAAGCGGTATATTCAAGGCTTGATAGCGATCCGAGCCTGGAAAGCACTACGATAAGCGGTTACCTTGGGGAAGGGCCATCCGGAAAGACGATGGGGACCATCTTCCCGGGGTCGTGGATAAACCATAATTTCAGGGTATGGATATGCGAAGAGCAGGATAACCTTTCATGGGATTATCTATCTGCGGTAAGGGCGGACCTGGTCAAGTTCACCAAAGAATTGGGGCAAGGCCATTCGGACCAGGGAAACCTTAAAAAAGCTTGGAGAGAGTTTTATATATCGGAAGGAAGCGATTGGAACTGGTGGTATGGCGGCAAGGCGCATACAGGGAATGATAATCCTTTCGATAAGCTGTATCGCACCCATCTTGCGAACGTTTATAAGTTCCTTAATAAGAAGGTCCCTGATTTTTTAAAGATTTCTATTGCATAATTTTTTTAAAATAGTATAATAAAGTCTCCCAATTTTGAAAGGAGGGTTATTTATGGCAAGAATATCGACCATGAAGCTTGGCAAATCTTCCAACCCGTCGATGTCAACTGAAGATTTGAATAAGCTCATCGCCAAAAAGGCGTTTGAACTTTACGAGAAGAGGGGCCGCAAGTCGGGCCATTCAGTAGATGATTGGTTAGAGGCGGAAAGAATCATAAAAGGAAAATACAGCAAGTAAGATATTTTCCAGGACAAACTACACTTTTTCGATCTAAAGGCAGGGTGGATACACCCTGCCTTATTTATTTGTCAGACAATTTAGCCAGTTGTCGTTTGTATCATAATATGATATAATTTATCATAAATATGAACAATTTTTTGCTCTCATTCATACCGATATTCGTAGCAATGGACGCTATCGGGATACTTCCCATGTTCATCGGCTTTACCGAGCATCTCAAGAAGAAGGAAAAGGGGAAGATAATAAACCAATCCATAGGGACCGCTTTCCTTATAGGCATAGTTTTTTTATTTTTGGGGAAGTGGATATTTAAAATACTTGGTGTCCAGGTATCCGATTTTAAGATAGCCGGCGGAGCAGTGCTGCTGGCTATATCGTTAAGAGATATATTGCAGATCGAAAAAAGCCACAAACTTTCCAGCGAAACCATGGGCGCCATGCCAATAGGGACGCCTCTGGTGGTTGGCCCAGCGGTCCTTACCACCATAATAATACTCCTCGACACTTATGGACCTTATGTTACAGTCCTTTCTTTTGTAATAAACCTTGTAATCACGTGGATAGTTTTTTATTATGCAGGGGCAATATCTGATTTTCTGGGTAAGGCCGGTTCAAAGGCTGTTTCCAAAATAGCGGCGCTTTTGCTTGCGGCCATAGCTGTTATGATGATGCGCAAGGGCCTGGTAGATACCGTAGCAATGTCGCTTATTTCTAAAAGTTAGATCTTTGCGGCTATTGACAAACCATGTATCGTTAGGTATATTTTAGCTATACCGGCCATAAACATTATAATTATGAGCAATAAATATATTATATCCTTAGGGGTAATATGGGCGTGCCTTTTTTTTGCCTCGTATTCCCATGCCCAGCCACCGCAGCCGCCTGACGTTTCCAGGGCAACCAGGGAAAGTGACCGGTTTGGCGCTGAAACAGAGCGCCGCGTCGAAAGGGAGATGAGAAGAGTCCCGCAGAAACCGGCAACACCCAAAACTGAAGAAGAGAAGCCCAGGGCGGGTGAACAGAAATTTTTTGTAAAGAAGATCAACCTTATCG
This sequence comes from uncultured Planctomycetia bacterium, assembly GCA_964534705.1. Lineage (GTDB taxonomy): Bacteria > Omnitrophota > Gorgyraeia > 2-01-FULL-45-10 > 2-01-FULL-45-10 > CAZHPY01. The sequence goes on along the minus strand of CAZHPY010000026.1, from coordinate 5,186 downwards.
GGTGTGAAACCGCTTTGCCCGAAGATTTTGCCCCGTTAGTCGAAAAATATGAGAATAAAGAAGAGACGCTTACCGAGTTAAATAACCTGACCAAAGAAATAGCCGGCGAGTACCTCAAGAGAGGCGTGATCGCTGCCGTATTCCTTCCTCCGCAGGAAGTAAAAGACCAGGTCATTATAATGCAGGTAGTCGAAGCCAGGATGGGGAAACTGGACGTACAGAGATCGCCTCATTTTAGAAAGAGCATGTTAAAGTTTTACTGGCATCAAAAAGAAGGTGAGATCCTGCGTTATGATAAGATCTCAAAAAGCCTGCAATTCATGAACAAAAATCCGGACAGGGAAGTCAAGGCATCGCTCCATGCCGGTGAAAAGCCTGGCACCACAGATGTAATACTGACTTCCAAAACGCGTTTTCCGATACATGGGCAATATACATTTGACAGGGAAGGTATAACAACGACGGGTAGGGAACGTAACGGGTTCGGTATACGCAATAACAATGTCTTAGGATACGATGATACTCTTATAACTGGCGTATCTTTTGGGAAAAATTTTATAGGCGACTATATATACCATAGCATACCCATCAGCGGCAGCGGCGCGTCGCTCCTTTACGGCTACAGCTACAGCAAGTCTACCCCAAAAAAGGATTTCGATGTCTTTTCCCTCAAATCAGAAGCGCAGAGCACGACCTTTTCGGTCACACAGGATATATTTAAAAAGGACACATACATGGGCCAGGTCGGCGCCGGTTTTGACGCAAAGGATAAAGTTACATATTATTCGAGAGGCACAGGCACGCTGAATAAGGATAGGTTGAGGGTAGTGAATTTAAACGCTAATTTTATTTTTCGTGGGATAAACAGCGTTACTTATATATCGCCTCAAATAGATCAAGGCCTAAATGTTTTTGGAGCGAGCAAAAAGCATAACCCGCTCTCTTCAAGAGCGGGCGCGACCCCGACATACACAAAATTCTATATCAGCGCCCAGAATAGGACAAATCTTCCTTTTAATCTACAGCAATCCCTGAGGTTCCGCGCGCAGTTCGCTTCAGAAAAATTGTTTTCCCAGGAGCAATTCGGACTTGGCGGCATAGATACCGTAAGAGGTTATCCGCCAAGCGATTATCTTGCGGATAAGATGCTCCTTCTTAACGAAGAGATAATCAGCCCTATCTTCCTGATCCCCAATGACTGGAAGCTTCCTTATGCGGAAAAAACGCTCAAGCAACAGCTGACCGGAGTGTTGTTTTTTGATTACGGCTATGGAGAGCGTAGGGGTGAAACCAAGCCATTCAGGCTTGCCTCTGTAGGGGCCGGTTTAAGGATGAGTTTTTATGAGCAGGTGTCCTTAAGATTGGAATGGGGCATTCCTTTAAGATTGCTCGGCCAGTTCCCGCTATCAGAAGGAAGGAGCCAGGGGCGTTTCCATATGTCATTGAGTATAGAAGATAAGCTTCCGAGCGAAGTAGAGCGCATCATTAATGAGATGAGGGAGGAAAAAAAGCAAAACGCGGCATGGGCCCTTGTTGATGGAGAGCTTGCCATGCCTGACAGCCCGATAAGGCAAAAAATGTGGGAATATCTTTCCGCGGGGGATTATTATTATAAACTGGGAAGGCTAAAAGAATCCAGGCAGATGTATGCCATGGCCGTAAATTTTAGCAGGTCCCTTCATAACCAGGCGCAAAATTATATAAAAGAATGCGGCGCGCAGGAAGACGAATTAAACAAGAAGAACGAGGAAGCCCTGACTCTCTATAAAGAAGGAAGGTTGGCAGAGGCAAAAAAGCTTTGGGAAGACGTTGAAAAAGCGGCTCGGCCCAGGCCACTCGAATTTGAGTATTAATAATTGATTTTTTTGCGGTTATCATATATTATTATATATATATGTACTAATAATGAAAGGGAAGTGCGAAATGAATAATCATAAAAATTGGGCAGTCGTAGCAATATTGTCAGGGGCGTTATTTTCGGCCCCATTTTTATTTGCCGAAGGAAATCCGGGTAAAAACGAAGCAATACCATCTGCCCAGAACAAGACAGCTGTTATGCCAGCCGTGGAAAACACCCAGCCTGTTAAAGAGAAAATAGCTATTAGCCCAGAGGCCATAGAAAAAGCCTCTCCTTCTTATAGTATGCGGTTAAGGGACATCATAAAAGAGGCGCAGGAGAACATCAAGAGAGTTGACAAGGAAATTGCCGAACAAGAACGGTCGGCTCGCAACCAGGAGCGGGAAGCAAAGGTAAAAGAACTTTTTGAAAAAGGGAACACTCTTTATAAAGACGGAAAGATGAAAGAAGCAAAAGAGTCATGGCAAAATGCTCTTAATGTAACCAGGGATCCTGAGATGCGCGGTTATATTGAAGAAGCGGATAAAAGGGCCAGGCAGGAAGACGAGGCAAAGAAGGAAGCGCAGCGCAAGGCTGATGCCGAAAAGGCCCGTTTAGAACGTGAAGCTAAAGAAAAGGCCCGCCAGGAAGAACTTGCAAAGAAAGAAGCAGAACGTAAGGCGAGGCTTGAAGCTGAAGAAAGAGCGCGCCAGGAAGAAAAGCGCCTTGAAGCTGCAAAGAGAGAAGCCGAAAAGAAGGCCATGGAAGAAGCCAGGGCAAAGGAAGCTGCTGAAAAAGAAAAGGCCCGTTTAGAACG
>CAZHPY010000026.1:0-2432 GCA_964534705.1 uncultured Planctomycetia bacterium | reverse complement strand
TGGAAGAAGCCAGGGCAAAGGAAGCTGCTGAAAAAGAAAAGGCCCGTTTAGAACGTGAAGCTAAAGAAAAGGCCCGCCAGGAAGAACTTGCAAAGAAAGAAGCAGAACGTAAGGCGAGGCTTGAAGCTGAAGAAAGAGCGCGCCAGGAAGAAAAGCGCCTTGAAGCTGCAAAGAGAGAAGCCGAAAAGAAGGCCATGGAAGAAGCCAGGGCAAAGGAAGCTGCTGAAAAAGAAAAGGCCCGTTTAGAACGAGAAGCGCAGCGCAAGGCTGATGCCGAAAAGGCCCGTTTAGAACGTGAAGCTAAAGAAAAGGCCCGCCAGGAAGAAAAGGCCAGGAAAGAAGCTGAGCGAAGGGCTAAAGAAGCGCAGTCTGCCGAATAATAAGTAGTTGCCTGTCTGGATGACTGCGAATACCTACCTGCAGGATTTCAAAAGAGAACTTTCTGGTTTGACTATTTTTGCGATAACATTATAATAATAAAATATGAATGTGCTGAGCATAACTACTTATTTTGTCAAATGAAAATACTGGAATTATTAATACTATCATTACTTCTATTTTTTGCCGCGGTCACGGCCGCCTCCGAAATTTCCGTAATAGCTGCAAGCAGGGTCAAATTGAGGAAAAGGGCAGCCGAAGGATCCAGGACAGCAAAAACACTTCTAACCATACTTGAAACGCCGGAGCGGTTTTTTGGTACAATACTTGTAGCCAATAATATGGTAGGCGCCCTTATAGCGTCTTTAGTGACAGCTATCATAATCCGCCTGGCAGGAGAAAAGAATTGGGTTGTGTTGCTTGCGACAGCCATAGCTTCCTTCCTGATAATAGTTTCGGAAGTTGCTGCAAAGACGTTCGCTGCGCGCAATGCAGACAGGTTATCAGCGGCCCTGGCCAGGTCTATAAAAATTTTAATAAAAGTACTCTCACCCGTAGTAAAAATATTGGAAGTTATAACCAACCTGATCGTTAATCTTATCGGGGGAAAGGCGCAGGGAAAGCCGTCCCTTGTTACAGAAGAAGAAATAAAGGCGCTCATAAAAGCAGGCGAAGAAGAGGGCGTCTTGCACAAGGAAAAATATAAGATGCTTACAAAGGTTTTCGATCTAAGTGAGACCGTTGTAAGGAGCGTAATGAAGCCCAAGGGCGAAATGGCGATGATAAACATAGGCGATAACATAGATGTTATTATAGATAAAGTGCTTGAATCCGGTTATTCAAGGATCCCTGTTTACAAAGAAAAGCAGGACAACATAATCGGTGTTATAAACATGAAAGACCTCTTAACGCTGTCTGCAAATAAAGGATTGATACTTATACAGGATATAGTTTATCCTCCATCATTTGTTCCGGGTTCAAAAAAGGTAATAGACCTTCTAAAAGATTTCCAAAAAGGGCATACGCATCTCGCTATCGTCCTTGATCCCAGGGGAATGATAGAAGGGCTCGTTACCCTTGAAGATATCCTGGAGGAAATAGTCGGCGAGATCGAGGATGAATATGATGTGCGGGGTTCAGCCAAGGTTATGAAGAAAAAGCCTTCATGAGCAAGAACGGACTTTTTAAAGGCCTTAACAAGAATATCATAGTTTTAAGCGTAACCAGTTTTTTTACGGATATATCCTCAGAAATGCTCTATCCTGTGATCCCGATATTTCTTACAAGTGTACTTGGCGCTCCCGTTCCTGCGCTCGGGCTTATCGAGGGAATAGCGGAATCCACGGCAAGCATACTGAAGGCATTCTCCGGGTGGGTCTCGGACAGTATCCATAAACGAAAGCCGTTTGTAATATGGGGATATTTTCTTTCTTCTATAGGCAAACTTCTCCTTTTTTTTGCCTACGCATGGCCAGCCGTATTAATAGCGCGTTTTACAGATAGGCTGGGAAAAGGCGTGCGTACATCGCCACGTGATGCGTTGTTGGCGGATTCGGCCCCTGTGGAATATAGAGGTAAGGCATTTGGTTTCCACAGGGCAATGGATACGCTGGGCGCATGCCTTGGGCCGCTTTTAGCCCTGTGGCTTCTGATCATCCTTAAGGAAAATATACGGCAGATTTTTCTGATCGCATTCATACCCGCAATACTGTCTGTTATAACGTTAGTTTTGTTCCTGAAGGAAAAGCCTCTTAATGTTACGGGCACCGGCAGCTTTTCGTTGTCCCGCCTTTTCGATCTTAAAAAATTTCCCGTACCTTTCAAAAGATTCCTTGCGGTCTCTTGTATATTTGCGATAGGCAATTCAAGCGACGCCTTTCTTATTATCCGCTCGAAAGATGTAGGACTTTCGTTATCATTGGTCATCCTTGCGTATGTTGTATATAATGTATCGTATTCTGCCCTTTCATTTCCATTCGGTATATTATCGGACAAAATAGACAGGAAGTGGGTCATACTGGGAGGTTTTACCGTATTTGCTGCCGTATATTTTG
>CAZHPY010000025.1:15765-20641 GCA_964534705.1 uncultured Planctomycetia bacterium | reverse complement strand
CTGATACAGACCTTTACGACCCTTCTTAGCATGCTGGCGTTCGTTGAAAGCCAGCGGCTCTTCCGGCTAAAGTACCTCGCGTATCTTATAGGCCTGTCTTTTGTAGAGTTTTTCTTCTATAGGTGGATACTTTCCATAGCTAAGATCCAGGGGACCGTGGATTTCCTGTATAAGAAAAAGTCCCACGAGAAGTATGTCAGGGAAAAGAGAACATAATACTAATTTATTGACAAAAAATGGGGTAATGGTATAATATTTGCCAAATTATATCACTAACATGTCTTCTGACGGTATATGTTAGAAGACATTTTTGTTTGCTTTAAGGCGCATTAACATGGAACAATACATTCTTTTAGCAATAATATTCGTCCCTGTCCTGGGATCGCTCCTGCTTCCTTTTATAGGGAGTGTTTCACCAAGGGCCAGGAATGGCGTATCCTTAGCCCTTGTGCTGGTATCCCTGATAGGTTCATGCCTGCTTATTCCCAATGTAATATCAGGCAGTAAGATAACAATATTTAGAGCCCTCCCATTAGGATTCAATTTTACCCTTACAGCTGATATGCTGGCTATCTTTATGGCGATAGTGTCATCCTTAGTAGGCGCCATCATTGTTTTATATTCCTTTGGCTACATAAGCCACTATAATAACCAGAATGAATACTACCTTATGGTCCTGTTGTTCCTGGGCGCCATGATGGGTATAGTGTTTTCGGCAAACCTTATATTATTGTACTTATTCTGGGAGATAACGGCCCTGGCAAGCTGGCGCCTCATAGGTTTCTTCAGGGAACCGAAACATGTCCTGCGCGCCGACAAAGCTTTCCTGGTAACTGTTTTCGGTTCGCTTATAATGCTCATAGGATTTATCATGATATTCCAGCAGACAGGCTCATTTGACCTGGCCGTGATCAAGGATGCCCTGCAGGATAACCCCGTACCCGATATGGCCGTATTGCTTATATTGTTCGGGGTGCTTTCAAAATCCGCTACCTTGCCTTTCCATACATGGCTTCCTGACGCCGGCGTCGCGCCATCGCCTGTTACCGCCCTTCTTCACGCGGCTGTCCTCGTAAAGATAGGCGTGTATGTATTTGCCAGATTATTTATCGCCACATTTACCGTTAGCCAGATGTGGCATGTCATTATACCCTGGATAGCGGCCGCGAGCGCCCTTGTTTCGGCCGGAGCTGCGCTGATCGAGACCGACATGAAGAGAATAATCGCCTATTCTACGGTGAGCCAGATAGGGTTTATATTATTAGGACTTTCTATAGGAAGCGTTATCGGCGCGGTCGGAGGGATCCTTTATATATTAATGCATGGGTTGGCAAAGGGTGGATTGTTCCTCTGCGCCGGCATAGTTGAGCAGAATGCTAAGACAAAAGACATAATGCAGATGGGTGGATTCATATCTAAGATGCCGATAACGGCCGCGGCGTTCATCGCATGCGCGTTCTCCGTTATGGGCATACCTCCGTTTGGAGGATTTTTTTCCAAATTCATGGTCATGGCAAGCGCCGCGAATAGCGGTCAGGAGTGGCTGATGGCAGCGTTCCTGTTGGGCGCCGTATTGACGATCCTTTATCTATTCAGGATATTTAATAAGATATTCCTTGGTTCCTTGCAGGGAAACCCGGAGAGGGAAGGGTCCCCTCTAATGGTATTCAGTGTCGCCGTGCTGGCTGTATTTTCGCTGGTGGCAGGCATATGCATAAAATATCCGGCTTTTTTCAGCCAGTCGACCGTAAAACAGATGCTAGGGATGTAAAATGGCAGACAGATTAATATTATTACCTATAATAATACCTTTTATAGCCGCTGTATTTTTGCTCATAGCGCCTAAGGGCGCGCGCTATATAAAGGAAGCCATTGCCCTGATAGCTACGGCTTTAACGCTTGCGGCGGCAACCGCATTATTCGGTAAAAATATAAATTATACGGCCCAATGGGCAGGATACGGGTTCGATTTTTCTCTCAGATGTTATGCTTTTTCTTCATTCATAGTGCTTGCCGCTTCCTTCTTTGTCTTCCTGGTAACATTGTATTCAACCGTATCGCTTAAAGGTAAAAATTACGCAAAGTCCTTCTTTGTATATCTTTTAATCACCCTTTCATTTATCAGCGGCGCGGTATTTTCCAATAATCTTGTCCTGATGCTTTTCTTCTGGGAAGGCTTACTGATCACTCTTTTTGGCATGATAGCCATAGGAAACCCGCAGGCGTTCAAGACGGCTACAAAGGCCTTTATAATAGTAGGCGCATGCGACCTTTGTCTTATGGTAGGAACTGCGCTAACCGCTAAGATCGCTGGAACGCTCACGATGTCCGAGATAAATATCTCTTTGGCCGGGCTAGGCTCCCTGGCATTCATATTGATGATGATCGGAGCTATCGCTAAGGCCGGGTCGATGCCGTTTCACACGTGGATACCGGATGCCGCCATAGACGCTCCGCTGCCGTTCATGGCTATAGTGCCCGCGGCGCTGGAAAAACTGGTCGGTATATATTTTGTGGCGCGGTTCTCCCTGGACCTGTTCAAATACGCCCCGAACTCCTGGGCAAGCACGCTTCTGATGAGCGTCGGAGCCATAACGATCGTATTGGCCGTTGCCATGGCGCTAGTGCAAAAAGATTACAAGCGCCTTCTTTCTTATCACGCCATAAGCCAGGTAGGCTACATGATCCTTGGCGTCGGTACGCTTGTGCCCGCCGGAATAGTAGGCGGGTTGTTCCATATGCTTAACAATGCTCTTTATAAATGCTGCCTCTTTTTGACCGGCGGTTCCGTAGAAAAGCAGACAGGCACGACCGATCTCAATAAGCTCGGCGGCCTGTGGAAGAAGATGCCGGTTACGTTCGCGTGTTTTGTCGTCGCGGCCCTTTCTATATCGGGAGTGCCGCCTTTTAATGGTTTCTTTTCAAAGGAGCTCGTCTATGACGGAGCGCTGGAACGCGGCCTGATATTTTATTTAGCCGCGGTAGGAGGATCGTTCCTCACCGCAGCCTCATTTTTAAAACTCGGCCATGCGGCTTTTATCGATAAGCCAAGGACGCGGCTGGATTCCACCAAAGAAGCACCTCTTATAATGCTCATCCCCATGATAGTGATCGCCGCTATATGCGTCATATTTGGCGTATGGAACGCGCTTCCGATCAAAGCGCTTATTTGCCCTTCCATAGCAGCGTCAAGGCTTGAAGGACATAGTTTTGGAGGTTTCCACGTTAACGCGACGCTAGTGCTCATAACGATCCTTGTGCTGATAGGGGCCTTACTTAACCACATTTACGGTGTTAAAAAAAGCGGCTCAGGTTTGAAAGCCGTAGACCATATATATCATGCGCCGGGCCTTTCTAATATTTATGGAAAAGCGGAAAAGAGATTTTTTGATCCATATGAAATAGGGTTAAAACTGGTAGATCTGCTGTCAAAAGTAACATGGTCAGTGGATAAAGGTATTGACTGGGTATACAATGACCTGAGCGTGAAAGTTTCATCGGGCATTTCCCTTACAGTCAGGAGATTCCAGAGCGGAAGCTACGTCAGATATATAATATGGGCGGTTTCCGGCGCGGCCCTTGTGATAGCGTTCCTGGTAAAAGGAGTAAAATAAAAAGTGCCTTCATTACTGATATTATTACCGCTTGCAGGTATCATAATACTTAACCTGCCCCTTGGTAACATCATGAGGCGAACGGCATATGTGTTCGCATTCGGCCTTTTCCTTATACAGATAGCGCTAGCCATATTCCATTATCCGGGTTTATGGGCCGGCGGCCTCGGCGCCGTAGACGCGTTCTTTAACGTTTCGTTTACTGTAGATCATCTGAGTTTCATAGTGCTGCTTTCAATAGGTATCGTATCGCTTACCAGCCTTATAGTCGGCCGCTACACCATAAGCGATGACGAGCAGAGGTTTAATTTTATAAACCTGCTCATAATCGCCTCGATAGGAATGTGTGGAATAGTGATGGTAAGAGATATATTTTCATTATACGTATTTCTGGAAGTCGCCGCAGTAACGTCATTTATATTGATCGCTTTGCAAAAGGACAGGCTTGCCCTGGAAGGAGCTTTCAAATACATAGTGATGTCCGCAATAGCTACTATAATGATGCTTGCTTCCATAGCGCTCATTATAATGGTGACCGGCGATACATCTTTTGCCGCGATACGCCAGGCCCTTTATAGTTCACGGGACGCTTTTATCGTTAAACTGGCGACCGGGTTATTCGTATGCGGCCTTTTTATAAAAGGAGGCCTTGTCCCTTTCCACGGCTGGCTTCCGGACGCATATTCACAGGCGCCTTCGGCGGTCTCGATCCTGCTCGCCGGTATAGTTACAAAGGTTTCAGGCATATATACTCTTATACGGCTGGTTACGTCGGTATTTGGTTTTACGGACAATATTAAAGGCGTACTCATCCTGGTGGGCGTCATATCGATGCTCTTCGGCGCTTTTGCCGCGCTGACACAGAATAATTTCAAGCGCATGCTCGCTTATTCGAGCGTCAGCCAGGTGGGATATATATTGGCCGGCCTCGGCACAGGAACAATGCTTGGCGTTGTCGGCGCGATCTTCCATTTTTTCAACCATGCCATATTTAAAACGTTACTCTTCGTTAATTCCGCGGCGGTTGAAAAAAGTACGGGTAAAGTGGACATGGATGAAATGGGCGGCCTTTCTGAAAAGATGCCTGTTACCGGCGCCACTTCATTGGTAGGGTTCCTCTCGACGAGCGGTATACCGCCGTTTGCCGGGTTCTGGAGCAAATTGATGATAATAATAGCATTGTGGTTTTCAGGCCATTACGTTTATGCGGTGATCGCCGTACTGGCAAGCGTCCTTACGCTTGCGTACCTGTTAATGATGCA
>CAZHPY010000025.1:9132-15665 GCA_964534705.1 uncultured Planctomycetia bacterium | reverse complement strand
AGGAGCCTTTTAAAGGCTTCTTTAGGCCTTGCCGTAACGAGCGCGATAATCGCTATGATGCTCTTCAGGCTTGATTCGCCTCTTGCCGGAGTGTTTGAACTCTCAGTATGCGCAGGCCTTATAACGGCGGTATTTATCAGCGCTATAAGCTTAATGAAGCCGCTTACCCATAAAGAAACCATTGAGCTTTCAAAGAAAAGGATAAAGAAGTACTGGTATCTGCCTCTTATTTTAATAATCGCAGGTATCGTCTTCTCGCGGACAATGATACCCACCGGTTTTAATATACCGGAAGAGGCTATAAGGCAGGATGTCCGCAGTGTGATCTGGAACTCAAGGGCGTTGGACATGTTCGGCCAGATAATAATAGTCCTTGCCGGTGTGTTCGGGACGGTAATTTTATTCAGGGAGAGTAAGAAAAAATGACCCTCAACGGGATGATCGCGGTCATAATAATGCTTTTTATCGCCGGCCTTTATTGCATTCTTGTAACACGTAATTTGATGAGGGTGCTTATAGGGCTGGAATTGCTTACAAAAGCCGTGACGCTTCTTCTGATAGTAGCCGGTTACGTGACGGGCCGCGTCGCGCTTGCGCAGGCCATTGTAATAACATTGATAGTTATAGAAGTCGTCGTTATAGCAGTGATGGCCGGGGTCATATTAAGCATATACAGGCATACCGGCTCGCTTGATGCGCAAAACGTAAAAACCTTAAAGGGATAAGGAAAGAATGTCAAATTCGATCATATTGACTCCACCTGTGGCGTTTATCATAATATTGGCCGCTGTCCTGGCTCTCGCGTCTTTATTATCGCGGATATCATATAAGGCTAAGGGGGACGAAGAAGCTTCTACCAAGGCGTATGCCTGCGGCGAAGATATGCCGACAAGCATGATACAGCCGGATTACAGCGCGTTCTTTCCGTTCGCTTTCTTATTCACCATATTGCACGTTGTAGCGCTCGTGGTAACTACGATGCCTATTGGAACCATAGGTTCGTTCACGATGGCGGTCATATACGTCATAGGCGCGATAACAGCTTTATTTATTCTTTTCAGGAGGCAGTCTTAAGATGGGGGTTGTTTCGAAACTGGTTAATTGGTCAAGGCTTAAAAGCCCGTGGCTCCTGCATTTTAACACAGGCGCCTGCAATGCGTGCGACATAGAAATAGTCGCGGCATTGACGCCCACGTATGATATCGAACGGTTTGGCGCACAGCTGAAAGGCACGCCCAGGCACGCGGATATACTTCTGTGCTCGGGCCCGGTCACGAAGAAGATAGCCCCGCGGTTAAGAAGGATATATTGCCAGATGCCCGAACCGAAATTCGTTGTCGTTGTAGGGACGTGCGCCTGTTCAGGCGGCGTATTTGACGGCTGCTATAACGTAGAATCGGGTATCGACGCCGTATTGCCGGTGTCAGCGTATATACCAGGCTGTCCGGCAAGCCCGAAGGCAATAATCGACGGCGTGGTAAAATTATTAACGAGCCTGGAACAAAAAGAAAGCGGTAAAAAGAAATAATGACGGAAAAGGAAGAAAAAATACAGGGTGACCTGATAGCTAAATTCGGTTTTTTGGCCGATAAGGTCAGGATACAGCGCGAAAGGCGGATATTCGCAGATATCCCGGAGGCAAAATTCAGGGATGTATTCGATTACGCGGTCAAAAATCTGGACTTTAAATTTTTATGTACGATGACAGGCCTGGACGAAGGCGAGAATCTTTCGTTTATTTATCATCTTACCAGGCAGGATGGCATAGTATTGAACCTTAAAATAAGCGTCCCAAAAAATAATCCTGTAATAAAAACCATTACGGATAGTTTTAAGGGCGCTGATATATACGAAAGAGAAGTAATGGATCTATTAGGCGCGAAAGTAGAGGGTCTCCCGGAGGGCAAACGCTATCCTCTTCCCGATGACTGGCCGGTAAACGAATATCCTCTGCGCAAAGACTGGAAAAAGAAGTAAGGAGAAAAACATGCATAAAGTAATGATACCCATAGGTCCACAACACCCGGCATTGAAAGAGCCCGAGAGCTTCCTGGTTGCCCTTAAAGGCGAGAAGATAACCGATTTTGTAGTGCGCCTGGGATATAATCACCGCGGAATAGAGAAGGCATTAGAGGAGAGGACCTACATACAGGATGTATACCTGGCGGAGCGCATATGCGGGATATGTTCACATTCGCATTCAACGGCGTTCGTCCAGGCAGTCGAAGAAATAGCCGCGGTGCAGGTTCCTAAACGCGGGCTCTATATAAGAACGCTTGTGGCGGAGCTTGAGAGGGTGCACAGCCATTTATTGTGGCTTGGCGTAGCAGGCCATGAAATAGGTTTTGATACGCTGCTTATGTACAGCTGGCGCGACAGGGAAATAGTAATGGACCTTCTTGCGACCATAACCGGGAACCGCGTGAATTACGGGCTAAACACAATAGGCGGGGTCCGGCGCGACATCTCCCCTGAACAGGCAAAAGAGATCCTTAAGGGTAATGATAAGCTTGAGGAGAGGACAAAATATTACATCGATATAGCGACAAAAGAGACCACTATCATAAAACGCCTTTCCGGCGTAGGTGTATTATCCAAAGAAGACGCCTTAAAGCTCGGCGCAGTAGGTCCTACGGCGCGCGCTTCAGGCATTGACAGGGATACAAGGCGTGATGACCCTTACGCGGCATATCCCGAGCTCGATTTTAAGGTGGTCACGGACAACCATAATGACGTTTATGGAAGGACGCTCGTGCGCATGGGCGAGCTTATGGAATCGTATAAGATGATAAGGCAGATACTTAAGAACCTGCCGGAAGGTCCGCTATCCGTGAAGGTGCCGCGCAAAATACCGGCGGGAGAGGCTGTGAGCCGTTACGAAGCCCCCAGGGGCGAGGACGTCCATTACGTTAAATCTAACGGCACTGAAAAGCCTGAGCGCGTAAAAGTAAGGGCGCCGACTTTGGCCAACGTCCAATGCGTGGCAAAGATGCTGGAAGACAGGCAGCTTGCTGACCTGCCCATAGTAATAGCGGCAATAGATCCGTGTTTCTCATGCACTGACAGGCTTGTCGGTATAAAAGAGAAGGGCTGCAGGAAAAAAGTCCTTAAGTGGGAACAGCTTCGCGAGTTCAGCATACATTGGTACCAGCATCGGGGCATTGACTTTACTAAACTTAATAGCAAGTTGGAGAGAAAGAAGTGGTAGATATACTGAAGATACTGGTATTCCCGGGTTTCCTGTTCCTGAGCGTATTCGGCCTTGCGGCGGAATACTTTGACAGGAAGCTGCACGCGCGCTTACAGAACAGGATAGGCCCTCCGTGGTTCCAGCCGCTTGCCGATTTCATAAAGCTTGCGGCGAAGGAAGATGTAATACCTGAAGACGCAAATCCCCGCATGTTCAAGATGATGCCTGTTTTTGCCCTAACTTCGACGGTAACAGCGTTTTTCTACATACCCTTATGGCAGCAAGGCGGGATATTCTCTTTTACGGGCGACCTGGTCGTCGTCCTGTATTTGTTAACGATACCTACCTTGTCGTTCTTCCTCGGCGGATGGTATTCAACGTCGTTATATTCGAAAATAGGAGCGGTGCGCTCGATCACGCAGCTTTTTGCTTACGAAGTCCCATTATTCATCAGCATATTATCGCCGGCCCTTCTTGCGGATTCGTGGTCGTTAAAGGAGATAGCTATATTTTATACCGTGCATCCATGGTATTGGACATTCAATCTTTTAGGATTTTTTGTATCGCTCGTAGTATTGCTGGGTAAGCTTGAAAAAGTGCCTTTTGATATAGCGGAAGCTGAAACGGAAATAGTGGCAGGTACCTTTACCGAATACAGCGGAAGGCTCCTGGCGTTATTCAAGCTCGGTATAGACATAGAAACGATAGTAGGCGCTTCATTATTGGCTGCTGTATTCCTGCCGTTCGGCCTTACGCTCGGGCCTGTCCTGGGATTCATACTTTATATAATAAAGGTCCTGTTTATAGTAGCGCTGCTTACGCTTGCGCGCACCGTATTTGCGCGCCTTAGAATAGACCAGATGATGGAGCTTTGCTGGAGATACATAGCTCCTCTGGCGTTTGTGCAACTCCTGGTCTCCCTGATCCTCAAAGGAGTAATATTAAGATGATACGCCCGGGCAAGATGATAAAACAGGTCCTTCAGTCGATATTCAAAAAACCGGCCACTACAAAATATCCTTTTATAAAAGATGCGCCTCCGAAGAATTTCAGGGGAAAGCTTAAGTTCTATCCTGAAAAATGTATCGGGTGCAAGATGTGCATGAAAGACTGCCCGTCCGGCGCCATAACTATCAATAAGGTAGGCGAAAAACAATTCGAATGCGAGATAGACCTCGCGAAATGCATATATTGCGCCCAATGCGTTGACTCGTGCCCGAAAAAAGCGCTTGAGGCGACCAGTGAATTTGAGCTGGCAACATTGGACAGAGCAAAACTAAAGGTAACAATACGTGCAGGATCTGACCAGGGAACTGAAAAGCAGGCTTAACGGCGCGAAAAAAATAGCTCTCTTGGGCGTCGGTTCGGAATTCAGGGCCGATGATGCCGCAGGAATGCTGGTGGCGGAGAGAGTTGAAAAAGAAACAAGAAACAAGAAACAAGAAACAAGTAAAAAAAATCCTTTGAAAGTATTCCTTGGGGCGACGGCCCCGGAAAATCTTACCGGGGAAATAATAAAGTTCAAACCTTCCCACATTATTATCGTAGATACAGCCGACATAAAACAAAAACCCGGGACAATACTTTTAATTGAAACAAAGGACCTGGGTGAAGGCGTTTCTTTTTCAACGCACAAACTTCCTCCGAAAGTCATGATGGATTATTTCATTAAGTTATTAAAATGCAAAATAATGGTTGTAGGCATACAGCCTAAAAGTATTATTTTCGGCAGGGCGGTCTCAAAAGAAGTCTTGTCTTCGGTAAAAGAAGTTTCCAAAGCTATTATAGACGCTTCCAGGCCGGAGGCCTCATAATATGGAAAAGATCCCGATTTTTAAGCGCATAAAGGATATGGTTATAGGCAAGGCCCATGACCTGCGCGACCCGCAGATCTTCCATAGACTTTCACTGATAGCCTTTTTTGCCTGGGTCGGGCTGGGGGCTGATGGATTGTCGAGCTCATGTTACGGTCCCGAAGAAGCATTCAGGACTCTTGGCAGCCACATGTTCCTGGGCGTCTTTGTCGCTATTGCAAGCGCCATAACTGTATTTGTGATCGCATCAAGCTATTCTCATATTATAGAACTTTTTCCATCCGGCGGCGGTGGTTATCTGGTCGCCAGCAAACTTCTTTCTCCATCCGTAGGAATGGTATCGGGGTGCGCGCTTCTCATAGACTACGTTCTTACGATAACGATATCTATCGCAAGCGGCGCGGACGCGATATTCAGTTTCCTACCGATAAATTTATATCATCATAAATTAACTTTTGCCGTTCTTGGGTTACTGGTACTTATAGTGCTGAACATGAGAGGGGTAAAAGAGTCGGTGGTGCCGCTTATACCGATATTTTTAATATTCGTGCTGACACATGTTTTCGTTGTCCTGTACGGTGTCGTAAAACATTCTTCGGATTTTGGCATATTAGCTACTAATATCGCCTCCGACGTCCGTAATACACAGCTGGAACTTGGTGCGTTCGGAATGTTCCTGCTTATCATGCGCGCTTACAGTATGGGCGCCGGAACATATACCGGGATCGAAGCTGTAAGTAACGGCCTGCCCATATTAAGAGACCCGAAGGTAGAGACAGGCAAAAAAACGATGAAATACATGGCCATTTCCCTTGCTTTTGTGGCGTCAGGCCTGATGCTTGGGTATTTGTTCTTCAGAGTGAGCCATCAACCCGGCAAAACATTCAATGCTATCCTTCTTGAGAACATTGTTTCGGGTTGGGGCAATAGTAATCTTGGTTATACATTTATCCTTATTACGCTTATTTCAGAGGCAGCGCTCTTGTTTGTCGCTGCGCAGGCAGGTTTTCTGGATGGTCCCCGCGTATTGGCAAATATGGCAAAAGACAGATGGTTCCCGTTCCAGTTTGCGCTTATAAGTGAACGTTTTGTCATTAAAAACGGTATCCTTATCATGGGAATATCTGCTTTGGTCGTTATGCTACTGACCAAGGGTTCGGTAAAATTCCTTGTAGTCCTTTACAGTATCAACGTCTTTATCACATTCTGCCTCTCGCAGCTTGGCATGGTCCGTCATTGGTGGAAAGAGCGCAAAAGAGTAAAAGGTTGGTTTAAGAAAATATTGGTCAACGGTTTCGGGCTCATACTGACGACTTTTATTTTAGTCAGCGTTATCGTTATAAAATTTCATGAAGGCGGCTGGATAACGCTTGTCGTTACGGGCATGCTCGCCGCTGTAGCAGTTGCCATAAAACGGTACTACTACAGGACCCAAAAACAGCTTAAGCACCTTGACAGGTTAGCGCATGTTACTGAGATAACAAAACAAGAAACAGCCGTGCCGCGTGTATTAGGAAAAAGCGGTAAGC
>CAZHPY010000025.1:0-9032 GCA_964534705.1 uncultured Planctomycetia bacterium | reverse complement strand
GTATTTTTCGGCGGCCAGATAGTTTTCCCGGAAGATACTATATTTACCAAGCTGCTTTATAACCATACCACTTTCGCTGTCCAGAGGAGGCTCCACCAGTATGGCATTCCCTTTATAATAATGCCCATCAGGATAGGCGAGACCAAAATACCCGCTTCCATTGCCTAAAGTCCGTTTTTGTGATAAAATCCGTCCATGCAGCCTTTTAAGCGTTACGAACAATTCCCGCATACCGCCGATATAGGTGTAAGAGTATTCGGCAGGACCCTCAATGAATTATTCGAGAATGCCGCGTTTGCCATGTTCGATATCCTGGCCGACCTCGAAGGCCTTAAAGGGCCGATAGTAAAAGAGATCGAGCTTACCGCGCCTAACAAAGAGGAATTACTGATCGCCTGGCTCGACGAGCTTTTATATTATTTTTATACGAAGGGCATAGTATTCTATGAATTCAAGATCGACCAATTGACGGACGATATGGTAAAGGCAAAGGCTTTCGGCAGGGACGTAGCCGAGAACAAGAACCGCCTCAAGGCGGAGATAAAGGGCGCGACCTATTATAATCTGAAGATAAGAAAGACGGACGATTATTATAAAGTCGATATAGTGTTTGATGTATGAGTGACAGAGGGCTATTACCTTGCCGCTATGGAACGGGCCTTTAGAACGGATAGATGAATTCAGGTGGCGCATACCAAAGAGCTACATACCCGGGATGCGCGTCGACGGTATAATATACGCCGATAAAGGGATGATAGAGCAGATCCGCTCTGACAGGGCGGCGGAACAGGTGGCAAACGTCGCCTTTTTACCCGGCATAGTCAAAGCATCGCTTGCAATGCCTGATATCCACTGGGGGTACGGTTTTCCTATAGGCGGGGTAGCCGCCACCGATGTGGAAGCTGGCGGCGTCGTTTCTCCCGGCGGAGTAGGTTTCGATATCAATTGCGGCGTCAGGATGGTCAGGACGAACCTGAAAGAGGATTTTTTACGGCCGAAACTGAAAGACCTTATTTACGCGCTCTATAATGAAGTACCGGCAGGCGTCGGCTCAAAGGGCGACATAAGGGTGAGCGAAAAAGAAGAGCGCCGGCTTCTCGTTGAAGGATCGAAATGGGTCGTTGAGCATGGATATGGCCGCCAGGAAGACCTTGAGTGCACCGAGGAGGGTGGCGCAGTAAAGGGCGCCAACCCTGATATAGTATCGTCGAGGGCATATGAGCGCGGCAAGAACCAATCCGGTACGCTTGGCTCAGGTAACCACTTCATGGAAGTGCAGGTAGTCGAGGAAGTGTATGATAAAGAGACTGCCGATGCCTTCAGGCTCGAAAAGGGGCAGGTTACCCTGATGATACATTCAGGTTCACGCGGCTTCGGTTACCAGGTCTGCGACGATTATGTGCGTGGTATGGTCCGATGCCTTGAAAAATACGATATAAATGTCCCTGACCGGCAATTGGCGTGCGCGCCCGTAAACAGCGAAGAAGGCAAGGCGTATCTGGGCGCAATGCGGTGCGCGGCAAATTACGCGTGGGCGAACAGGCAGTGCCTTATGCACCTGGCAAGGATCGTATTTGAAAGGACTTTACGTATGAGCCCGAAAGACCTGGGTATGGACCTGATCTATGACGTTGCCCATAATATAGCGAAGATCGAAAAGTATAGTATTAACGGGAAGGAAAGGACTTTGTGCGTCCATAGAAAAGGCGCTACGCGGGCATTTCCTCCCGGGCATCCTGAACTGCCCGCGAAATACCAGAAGACAGGGCAGCCTGTTATAATACCTGGTGACATGGGCAGGAATTCGTACCTTTTGGTGGGGACAAGAGGGGCCGAAGATACCTTCTATTCGACTTGCCATGGGGCCGGGAGAAGGCTTTCGCGCTCAGCAGCCATAAAGGCGTGCCGCGGAAGATCTATATCGCGCGAACTCGAAAATAAAGGTATAATAGTTAGATCAAGCGGCAGGGAAACAATAGCTGAAGAAGCCCCTGAAGCATATAAAGATGTCAATGAAGTAGTAGGTGTGGTTGCAGGAGCAGGCATATCAAAGCGTGTCTGCAAGATGAAACCGCTTGGCGTAATAAAAGGATAGGAAAGATAAATGCTAGACCTCAAATTCATAAGAGATAATAAGGATATCGTTAAGGATTCTGTAAAGAACAGGAATCTTAAACTTGACATCGATGAGCTTTTAAAGCTTGATGAAGAGCACAGGAAGATACTGGTTGAAGTAGAGGAATTGCGTTCCCAGCGGAATAAAGCAAATGACGAGGTAGCGGCTGCTATCAAGGCTAAAAAGAACCCAAAAGACATCATAGATAAGATGAAGCCAGTATCCCAGAAAATAGCCGATTTTGAGGCTAAAGTGGAGGATATAAGCAAGAAAATAGCAAAAATAGTATATATAATCCCAAATATACCCGATAAATCAATACCTGTAGGTGGTCCGGAAAACAATAAAATAGTCAAATCCTGGGGTAAAAACCCCACTTTTGATTTTAATCCCAAGAACCATATCGATCTTGCCGAATACCTGGATATTATTAATTTCGGCACAGCCGCAAAGATAACAGGTTCCAATTTTGTGTTATTTAAAGGACTGGGGGCTCGCCTTGAGAGGGCGCTCATAAATTTCATGCTGGATATACATACAACAAAGCACGGTTATACCGAGATATTTCCCCCGTTTTTAGTAAACAGGCGCAGCATGACAGGTACAGGGCAGCTTCCAAAGCTGGAGGAAGACATGTATCATCTTGTAGAAGACGACCTGTTCTTAATACCTACGGCTGAAGTCCCCGTAACGAATATCCACGCAAGCGACGTTCTTGATGAAAGCAAACTGCCTATATATTATACGGCCTATACAGCGTGTTTCAGGAGAGAGGCCGGTTCTTACGGCAAGGAAACAAGAGGGTTGATAAGGGTGCATCAGTTTGACAAGGTAGAAATGGTCAAGCTCGTAAAGCCTGAGACTTCATTTGATGAACTTGAAAAATTACTGAAAGACGCCGAGGACATACTACAGGCGCTTGAGCTGCCTTACAGGATCCTGATGCTCGCAACGGGCGACATATCATTTGCCGCAGCTAAATGTTATGACATAGAACTTTACGCTGCCGGCACAGACGCCTATCTTGAAGTATCGAGCTGCTCGAACTTCACTGATTTCCAGGCGAGGCGCGCGAATATAAGGTTCCGCGATAAGAATACGAAAAAGATGAGCTTTGTCCATACCCTGAACGGTTCAGGCGTAGCGCTCGCGCGGCTAGTCGTAGCAATATTGGAAAATTACCAGAATAAGGACGGAAGCGTAAATATCCCAAAAGCCCTTGTCCCGTATATGGACGGCCTGACAGTCATAAAACCTAAGAATGGTTAAATTAGCTATCAAATTTATAATAGGGGTATTAGCGCTACCCATAGCTTATGCCGTTACCAGGGCATTCTATGATAATTTTACCGTGATCCAGGATGTTGCCGCGAATATGCGTTATTTCGGTTGGGGAATGGCCGGCTACGCCGTATTACACCTGTTGTTCTATAAACCCGCATACATGTACGTGTTGGGCCATGAGGCTGTCCATGCCGGGATGGCCTGGATATTCGGCGGAAAGATAAAATCGTTTAAGGTGTCGGAAGAGGGCGGCTCCGTCGGCACAGATAAAACCAACTTTGTCATAGAGCTTGCGCCATATTTTATACCTATTTATACGACGATAATAGCCGTTATCTACTTTATAGTATCCCAGTCTTACAAGATAAACGGCGCGATATTTTTATTTTTGATAGGCTTTACACTCGCTTTTCATTTAGTGTCCACGGTAGAGATAATGAAGATAAAACAACCGGACATAATAAAGAGCGGTTACGTATTTTCCATAGTGATGGTTTACATAATAAATATAATCGTGATATCCCTTATATTCGGCCTTACGTTCCACGGGTTCTCCATAGGTAAGTTTTTCCTTGATTTATGGGCGAATACCAAATATATTTATGTAGCGCTTATTAAGCAATTGTTCTTTTAGGTTTGTGCGGAGGAGTGGCTGAGCGGTTGAAAGCGGCAGTCTTGAAAACTGTTGTGGGCGTAAGCCCACCGTGGGTTCGAATCCTACCTCCTCCGCCATTGATACCAATTCGAACCCTTGTGTTCCTAATCCAGGAGTGCAAGGGTTTGAATTTTGGTATGGGGATGCCTTCAACTGTTAATAAAAGGATATAATGCCGACTCAAAAACGGAGAAAAAACGTACGTAATATCGCGATAGTAGCGCACGTTGACCACGGAAAGACAACGCTTGTCGATACGCTCCTAAAATTTACAGGCGCTCATAAGTTCGAGGAAGGCGAAACGACTATCATGGATTCAAACCCTCTGGAAAAAGAGAGAGGGATCACGATATTTTCGAAGAATGCATCCTTTAATTACAAAGGCGTGCAATGCAATATCGTAGATACGCCGGGCCACGCTGATTTTGGCAGTGAAGTGGAGCGCATTCTTGAGATGGTAGACGGTGTGCTTCTTCTTGTCGATGCCGTGGACGGGCCCATGCCGCAGACAAAGTTTGTATTAAAAAAGTCCCTGGAGTTACATCTAAAGCCGATCCTTGTCATTAATAAGATAGACCGCCCAAATGCGAGGCCGTACGAAGTCGCAAATATGACATTCGATCTATTTTGCGAACTTAACGCGTCCGATGAGCAGCTGGATTTTCCTATAGTATACGCTTCGGGCCGGGAAGGGTACGCTACGCTTGACCTTGATGAACCGAGCGAGAATATAAAGCCTCTCTTAGATACTATTTTGCACAGGGTATTGCCCCCGGTAGCTAATCCTGATCTTCCCTTTCAGATGTTGGTGACTATGCTGGATCATAATTCATATTTCGGGCGAATGGCAATAGGGCGCATATTTCATGGCGCTGTACGCGTCGGGGATCCAGTTGCTCTCGTGAAACGGGACGGTACGACCACCTCAAACAAGGTAACAAAGATCATGAAGTATAAGGGGCTGACCCCTGTGGAGGCGAACGAAGCAATGGCCGGTGACATTATCATGATCACCGGCATAGAAGGCGTGTCAGTCGGCGAAACGATCGCATCCATTGATGATCCGAAAGCGCTGCCCGCTGTAAAGATCGACGAGCCGACAGTATCAATGAATTTTTCACATAATACGAGCCCTTTGTCCGGTAAGGACGGAGGCGTATTCCTGACATCGCGCCATGTTCGTGAACGCCTTGAACACGAGGCGATGGTTAATGTAGGAATAAAGGTTGAAGAAGTCGACGGGGGCGAGCGCTTCAAGGTCTCAGGCCGCGGCGAACTGCATCTGGAAATACTTATAGAGACGATGCGCCGCGAAGGATACGAGCTTGAAGTTTCGCGTCCGCAGGTTATATTGAGGACGATGGGCGAACAGGTCCTTGAACCGGTAGAGATGGTAGTCATCGAAGTGGATGGCCAGTATCAGGGTGCGGTCATGCAGGCGCTCGGAGAACGCAAGGCGGAGATGAAAGACCTGAAGACTACGTACTCCGGCGAGATACGTATGGAATTTGTTATCACTTCACGTGCATTGATAGGGTTTAGAAGTGAATTTCTGTTGATGACGCGCGGGAGCGGTGTCATGTGTCAGAACTTTCTTGAGTATCAGGTATACAAGGGCGAGATGCCGTCGCGCCAAAGAGGCGTACAAGTCTCGAACGGCGACGGAAAAGTTGTCGCGTTCGCGTTATGGAATTTGCAGGAGCGCGGAGAGATGTTTGTCGCGCCAGGAGATATGGTGTACGAGGGCATGATAGTAGGTATATATAATAAAGGCGTAGATATAGTTGTGAATCCGCAGAAAGAAAAAAAATTGACCAACATGCGTTCTTCTACCCGCGACCTGGCGATCCAGTTGATACCGCCCCGGAAGGTCAATCTTGAATTTGCGCTCGTCTTTATCGACGACGATGAACTGGTCGAGATCACTCCCCTTAATATACGCCTGCGCAAGATCCAGTTAAAAGAAATAGATAGAGTGCGCACGGGCCGGCAGATCAGGCATGATAATGCCCAATAATCCTGCGTCGAAATTTATCACTATAAAAGATCAGGCTGACAGCGCAATAGCGGCCTATAGCTCTCTTAAGGGCAAGAAGTTAGAAAAAGACGGTATCTTTATAGCTGAGGGAGAGAAGGTAGTTAAAAGTCTTGTAGATAGCGGATGCAAAATAGCGTCGTGCCTTACGTCCAATGAGACTATTGCCAGGTATAGATCCCTCCTAGCAACAATTGCGAAAAAAGGAGCAACCATTTACGTTGCGGATAATGGATTAATAGAAGATATTATAGGTTTTCGTTTTCATAAGGGGATAATGGCTGTAGGGTATTACCCAAAAAAATACACGATCTCAGCTTCGCTAAAAACATTTAAGCGCCCGTTATTCCTCGTTTCGCTAAACGCCATCAATGATCCGCAGAACGTTGGTTTAATAGTGCGTAATGCCTCAGCCTTTGGCGTCCAGGCGCTTATAGTCGACAACGCCACATATGATCCGTATTATAGAAAAGCGGTTCGCGTTTCTATGGGCACGATCTTCAGGCTTCCGGTTTATTACGAAGATGACCTTGGATCGAGCCTTATACAGCTTAAGAAAAAATACGATACGCGTATAATTGCCGCTACCCCCGGAAGAGGCACGAGCGATATCGCTAAAGTTAAACTTTCGGGCAATATCTGTTTTGTTTTCGGAAACGAGGATAAAGGCATATCGCGCCGGGTGCTTAGTATCGCCGATGCCAAAGTGCGCATACCGATCTTGAAAACAGTCGATTCTTTAAATGTAGCCAGTGCCAGCGCCATATGTCTTTATGAAGCATCGTGCCATCGTCCGGACATAAAGGCTCATTCCTAACGCATGCAATTACTTTGCCTTAGGGGAGTATATTTTGTATAATGTAGGTTGTTTATTAGCGAGACCGGAGAGGTGGCTGAGCGGTTGAAAGCGCACGCCTCGAAAGCGTGTTACCCCTTACGGGGTACGAGAGTTCGAATCTCTCCCTCTCCGCCATTAAAAGGATAAATTTATGATGTTAAAAATACGAAAATATCTGGTAGCGGGGCTTCTCACTATATTGCCGCTTGCGCTGAGCATCTACATATTAGTAGTGCTCTTCAAGCTTGTCGATGGTATCCTGGGCAGGTTCCTTAACGCTTATTTTAAAAACCTCCTGGGATTTTACATCCCGGGCCTAGGCCTTATATTATTCATAATGATAATATTTTTAGCCGGGTTTATAAGCACGCATCTGTTCGGGGCAAAGCTCCACAACCTGTTCGATAAAGCGCTGGGCAGGTTCCCGTTGTTAAAGCACATTTATCCTTCGATCAAGAAAGTTTTTGAATTCGTTTTTGCCGAGAACAGGGTTGGTTTTAAAAAAGCTGTCCTGGTGGAGTATCCATGTAAAGGTATCTGGTCGCTTGGATTCATCGCGAACGAAAGTTTTCAGGAAGCCGAAGAAAAGATAGGGAAAAAACTGCTGAACGTGTATATACCATGGGTCCCTAACCCTACAACGGGATGCTATATACTGGTTTCTGTTGAGGATGTAAGAGTATTGAACATGAGCGTGAGCGACGCCATGAGACTGGTCATGTCGGCCGGCCTGCTTAATCCCAAGGAGCTTATTAAATAAATTATGCCAAAACAACTGCCGTTTTTAAAGGTCAATGGTACAAGGATAGTCGATGAGCACGATAAAACAGTTGTCCTCAAGGGCGTGAACTTGGGCGGATGGCTCATGATGGAGGGCTACATGTTCGGCGGCCGTAATACGCCTGAACATGAATTTAAGTCGGCTTTTGAAAAAGCCCTTGGTAAGCCCGCTCTCGATGATTTCCTGACATGCTTCCGCGATACATTTATCCAGGAAATAGATTTCAAGACAATAAAAGAATGGGGCGCTAATTGCGTCAGGCTCCCGTTCAATTACAGGTTGATAGAGCACGAAGACAGGCCGTACAGCCTTAACGTAGAAGGGCTGAAGTATCTCGATAAGGCCGTTGAGTGGTGCGAGAAATACGGGCTTTACTGCATATTGGACCTTCATGCCGCGCCCGGCGCGCAGAACGATGCCTGGCATTCGGATTCTTACGGCAAACCCGAGCTTTTTGATAATGTGCAGAACAGGGACCGGTACCTAAGGTTATGGTTTTTTCTCGCGGACAGGTTCAGGGAAAATCCGCATATAGCAGGTTATGACATATTGAACGAACCGAATGTAAGCGTGCTGGATGAGCATAAGGTGCGTTCTTTGTATGAGGAAGCTACGGATGAAATAAGGAGCGCCGACCAAAAGCACATAATATTCCTCGAAGGGAACGTATGGGCGCAAAGGCTGGAATTTTTAGGCAGGCCAAAAGACCGCAACACCGCGTTCAGCATACATAATTACGCGCCGTTGAATTTTACGCACCATTTTGAGCAGGGCCTGCATTATCCCGGCAAGGCGCACGGCCTGATGTGGGACAAAAAAAGATTCGATATATTCGCCGGGGCTTATAGTAAATATGCTAAAATACGGAAGATACCTTTGTTCCTGGGCGAGTTTGGCGTTAATGCGCGTGACGGCTATTACGGCGAGGCCGAATGGGTAGATGACCAACTGTCGATCTGTAAAAAATACGGGTTCAGTTGGACGTACTGGAACTATAAGACTATCGCAAACCTTGCTTTTCCCGACGGTATATACAGATATACCGGTAATCCGCCGTGGGTCAATAGGCAGGGGCCTATAGCAGGGTGGGAGACGTTCCCTTTATTATGGCAAAAAGAGAAGGGGAGCATGATCTTCTCCTGGCGCACGGAGAATTTCACCCCTAACGATACGATACTTTCGGTATTGAAGAAATATTTTTAATAGATATTTATAGATATCAAAACGGAGAGATGGCTGAGTGGTTGAAGGCGCACGCTTGGAGAGCGTGTGACGGCTTAACGGCTGTCCTAGGGTTCGAATCCCTATCTCTCCGCCAGTTTA
>CAZHPY010000024.1:19078-20818 GCA_964534705.1 uncultured Planctomycetia bacterium | reverse complement strand
AGTTGGCGATCTCATCACCCTTCTCACCAACGTAATAGGTCCTTGATAATAACTTTGTAGCATCTACTACGGCTAGCCCACCTTTATAGGATTCGCTTGTTGTCATGGCGTCGTCTGTAGTAACCGTAGGGTCAGAGGCGGCTTTGCCATTGTAGAAGTAGAAGCTTGTTGTCTTTATTGTGGTGGTACCAAGTTTATAGCTATACGAATAGTTGGCTATTTCTTCACCCTTGCCGAACCCTGTAAAATAATATGTCTGGGAAATCATTGGAGCTAATGCATTAGTTTCACGATTACCTTTATAAGTATCGACTCTAGCCAGAGCATCGGTAACATATGCGTCAATAGCTCTTACAATGGTGGTCGTTCCGTCTACTACATGTTCGTAATAGTAATATGTGGTGTTTTTAAAAGTCTGTCCATCTGCTGTATAGTTAAACGCATAATTTGTAATTTCATCTCCAATTTGAGTATTTGTGTTAAAGTAGAAAAACATCTCGGATTTCTTTATCGACCCGTTTTTAATAGCATTTCCGGCAGTAGCGTCTATGGCATTGCCACGATAGGTAACTACTTTTGTCTTCCTTGAGTCACGAATAGTATTTCCCGGAATGGAACTCTGGTATCCAGCTCTCACATCTGGAACCTGAACGTCCGGATCTTCATAGTAATATACGTTTGTATCGCGAACTGTTATGCCATCCTGATAATAATTGAGCGTATAATCTGCTATGGATTGTGGAAGCTGGCCGGATGTAATGTCGATAACAAATAATGTTTCGGATTTAAGCTTTGCCCCATCCTTTATTTCATACCTATAAACAAGAGAAGCCGGGAAAGAAGTTGCCAAAGTAGGATCTGTCCCGAGAAGGATTTCGATTAAGTCAGGATAGGTATCGCTATCAGAATCAACGTCCATCATTTCTTTTAAGAATGCAAGAGTCTTTAAGGCATTTATAAACTCATCGCTGGTCATTCCGCTTGTTACTTTAACTTTGTTTATAAGATCTATCAGTTCCGTATCTCCAACCGCTCTATTTAACAATTCTTGTTTAAGCTCATCTATCGTGGGGTAGGTCCCAAGCCCAACCAACAAATTGTCGACCTTTACCTCAATAGTTGTATTTATTGAACTGAGTAAATTTAAAAGATTAACATTATCACCTGCTATGATCTGCAATAATGCATCTTTCTCGCTTCCGGCAGGTACATTAGCAATTATAAGCCTTACCAGGCTTGCAGGGCCTTGACCGCTTGCAAGCTTTTTCAACGCATCCAGCACTTCGCCATCAACTAATGTTCCATTATTGATCAAGTCGCTTATATTAGATATGAATTCGCTCAATTCGGTTGAAATACTTGCAATCGAAGCCAGCAACGTAACAGCAGTTGAATAATTATCTATGGCAGCTCCCATAGCGGTAAGTTTTTCTTTGAGTTCAGTCAGCGCAGGACCACCAACCAAAATTAATAACATATTCAAAAGCTCGTCGGGAGTTTTAAAACTATCTAGATCCATGTTTAAAAGCATGTTTATTAACTCTTGGACAGCGGCATTATCTCCAATCATTACTTTGATTATTAAAAGTCTATATTCGTCCACAGTAGATACCGTACCAACACTGGCAGCAAGTAACGCCATAAATAGGATCCTACCCTCTTCACTGATGCCGCCTGCTGATAACAGAGCCTGGATGAACTGGTCCTTGGTCAGGCCTGTTGTGCTTATGCTGTTTATCA
>CAZHPY010000024.1:0-18978 GCA_964534705.1 uncultured Planctomycetia bacterium | reverse complement strand
GTTACTGTGGAATCCATCAATGCTGTCATGAGCTTGGATGAGAGGGTCTTCTCTGATACTGCGTTTATGAGAGCCTGGATGAACTGGTCCTTGGTCAGGCCTGTTGTGCTTATGCTGTTTATCAGGGCTGTTAACTCTGCATCACCTGCTGCAAGCAGTAATAAGGCTGCCTTTGCCTCATCGGCTGTGGTAGCGCCTGTTACTGTGGAATCCATCAATGCTGTCATGAGCTTGGATGAGAGGGTCTTCTCTGCTATAGCGTTTATCAGTGCTTCGACGAACTCGTTGGCTGTCATCTGCGCCGTTACTTTGACTGATAAAATTATGTTAACAGCCGCAGCTGTTACCGCGCTTAGCCCGGCAGCAACAAGGATTTTCTGGATCAGGTCTTCTTTTGAAGTCACTGAAGCCATATCAACAGAAAGGATGATCTGCATCAATTCCATATTATCGCCGGCTAACGCTAACAACATTGTAGTAAGTTTTTCTTTATTGGCTAATACTGCGGGATCCATAGCTAAAAGGGTCCTGATAGCCATGGCGAGATCAGCATCGCCCCCTGCGATAAGATTTATAAAAGCATCCATTGCTTCTGTAGCTGACCCGACTGCATTCAGGTCTATGTTTAATTTGACGCGAATAAAATCTTTTACTTTCTCAAAATCAAATTTTCCTTCGCCATCCAACAGGTCCACGCCTATAATGGCATCTCCATAATAGGTCGCTGTCCTCTCAAGGCCATCTCTTATTGTCGCTTCTTCCGCACGCTTATTCCCATTATAGAAATAGACAATGGTGTTGGTGACGGTTATGCCATCTTTCTTGTAATTCAATGTGGCATCTGCCACTTCTTCCCCGCGCGCAGCTGATGCTGAGAACTTGTAGAATGTCTCCGCTTTCTTATTGGCCGCTACCGATTCCGCTTCCGATATGCTACCGTCATCATTAGCATCTATTTTATTCCAATAAGTAATGCTTTTTTCCATTCTTGTTTCATTTGTGGCTTCGTTAGCGCGCTTACCGCCTTCATAGAAATAAACGGTAGTATCTTTAACGGTAGTTCCATCCGTAAGGAAGGTAATGGTATAGTCCTGGACCTCTTCGCCTTTAAGCCTGTATTGTGTATCATAGAATGTCTGTGAAGATTTGACGCCTGCGGCGATCTCATCATCGCTTATACGGCCGTCACCGTTGGTATCCAGATTTCCATAATAAGTCGTGGCGCTGGTCAGGCATTCACGGTAATTTGCTTCGCTTGACCGCTTTCCGTCACTGTAGAAATAAACGGTTGTTTTTAATACAGCTTCGTTCTTGCCATAGGTGACCATGTAGTCGGCAACCTCTTCGCCTGCCAGCCTGTTGTTCTGGTCGTCATAGACCAGCATTGAAACCTTCCTGGCCTGCGATAGCTCTTCGTCGCTCAATACGCCATCGCCATTGGCATCGGGATCACCCATATAGGATATCTGCTTTGATCTGGAATAGCGGTATTCCTGGCCGGAAGCCTGGTCAGCCCTTTTTCCGTTTTGATAATAGTAAACGGTTGTCTGTGTGGTATATCTTTGGCCGGTACTTTTATCCGTATAGTAGTTCTGCGTATAATTGGCGATCTCCTTGCCCTTATCGCCCGAAAAAGCTGTTTTTTCTGTTAATTCCCCTTCACCCTTTATTTGAGAATTAGTTGAATAAAGAAGCGTCGCTTTCAGGGCACCTTCGGCACTATACTGGAAATCGCGCCTGCTGGTAACAGTGCCGTCCTGCCCATAATATACGGCTGACTTGATCCTGTTATCGTCCCCTGTCCCTTCATAAATATTTTTTTCTACAAGGCGCTTTCCACCATCCGATATGTCGTATTTATTAGTTTCTACGATATCGCTCCCGGAATAGGTATACTCTATATCATATTTCGCTTTATATGCGCCATCTGCCGTAAGACGATATCCGGTCAAAATGTGGTCTATTTTCTTGTCGCTACCGCTTCCCGTATAAAATACGGTCATTATCCTCTTGGACTCATCGGGATTCCCCTTGTCATCGAATCCAAGCCAATAATCTATGCCGGTCTTTTCATCAGTCCTTTTTGTGGCGCCCTCCATCCACTTCTCTATG
The DNA here is from genome assembly GCA_964534705.1 of uncultured Planctomycetia bacterium. GTDB lineage: Bacteria > Omnitrophota > Gorgyraeia > 2-01-FULL-45-10 > 2-01-FULL-45-10 > CAZHPY01. Next base: position 16,866 of record CAZHPY010000024.1, on the reverse strand, counting down.
TTGGTCATTGTGACATCGAACTTATTGATCCGGGTAAGATTGCTGGGGTTTTCGAAATCTTCATAATTGTGCGGTGAATTAAGGCTATCGGGATCCGTAAGTTCATATTCGGCATTATCCATACCCTGCCCGCCTCTCTTACCGCTGTCAGGGCCGCCCTTTTTCTTTTTTAAGTCCAGTTGCTCATCCTCTTTTTTAAGCTTTCTTTTAAGCCTATCGTCAAGCGACCAAAGCATGTCTTCGGAATCCTGTTTCTGGCGTATTATCTCTTCGTGCTTCGATTCCTGCGATTGAATGTATCCAGGGGCAAAGTTCTGGGATTGTTCGACCTCAGCTCCTGTAGGAAGAAGCTTCCTGGCAATGGATTGCTTACGGTCATAGGACAACTCGTCGTAATTGGTTACTTCTTTTGCTTGGTTAACGGCCTTATCATGATTTACTAGACCTGCAGATGCTAAAGGTGCTGTTTGACCTGTATGTCCTAAATTATAATTATATAGATCTCCGGCCCAGGATATGTCATACCATACGAATGCCACGATTAGAAATATGGCAACGATCTTAAAGATGAATCTCTTGGTTGGGTTTATTTGGTAGTCTATCATATTTATTTTAAACTTTTTTAAACATTATATAAACCTTTCAAAAAAAATTGGCCCATCCTAGCCCACATTATATATATACCATATAAAATATATAAATGCAAGGAACAATATCTAACTTTTTTAAATTTTAATTTTCGTGAAAATGTGTTTTTTGTTAGAAGATTATATAGTTTGCTATTACTTGATTCCTGGTATGAATTTTCTAATCCAAGTTTTGAAATCTTCTGAAATTACATAACCGCTTGGAACTATAAGAAGAGTTAAAATTGTTGACGATATAAGGCCACCTATTACAGTAATTGCTAAGGGGCTCCACAGATTTGAGCCTTCTTCCTGGCTTATGGCCATAGGCAGCAAGCCAAGAAGAGTGGTTAATGTTGTCATTAAAATAGGCCTTAACCTGTCGCGTGAGGCCATAATAATTGCTTTTAAATATTTTACTCTTTTATGGCGCAGCTGGTTTGCATGGTCTATTAAGAGAATTGCATTATTGACGACTATGCCTCCAAGCATCATCATCCCTACAAAAACTCCCATACCAACAGACTTCCCGGTTATATATAGCGCTATTACCACGCCTATAACCGCCAGGGGGACAGACAGCATTATCACCAAGGGCTGTGAATATGATTCAAAAAGCGAGGCTAAGATCAGGTAGATCAATACTGTGATCAGTATGAGCGTAGGCCATACCTGCTTTTGTGTGGCAACCATGGTCGGGTAATTACCGCCCAATCTCCAAAAATACCCTTCGGGCAACTTAAGGTCCGCCAGGGCGTTTTTTGTTAATTCTCCCGCTTTACTAAGCGGTGTCCTGCCTATATTGGCGCTTACCTGTATCATCCTTGTTTTATTCTTTCTCCAGATCTCGCTTGGCCCGAGTCCGTATTTAAAATCTGTTACTTGTTGCAAATATATGCTGTCATCCTTACGGTTGGTAAGTATAAGCTTACGCAGGTCCTTGAATGTTTTCCTGTATTTTTCATCGATCCTTGCAATAGTTTCTACTTCGCTTGAAGCTGTGTGAAATAACGTTGCTCTAAGCCCTCTCATCTGCGCATGGACCATGTCGCACACATCAGAAACATTCAGGTCATATACAATAGCATTAGCCCTATCTACCCTTAAACCAAGCTCTGGCCGGCCTTCCCTCATCCTTATTTTTGTATCGGCGAATCCTCTTACAGTGCCCAACCTGGATGCCATAGAAATAGCGATTTCTCTTAAAACCTCATAGTCATAACCAAATAATTCCAGTATTACCTCCTTGGTCCCAACTTCCTGTTCTTCTTCAAAATATATAAAAGCGGGCCTGATCCTTTCTACCTTGGGACGGATACTGTCGATCACTTCCGCCACGGAACGCTTCCTTTGGGACAGGCCGACAAGCTCAACATATACCTTGCTGGACCACGGTTCTACCCTCGACGAGAAAGTCTTTACTTCCGGTATTTCTTTCACCAGTTTTTCGACTTTTTTTACCGCTGAGTCTGTAGCATCCAGTTTTGCGCCGGTAGGCATCTCGATAAAAATGGTGAACTTATTTTGCTCCGTTGTCCCCAGGAACTCTTTTCCCAGTTTTGCGAAAAGAAAAAGAGCTATGGCAAACACAATAAAGGCTATTATAAAGACGTTTCGCCTGTTTCTCATAAAGTATATGACGCCCCGGCGCTGGGCATAATAGACGGTCTTCATAGTATTTGATACGCCCGTTGTCCCATAACCTTTCGGCACATCTTCCACTGAGAATTTCACGCGGGAAGCAAGAAGGGGGACCACAGTTATAGCTACGGCTAATGAAATAAGAAGGGATAACGTAACCGACCAGGCAACGCCGCCATAAAGCAGCCTTATTTCACTGCCGACAAATACCATAGGTAAAAATACCGATATGCTTGTAAGAGTCCCTGCGAGGATCGCTATCCATACTTCTTCAGTCCCTTCTATTGCAGCCTGGATACCCGCAATCTTCTTTTCATTTTGCTTGAGTATATTTTCAAACACAACTATTGAATTATCGACCAGCATGCCGACACCCAATGCAAGGCCGAAAAGTGTCATAAAGTTCAGGGATAACTTCAGGATCAACATGAATATGAATGTTATTATTATCGATATAGGTATAGCGGAAGTGACTATCAAGACAGGCCTCATCTTTTTTATCAATAAAGCCGCTATGACCAGGCCAAGTAAAATGGGATATAAAAAATGAACCGGTAGAAAAAGCGTCGCCACCAAAAGCATGATAGTAACTATAAAAAGGTTCCTATTGAGGCGTATCAGGAAAAAAACCAGGACCAGTATTATAAGGCCGGCCCCTTTCAGGAGTGAATCCTTAAGGTTATCTATGGACTTTTTTATAAAATCGGCCTGATTTGATGTCAGGACCAGATTCAGGTCCGACGGTAAATTTGCTTTTAATTTTTCTACCTCTTTTACTATATGTTCTGCGACTTTGATCGTGTTGGCAGTCGATTCTTTCTGTAGATACAGGCTTACCACAGGCCGGACATTAACGCGGGCATACCCAGTCGGTTCCAGATATGAATCCAGGACTGTCGCTACGTCCCTTAGTCTTATTAAAGTCCCGTCAGGCAACGCTGAAACCGGGATCCTTTTTATATCATCAACGGTTTGATACAGCCCTATGGTCCTTATCAAATATTTTTGCTTATCCTCCGATATTTCGCCGGACAAAAGATTAAGATTGTTGAGTCCTATCGTACTGATGACCTTTTCCAGGGATAAGTTATACGCTGCCAGTCTTCTCTGGTCTACTTCTATAAGGATCTTCCGCTCTCTACCTCCAGCTACTTCCACATCGGCTACACCACTGATACGCTTCAATGACTCCTTGATATTCTCATCAACGATCTTCCTGATCTCTTCCGTAGAACGCTTAAGGCTGGTTACCGCTATTATAACTATAGGGACGTCGGAGCGTTTAAATTGGGCTATGACCGGTTTTTCTATCTCTTTGGGTAGCTTGTTCTTTATCTTCGCGAATTTCTCCCTGACTTCAAGCGCGGCAAAGTCCATGTCAATGCCAGGCTCAAAACTTAAAACTACAGTAGATTCTCCTTCCTTTGAAATAGAGAGCATCTCTTCGAGATGGCTTACGGTGCCGACAGCCTCTTCGACAGGCTTTGTGACTAGAGTTTCTACCTCCGTGGGCGGGATACCACCGCGGACCGATATAATGATACTTATTTCGCCGAAACTTATATTGGGATACAATTCGACCGGAAGCTGCAGAAGGGACATTATACCGATAAGGATAAGTATGGTATAAACCATCAACATCGTGATGGGACGCTTAATGGATAGCTCCGGAAGGCTCATTGATCTTTCTTCCTGAAAAGTCTGGATAAAAATTCCGCCGTGGAAAGATATATAGTCGGTATTACGACTATAGTCAGAAATGTCGCTGCCAGAAGTCCGCTCATGACGGTTATAGCCATCGGCCTCCTGAGCTCTGCGCCTTCGCCTCCTAAAAACGCCATAGGTATAAGACCCAAAACTGTCGTAAGCGCGGTGATGAGGATCGCTCGTAATCTTGCGCCGCTGGCAGCTTTAGCCGCATCTTTTGTGCTCATACCCTTTGATCTCAATAAATTTATCCAATCCATCAATACTATTGCATTGTTTACGACAATACCGCCGAGCATACCAACCCCTATTAATACATATACGCTTATGCTTGTATTTGTAGTAAAAAGCCCTAGCGCAACGCCTATTAATGAAAGGGGTATTGTAAACATTATTATAAATGGCTGCCACAGGGATTCAAATATAGCTGCCATTATCATGTAAACAAGAAGGACTATAGCTATCATGGCATTCCTTAGGCTGTCAAATGACGCTTTCATCTCTTCGCTTTCGCCGGTAAGTTTAACAAAATAGTTCTTTGGTATCGGCATATTTTTTATGGCAGAATTTATATCGGTATAGACATCTTTTAGGGACCTGTTATATACATTGGCATAAACCGAAACTACTCTCTCCTGGTTTATCCTTCTTATTTCACTTGGCCCTTTACCCCTTCCGAACGTTGAAACGCTTTCCAGGGGAACGCTTACTCCCAAAGGCGATTGGAGCTGTATTCTTCCTAATTTTGTAAAATTATTACGGTCCTGCTCTCTCAGACGAACACGTATATCATATTCCTGGCCTTTTTCCTTGAACTTAGTCGAGGGGACCCCCTTTAAAGCTACTATGGCGGTCTGTGCTATGTCAGACACTGAAAGCCCATACATGGCTGCCTTGTCTTTGTCTATATATATCTTGGTCTCAGGTGAGGGTTCCGCAAGATTGTTCTTAATGCCGTAAATACCGTTTATTCTTGCAAGCATTTCCTGCACCTTAACAGTCAGGTTTTCCAGCTCATTAAGATCATTCCCCTTTATTTCGATCAAAACAGGCCCCTGTGACTGCATACCCGTCGCAAGCACGTTTTCCTGTAATACATATTCGATCTTAGCGCCCCCCAGGTTCGCGCTGGGCAACTTATTCTTTATCAACTGGACTATCTGGACGCTTTTTAGCTTTCTTTTGGACTTGAGATTAACTACTATTTCAGCCTGATTGGAACTCAGCCTTTCAAGGACATTTCTATTAGAAGTTTCCTGCGTAGAGCCTACGGTCACGTTAATACTGTCAACTTCCGGGAACTCTCTGAGTATTTTTTCTATTTTTTCAGAAATTTTATTCGTAATTACGAGCCGTGTGCCAGCGGGCATGTCTATCTTGATGACAAACTGGCTTTGATCTACTTTTGGCATTAACTCCTTATCTAATACCATAAATATCGATAACGAAACTAAAAAACTGACAAATGTAATAAATAAATACCTGCCGCGTTTTTCAATAAATCGTTCATTAAGTCCTGAATAAAACTTGCGCAGCCGTTTGATTGTTGCTGGTTCTTCCTGTGATATAGTAATCCCGCGTGAAGCAAGAACAGGTATTATTGTAATCGACGCTACCCATGAAACTAAAAGCGAGAAAGTGACTGTAAGCGCAAAATCCTTTAATATCTGGCCTGTTATACCTATAACAAAGATCAGCGGCAGGAATACTACGACAGTGGTAAGGACAGAACCGGCTACTGCTACGATAACTTCCTGCGCCCCGACGGCAGCAGCCTCTTTCGGATCCATTCCTTTTTCGCGATGTGTGAATATATTTTCAAGAACAACTATCGACGCGTCAACAAGCGAACCTACACCAAAAGCTATACCTCCAAGGGACATCATATTTATTGATATGCCTGAAAAGTACATCAGGGCGAATGTAGCCATTACGGATATAGGGATTGTGAAAGTAACTATCAGCGCGCTCCATATATTCCTCAAAAAATAGAATAGGACTATTAAAACAAGTATACTACCCTGCCATGCCGCGTCCCAGACACCATTGATAGAGCTTTTTATAAATGTCGATTGGTCATAGACTATTGAAATATTTATATCCTTGGGCAGATCCGCCTTAAGATCGATTATTTTCTTTTTTACCCTGCTTATTATCTTTACTGTGTTACCAAGGGCCTGCTTTTGTATGGATATTGATATATTCTCGCTCTCATTATACCTTGAGTAGCTGGTCCTTTCTTTTATACCATCCGTCACGGTCGCTACGTCTTTTAAATATATAAGACGCTTGTCTCTGCTTATTTGCCCCTTCGCAACCTGACCGCTGGTGTCTTGTCTGTAAAGCTCTTCGTCGCTTATCCCCTGCTGCAAACCTATCTCATTAATATCACTCACTTTCTCAAACTCACCGAGCGTCCTTATAAGGTATTCGTAAAAGCTTTCTTTTATGGTACCTGCGGGATAATTAAGGTTCGCATTTGAAACTGCTTTTGAAACATCCATAATGGGGATCTGTCTCGCCTCTAATTTGTCCTGATCTATGTCCACCTGTATCTCGCGCTCCAGCCCACCTGAGATAGTGGCAGACGCCACTCCTTCTACTTTTTCAACTTCATCTTTTATCATTTTGCGCGTAATGTCTCTAAGGGAAACCGGCGATCTTTCGGAAGAACTTGTCACGCTTAGTATCAATATGGGCCTGTCGTAAGGGTTATAAGGCAAGACTATCGGCTCTTCAGCATCGCGTGGCAGGCGCTCTTTTATAAGGTCTATCTTCTCGCGCATTCCCAGTGCGGCAAAATTTATATTTTGGTTCCAGCCAAATTCGGCTATAACCATGGAAAGCCCTTCCTTGGAAATAGAAGTTATTTTTTTGACACCCGCTACCGTGCCAACCGCTTCTTCAATAGGTTTTGTAATAAGAGTTTCTATCTCTTCCGGTGCGGCGTTCGCGTAAGGGGTTACGACCGTAAGCTGCGGATAAACTATCTGGGGAAACAATTCCTGCGGCAACAGCATAAGGGACACTGTGCCAAATATTATTACGCCTGCTACCAGCATCATTACGGTAACAGGTCGCTCTATAGACAACCTTGGTAAATTCACTTGATCAACTCTCTGGGCTCTTTACAGGACACCTTCCTGGACTTCTGAGATCTCGACTTTTGCCTTGTCTTTGAACTCTTCCTGGACTTCTGTTATTATAAGCTCGTCCTCACTCAACCCTTTATCTACTTCTACAAGATCTTCCGACATGTATCCGAGATCTATCTTCCTGACCTCGACAGTCCCATATTCAATGGGTTTCTCCTTAGGGGCTTTTGCTTCAGGCTTGGGCTCTTCCTTCTGCTTTCCTTTAAATATCCCGAAAAGCCCTCTGGCTTTTTCCTTCTTTTTTTCTTTACCTGCCAGTAATTCTGCTTCGGGTTTTGGTTCTTCCTTGTGTATAACATAAGTAAAATATTCGTTCTCTTTTTTCTTTAATGCAGAAGCTGGTATTACAAGAGCGTCTTTTTTTTCATAGGTAGATATGAGGCATCGTACAAAGAGGCCCGGTTTTAATAAACCATCCTTGTTATTTAACTCGACCTTAATGGTCTCGGTCCTGGACCTGCCTTCGATAATAGGCGATATCCTGTCTATGGTGCCTGAAAAGGATTTGGCCGGATACGCATCGGCAAACACCTCTACTTTTTGCCCCAGGGCTATCTTAGGTATATCTTTTTCTATGATATTGAATTCTGCATATACCTTCTCTGTACTTACGAAAACACCCATCTTTTCCGTCGTTTCGCTTGGATTAAAATAGCTGCCGATATCCTTTGTCCTGGGCCCCATAAGCCCGTTGCTGACTGCATATATATTGGTTTTATCAAGATCGCTCTTAGCGGATTCATACTCCAGCTTTGATTGTTCCATCTTTAAGGAGCTTATTGCGCCTAGCTCAAAAAGCTTTTTGTTTTTATTAAGCTCTATCTCTGCGTATTTTAACTTAAGGAGGGCGTCTTTCTGGTTGAGGCTGGCGATGATATCCCCTTCCTGTATCTTTTCTCCTTCTTCGAAGTTGATGCTCTCTATCAAGCCCGGGACCTGGAACATAAGGTTTAGCTCTTTAAAGCCTTTTATATTCCCCAGCGACGGCAAAGTATCTTTAAAATCCATCCTTTTTATCCTGTAGCCTTTTATGGGCGTTGCTTCCTCTTCGAACGTAATGGCTTTTTCCTTCGCGGTTATATCTGCTTTTTTCTTGAATAATACCTTTTGGATATTCGTAGTAGTCTTTACCAGGACTATAAGGACGACCAGCACGCCGATGATCACAAGAAATACCTTCCTGTTGAATTTAAAGTTCTTGAGATCGGGCTTTTTAAGCGCGCTCAACTTATCCTTTACCTTATTCATGTCTATCATCTTCATAATTTAAACCCTCGCTTATTTTTGCTTGTTGTTGCCGTTGTCCTTCTGCTTTATATCCTTAAAATAATCGGCTATGCCCACAGCCTTACAAAGGCTTGCAATGGCTATCTGGCAATCGCTTACAGACTGGACATATCCGAATTTTTCCTGCGCAAGTTTTATCATGCTGTCTATCACATTGGAGTCCAGGGCCTCATCCATCTGCCTTTTGAATTTGGTAAGCTCCAGGTCTCCTTCCTGGTATTTTGTTTTATTGATGGCTGTTTCGAGTTGTAACAGGGCTTTTTCATAGTTAAAACATGCCTCTTTTACTTCCAGGGTTATGTCCTGTTTTGTCTTGATCAATTCCTGTCGGGCCCTGTCCATATCAATATCTGCCGAAAATTTATCCGAATACTGGGCTAAGTTGTCTAAGAAATTAAATTTGTATGAGTTCGTTATTGTCTCTGATCCCTTGACAGTATTTACGACAGGCGCCCATACTTCTTTCGTATATGAGTATTCACCGGTAGACCCCCACAGAGGTATGCTGCACTTGACTCCGGCATACCACTGTTGTTCCATTTTCTGGTCCGAATCAACGGTCCCGGTCGCAGGATCTACCCCCTGGTCTTTGGCAATGAACTCTTCCTTCGCCATACCAAAAGAACCTATAAAATCTATTTTTGGCCAGCTTTTAGATTTAGCGATCTTTTGGTCATACATATAATATTGGACCATCATGGAATTGATCTGCATCTCCGGCCTATGAACAAGGGCATCATGTAAAACCTTGTCATAATCTATTGTGAATCTTTTAAACTCGTTTTCCGGTTCTATGTCTATTCTTTCCGGTGTATCCACATTCATGGCTTGCTTCAATATAAGCTCCGCAACTTCAACATCACCTTTTGACGATACAAGCTGGAATCTTACCATGTTGATCTGGGAAGAAACGTTAAGAAGCTCGAGATTGGATCCTACCCCCGACTCAAATTGCTTTAATACTACCTCGTATATTTTTGAAACCTCCTGCGAAAGTGCAGTCTGGAGTTTTAAGTTTTCTTTGGCCTTCGCAAGTGTATAATATCCTTTTTTGACTTGCAGTATAAGATCGTTCTTTATCCTGGAATATTCCCTGCTGGCTATCTTAAGGTTTGTCTGCGACTGCATCATTGTATATAAATATTCGCCGCCATGAAATACGGTTTGTTGTATATCAACTGCCGTGCTCTTTCCATAGAAACGCCTTTGATAAACTTTACCTGTATGCTCTTCCATTTTTATACTTACCTTGCCCAGCATATTACGGCGCGCTTCAAACACCCTCCATTCAGCTAATTTGACGCTCTTCTTGGCGGTCTTCAGAGGCAAGTGGTTTTTTATGGCGATATTTATACATTCATCGAGAGTTAATATTCTCACCATCTGTATTTTATCCGGCTCTGTTTTAACTTCTCCGGTCCCGGTGGGCTCGGCGGGGTTTTTGTCGGCCATAATAGAACGCTTATCCTTTTCCACTTCCGATGGGCCATTCATCTCTTCCTGCCCAAAAGAAGCTATAGGATTTAAAAATACGGCGCAAAATAGCGCCAGGATAATATTAAGTGGGTATTTATACTGCTTCATTATTGGATTTTGTTGTTTCTCCCGGCACCAAACCCTTTTTCTTCCTGTAGTCCCGCATATAATTCCTCATATACGATCGATGCCTGTCCCTATGCTCTTCACGGTATAATTTCAGGTATTCCTGGTGCTTCTTCCGCCATTCAAGCGATCTTTGCCTGCATGTCTCGCGCCATGACGAGTCCTGACTCTCCTTATACTTAAAATAGTTAGGGTTCCTGCCCCGCCATTTCTTCATGTTCTCAAGCTGCCTCTGGTACTGACATTCTAGAGAAGAACATACTGTCTGATTGGGGCGGTATTTGTTGGGCAAAAATGGCTTACCACAAACCTTACACGACCTCTCCTCAGCCATACCATACCTCCTTCATGCTTTTAAGAATATTTCTCTCATTGCTAATGATGCTGCACCCATGCTTACTGCGTTCTCTCCAAGCGCGCTGGTCGTTATCCTGACCATGTCCGCCTGTTCTGTAAAAGCGAGTTTTCTGACTACGTTTTTTATCGGTTCCAGGATAAGTTCACCGGCCTTTTCCACGCCGCCGCCTATTACAACGGCTTCGGGATTAAAAAGATTTACAAGATACGCTATCCGGATACCAAGGTTCATGCCGGCGTTGCGTATTATGTCTATGGCAAGATCGTCATTATCTTTGGCGGCGTCTATTACCGCCTCTTTTGTTATATTTTTTATATCTCCCTTTGCGTGCGCCACGATCTTTGTGCCGACGCCTTTTTCTATTTCATGCATAGCCATCTGGGTTATGCCAAAATCCATACCCCATGGCCTGAGATATTGCGCTCCTTTGAAAAATATAAGCTCTTCTTCCTTTGATATATGTTCCCGCGATATCTGTATTTCGCCGGCGCTCCCTCCGGCGCCAAAATATATGTCGCCGCGTATGATTATCCCGCAGCCTATATCGGAATACATGTATAAAAGATCCTCTACGTTAGCTTCCGGGTTAAGCTTCTTTTCTCCGTACGCAGCGCATGACGCATCACTGCCCATAAACGTTTCTACGCCTGTTTTTTCCTGGATAAGCGCCCTTACCGGAACAAACCTTGAGCTTGAACCGGTTATGCCCATGCCGATCGCTCTTATGTTATTTTTTTCTACGCCTGATTTTGTTATGATCTCCGTGAGGGCTTCGATGGATTTTTCTGCTATTGATCCAATATCGTCTGATGTGTTCGGTAGCCTGACGCTCTTTAACGCCTTTATGGAAAGGTCCGTAAGCGCGGCTGTTATCGCTGAGCTGCTTATATCAATCCCTATCACATAAATATTACTCTTATTTAATTCAACCAGTTCAGGCCGCCTGCCGCCGCTGGAAATATCCCATCCTGTTTCCAATAGTATCTTTTTATCAATATATTCTTTGATATAATTAGATACGGAAACAATATTAATATCGGTGACCTTCGAGATCTCGGTCCTGGAAATAGCGCCTTTCTTCCTGATCAACTCAAGTATCGCTAAATTTTTTCTCTCTTTATCAGAAAGAGACCTGTAATGAAACAGCCCATCAGGCTTTGTATCCATTTTCTTAACCCTCTATATGTTATGGAAGAAAAGGTTAGTAACTAACTTTTTAAGTAAGTATACATAATATATAACAAAAAGTCAACTCATAGGCAGGTAAATTTCCGTATTGTTAACTTCGAGGCGGTTTTTAGGAAAACTGCTTAAATTTGAAAGGCGTCATTGTATGCAATATATATTTAAGTAGGGTCTTAAGTATGCCCAGGCCATATAATATACTTGGCAGCAAACCTATGGTTGAGGCTTCATCAAAATAGCGTGTACGTATCGGGATCTCTTCGATCTTAAAGTTGTGCAGCAGTATCTGCGCTATTATTTCCGTATCAAATATAAATCCATCGCTGTTACGTAAAAATTTAACTTTTTTTAAAAGGCCTCTTGAATATGCCCTGAACCCCGAATGATATTCCGTCAGGAATGTGCCGAATATGATATTCTCGATGGCCGTTAACATTACATTGGCATTGTGTTTCCATGCAGGCATACCCCCCTCAAGCGCGCCGCCTTTCATCATGCGCGAACCAAATACCGCATCGGCCTTTCCTTCGCGGATGGGCTTGATCATCTGGGGGATGACCTTCGGGTCATACTGATAATCCGGGTGGACCATAACAACTATATCTGCGCCGGCTTCAAGCGCTTTTAGATAGCAGGTTTTTTGGTTAGCGCCGTATCCTTTATTTACGGTATGGCTGAATACCTTAAGCCCTAAAGACCTGGCCACCTGAACGGTATTGTCCTTGCTTGCGTCATCAACAAGGATGATCTCATCAATGCATTCCTTAGGTATGTCGGCAACCGTCCGCTTTAATGTTTTGGCGGCGTTATAGGCGGGCAAAACGGCTACGGCCTTTAGATCTTTCTTTTTTGCCGCATAAGGCGTCTTTTCCAGCTCTTCAAGATATCTCAGCCGGCGCGCCTTCCTTGCGTAAAATTCTACCTGATCGCCTAAATTAACCGTCAATAGGCTGTCCTTGAGTATTTTTCTACTGGCAAAAAAACCGAAGATCTTATAAAGCCTGCCGCTATATCCCTGAAAACGGCTTAGCCAATATTTTATGGAAAATGTCCGGGGGCTCGACTTGATCTTGATAGGCACAAACCCCGATACTTCGAGCATCTTTTTTAAGGTTTTGCGCGTAAAATAGTACAGGTGGGATTGTTTGATACCCCACCACCGCGCCTTGAGCATCCTGCTTACCAGGCTGTCTATGTCTGGCGTGTTTATACACAATATACCGTCAGATCTTAATATCCGCCTTATCTCGATAAGGGTGCCCTTAGGGTCCGTAAGATGCTCTATCGAATCCTTCATCACAACGGCATCAAAATAATTATCCGGATATCCGGCGTTTTTAAGTATCCCGTTAAAAATAGTACTGATCCCGAATTTTTTCTTTGCAAAATCCACTGCCCATTTCGACAATTCTACGCCGTAGACCTCCCATCCGTCCTTCCGCGCTTCATCCAGCAGGAAACCGGCAGCGCATCCTATATCCAGCAGTCTTCCTTTTTTCCTAAGTTTTTTTAATGACCTTATAGTCGCGGCAGCCGATATCCTGCGCCCCCGTTCTTCTTCTACGTATTCATTATCTACCATGTTTATATAGTTCGATACCAAACTCTTTACGTGGGGGCGCGGGTTCGTATATATAAGCCCGCATTTTTTGCACTTAATTACGCGTGTAGATGTTTTTGCAGAATGGTCGGTGATCTTGTAATCTTTTACTGCATCGGCCTTATCTATGCCGCCGGAGTAAGTCTTGTAGACAACCTTAAAACTGTCCGCTCCGCACAAATTACATCTTACTTCTTTTAGCATAACTCTCCCGGCGCCTAATTCTGTCCCAATGCTTCCAATTCGTTCCTGGCTTGTATAAAATCAGGTGCGACTTGAAGCGCTTTTGTAAAATATGTGCTTGCGAGTTCCTTGTTCCCCGCGTCCCTGTACAAAATGCCCAGATTATAATAGGGCACAGGATATTCGGGTGAAATATCGCTGGCTTTTTTATAGGTTGCGATAGCGTCTTCTGTCTTCCCGGCCCGTTTTAGCAGGATACCTAGGCTGTTAAAGGAGGTTTCAAAACTTATCCTTTGAACAGGCAGGTTGGAAAAAAATATGCCTGCTATCAGGATGACAGCGCATATGCCTATCCTTCCCTTATTGTCTGTTATTAAATTTTTAAGCTGTGCAATAGGATATGCCGCTAATATAATGAGGAACGGTACTATCTGAGATTTGTAACGCGCCGTTATGAAAGCGATGAGCAGCGAAAGTACGTAGCTTAAAATAAAAACATAGATAAGCGAGATCTCTGACCGCTTTGGCCAGCTTAGGTATAAGCCGACAAAGGCTAATGGCGCTATGAGCAAAAAACTGAAAAGAGGGAAGTTTAATATGGGTATGTATATCTTGAAAAAATAATAATCCCATATATCAGGAAATTCATAAGAATTCCAAAACATGATGAATTTTTTCCCTATAAGCGGGAACAGGTAAAACACGTTGTTGCTCTTTATCGATCTGATCGTCTCCTTGAGCCAGTAATCAGATACAGCCGATGGCTTGAGCTTCCTGCCGGAGGCGTCTTCTGCTATTTTAATCGAGTTATTCAGCATTTCTTCTAGATTAGTACCGACTTTTTCCACGGGTCGGAAAGCGCCATTCGCGCCATAGGCGTTGCCTATGTACATGTTTATACCTCCTGAAGCGGCTATTGGCACTATATCTTTATCGACAATATAATTCCTTACCATGATGGGAAATACCGATATGGCAATGGCAAATAAGAGAATAAATATGCCTGAAAACAAAAATATGGGCTGGCCTTTCCTGCGGATCATATAGAGCCACAACAGTATAAACGGCACCATTACCATTATGTTTGCCCTGAGCAGCATAGAAAGGCCAATAGTGAGTCCGGCCCAGAAAAGGTAATCCCGCCTTGCTGTTTTCTGGAATAATAATAAAAATAGAAAAGAAAGACACATCAGAAATAGCCCTAATGTTTCTCCGACAAGCATGCCGCTGTAAAATATGAATATGCCGTAGAGGGCCGATATGATCCCGGCTATCAGTCCTGTCGTCCTGTTGAACAATATAGAGGCAATAAAATATATGAGGACACAGGTAATGGCCCCGATAAAAGATTGCAGTATATAGACGATCCAATAGCTATGGCCGAATATGAAGTAAGCAAGGGACAGGAAATAAGTGTATAACGGCATCCTGTATATATAAATGCTGCTGTTACCCAGCCAATGGCCCTTAAGGATCTCCTGTGCCCAATTGTCAAATATATAATCGTCGAATCCGCCCTTGAAAGGAGCAAAAAAATAGGTAACGCTTAACTGTTTTACGTATATCAGCCTTATTAAAAAGGCTAGTGCAAAAATAAGGATTACCTGGAGCAGTATTTTCTGTTTTTCTGTGATCTTAACTGCAAAATTCCCGAATAAGGGGGGCATTTTTACTTTAGAAGGGGCTGCAGGGGCATTCTCAAGGCTTTTTATATATTTATGGAGATCTCTTTTATCTATTTTCAGTTCTTTTGCTATTTGGCGGGAGGATTTTTTATTCAGGTTTTCCTTTATAAAATCCTTCTGATATTTGCTTAAATTTACCATTTGCTAATAGGATACACCTAACGACATAAAAAGACAAGGTTAGAAAAGAAAAGGCGCGCATTTGTATTATCCACCGAAATGCTTCCTTTTAAAATATAGCGCTACATTCACAAGGCCAATGAGCACCGGCACCTCGACTAATGGCCCGATCACTGCGGCGAAGGCAGCCCCTGAATTTATCCCGAACACAGCCACTGCAACGGCAATAGCAAGTTCGAAATTATTGCTTGCGGCTGTAAATGAAAGCGTCGCGCTCTTCGCATAGCCTGCGTGAAACTTCCTGCCCATATAGAATGATACCAAAAACATGATCACAAAATAAACCAGGAGCGGCACAGCGATACGTACAACGTCCAAAGGGATCTTTACGATATACTCGCCTTTTAGCGAAAACATAACAACAATGGTAAACAATAATGATATCAAGGTAATAGGGCTGATCTTGGGTATGAATTTCTCTTCATACCACTTTTTGCTTTTTAGTTTCAGCAATGTAATTCTCGTAATGATCCCTGCCAGGAATGGAATACCAAGATAAATAAAAACGCTGTTTGCTATTTGAGCGATACTGATGTTTACTGCGACTCCTTTTAATCCAAAATACGGCGGTAAAACTGTTATAAAAAACCAGGCATAGGCCGAAAAGAATATGACCTGAAATAATGAGTTAAAGGCCACGAGTCCGGCACAATACTCGGTGTCCCCTTTAGCCAATTCGTTCCAGACAATAACCATTGCGATACAACGCGCGAGCCCGATCATGATAAGGCCGATCATGTATTCCGGATACCCTCTCAAGAAAACTACGGCCAAAAGGAACATCAGGGCCGGGCCGATGATCCAGTTTTGAACGAGCGACAGGGCCAGGACTTTGCCGTTCTTAAAAACACCGCCCATCTCTTCGTATTTAACTTTCGCCAAAGGCGGGTACATCATTAATATGAGGCCTATCGCGATCGGTATGTTCGTAGTTCCTACCTGAAACATATTCCAAAAACCGACGATCTGCGGATAAAAATACCCCGACGAAACACCTACGCCCATAGCAAGGAATATCCAGAGAGTTAAAAATCTATCCAAAAATGATAACCTCTTAATAATGTTTTCTGGCATTTTTATCTCCTAGAATAATCGTAGAATATATATCCCTGCGTAATATAGGCCGACGAGGATAAACACGGCTCCTGTGATCTTTCGGGTATAATATTCGATCCGTGTGATCTTGTGAAACCAATGGCTCAGGGATGTCACGCCCAAGGCAATGGCAACAGCAAATACCAGGACCGGTAACCCTGTACCGATCCCATAAATAAACGGCAGGACGATACCATTATTACTATTAATAGCTAAAGGAATGAGGCTCCCAAAGTATAGCGCAGCAGAAATAGGGCAAAATGCCAACGCAAAAATGAAACCAAGCAAAAAGGCCCCCGGAGCACCGGATTCTGCAAGTTTATTATGATGTTTTTGTGATAGCGACAATCCAGGTAAGTGAAGCGGTATTATTTCAAGCAGAACCAGTCCGGTAAGGATCAAAAGCGGGCCCAAGGCCTTACCCATGTATTTCTGTAAGAACTGAGCGACCTGGGGAACGCTTAAAAGGGAATTGATTATAATCCATCCTAAAACCGCATAAGAAACCATCCGCCCCAGCGTATACGCCAACCCTGAAATAAACACAAGCGCCGGATGAGCT
>CAZHPY010000023.1:0-21236 GCA_964534705.1 uncultured Planctomycetia bacterium | reverse complement strand
AAAAATTTCAAAGGGGGAAACGAGATTTCCCCCTTATGACGTTCGTTCGTCGCTACAAGATATATAAAGCTCCTCACTCACTGTATCCCCCTTCCTTAAAGGAAAATATCTTTATTAAGGGAAGGGGAACATTTCCCCTTCCCTTAGCAATCCTAACCCCTTTGTAAATGTATTTCATCGAGCTGTCTTCGGCTGCCTGCCGTTGCCGGCAGATCGGGTATATGCTAGGTTTCATCTGGCTGTCTTTTAGTGGCCGAAGCACCTAGAAGTCTCAGAAAATTCTCCTACGCACTTTTGCTTATAATAATATTATATGGTATAATTAACTCAAAATGTCACGAGAGGAGCTTCTGATATGGAGACGAGATTAAAGCACAGGTATAACATAAAATTCACGCTTGATTGCAGGATCGAAGAGACAAACCAGCAGCAGATCAAGCTTACCTGCGGTGACCACTTTGAAGGGGTGGCAATGGACATCAGCGAGGGAGGGCTCGGCTTTTTCTCCAAATACTTTCTTCCGAAGGGATTGGTCATGAAGCTGACCATAGACGCTAAAATCTTTGGATTCAAAAAAGACATGGTTATTGAAGGCGAGATCACCCATTGTAAAAATCTTTATGGAAAAATAGAGGATGGCCTGAAGTATAAATGTGGCCTTAAATTCCGCAGTATAGCCGAAGAGGACAAACAGGAGATAGGACGCTTTATTTCAGAGCATGAACAGAGAAAAACCCCGCGCCTGGGGCTTTAAGTTCAATTGAGGAAGGGTTTTCAGTATGGCGAGAGAAAGAAAATCGCTCGGTGAGAGCCTGACGGACGCAGGCATCATAACGCCGGAACAACTGAAGCAGGCCCAGCAGGAAGAGAAACGCATGGGTATCCCGCTGCGCAAAGCTCTCATAAAGCTGGGTTTCATAGACGAGAACGATCTTGTGGCATTCATAAGCGAAAAATTAGAAGTGCCGCGGATAGAGCTCGATAATTATATGATAGACCCGAAAGTCGCCGAAGTTGTGCCGGAAGCCCTTGCCAGGAAATATGAACTTATTCCCATCTCAAAGATAGATAACCGCCTTACCTGCGCCATGGTCGACCCATGGAATATATTCGCGCTTGATGAGCTCAGGATGAAGACAAATCTCATAATCGAACCGGCCGTTGCCACAGAGTCGGAAATAAAAAAGGCGCTTAACCAGTGCTATGGCGCCAAGGGTTCCATGGAGGACCTGATAAAGTCCATCGATGAGGAAAAATTAGGCGTAAAAGCCGGCAGGGAAATGGATCTCAAGAAGTTAAAAGGGGTCGTAGAGGAGCCCATAGTAATAAAACTCGTCAATCTTATTGTCATGAAGGCAGTCAAGGAAGGAGCCAGCGATATCCACATAGAGCCGGAGGAAGATACGCTGAAGACGAGGCTCAGGGTGGACGGAATGCTGCACGAGATCGAATCCCCGCCAAAGCATCTTCAATCCGCCATTATTTCAAGGATCAAGATAATGGCTAATCTGGACATAGCCGAAAGGCGCGTTCCCCAGGACGGAAGATTTACGACTAAAATGGAAGGCAAGCAAATAGACGTGCGTGTTTCCTGCATACCGACAATATACGGTGAAAATGTTGTGATGCGCCTTTTGGACGCTTCTACCGCCATGCTTAGTTTGGAACAACTGGGTTTTTCCAAACAGATGCTTGAAAAATATCATAAACTTATCATAAGGCCGCACGGCATAATACTGGTTACAGGCCCGACGGGAAGCGGAAAAACCACTACGCTTTATGCATCCCTGGACAAGATAAATTCAGCCGAGAAGAACATTATAACGATAGAAGATCCAGTGGAGTACAAGCTGGCAGGTATAAGGCAAACACAGGTGGATGAAAAAGTCGGCCTTACCTTTGCCGGGGGATTGCGGTCGATATTGAGACAGGATCCAAATATCATAATGGTTGGAGAAGTAAGGGACCTCGAAACAGCAGAGATCACCATCCAGGCAGCGCTTACGGGCCATCTTGTATTTTCCACTCTTCATACGAATGACGCCCCGGGTGCTATAACCCGGTTGATCGATATGGGCGTAGAACCGTTCCTTGTCTCCTCGTCTGTCATAGGTGTGCTGGCCCAGCGTCTTGTGCGCCGCATATGCGATGCATGTAAGAAGGAACATACGCCGACAAAAGAGGAGCTTAAGGACATAGGCCTGCTGGAAGACACTAAGATAAAGTTTTATAAAGGCGAAGGCTGCCCCAAGTGCATGAATAGCGGCTACAAAGGCAGGGTCAGCATATATGAATTAATGGTCCCGGACGAGCATATCCATAATGCCATAGTTTCAAAATCCCCGGCGGAAGAAATACGTAAACTTGCCCGCGCGTCCGGGATGATCACTTTGATGGAAGACGGCATAGAAAAAGTAAAGGCCGGCCTTACAACGGTTGAAGAAGTGTTGCGTGTGACAAGAGAGGAATAGCAATGCCGAGTTATGGTTATAAAGCGCGCGATACAAGCGGAAAACGCGTTTCAGGCACTATGGAAGGCGCTTCAAAGGCAGAAGTCATAGATAAGCTTCACAAGATGGGCTATATGCCGACCAGCATAATTGAAGTCGCTGCGGGTATTGTAAAGATGGGCTCCATATTTGATAGATTAAAATGGATAGGTACCGACGACATGCTGCTTTTCTATATCCAGCTCTCCAATATGATCAGCGCTAATATAACTATCCTTATGAGCCTCTCTACATTGGGCAAACAGATCGAAAACAATACATTGAGAGAGGCCGTCGCGAACGTTTCCAGGCAGGTAGAAGCAGGGAGCAATCTTTCACACGCATTCAGCACAGAACCGCGCATATTTAACAGGCTGTTCATAAATATGATAAAAGCCGGGGAGGCAAGCGGGAAGATGGATACGGTCCTGATGCGTTACGCTGATTTTTTTGAAAAACAGGAAGACCTTAAGCAAAAAATAAAAGGCGCGCTTTTTTATCCGATAATACTCATGGTCGCGGGGATGTCGGTCGTCCTCCTGATAGTTACCTTTGTTACTCCCAAGTTTGCCGAGATATACATGAAGGCAGGAATAAGCTTGCCTGTACCGACGCAGATCGTATACCAGTTAGGCATAGCGATCAAGCGTTACTGGTATCTTATCATTGGCGCCGCAGTCGCCGCCTTTTTAGGCGCAAGGAAGTATTTCAGGACAGAAAGAGGAAAGTTTTTACTTGATAAATCCAAATTAAAGACGCCTGTAATAGGCCCGGTATATCGCAAAGTGGCTGTTGCGAGGTTTTCAAGGACGCTTGCTACGCTTTTGGGAAGCGGGGTCCCTATCCTGGAATCGCTTGATATAGTCAGGGATGTAGTCGGGAACGAAGCGCTGGCCTTGGTCATCGAGGATGTGAGCAGAGGGGTGGAGAAAGGCGAGCGCATGTCGGATACTTTGAAGATAAGCGAAGAATTCCCTTCGGACGTGGTCCAGATGGTCTCCGTTGGCGAGGAGACCGGCGCTTTGGACACGATGCTGAATAGGATCGCCGATTTTTACGATATGACAGTCAGCTACGCTGTCAAAAAAATGACTACCGTTATAGAACCGGTATTTCTTGTGATAACCGGAGTAATGGTAGGATGTATAATGGCGTCCATGTTGCTGCCGATATTCGACATGATAAAGGCGCTGAGGCATTAATAACTGGTAATACCATAGATTGCAGGGTACAGGAACCCGAGACGCGAGAGGAGGTGAGGTTATGGAGCTGTTCCTACTGGTATGCGCTGGGGTCTTCTTTGTCGCCGGATCGCTGCTTTTGCTTTCCCCGGGTCTCGTCACAGGGATCGCCGATACAATAAACAAGGTTATCTTTACGCTGGACGACAAGATACCTTTGGTGAGAAGGCCGCTTGCGATTATTTTTATGGTGGTGTCTATTTACCTGTGGTATATTTTGTGGTATAAAATTTACACGTAGTAAAAAATGAAAGGGGGAGGCAATATGTTTTTAAGAAAAGGCTTTACGATCATAGAGCTCTTGATAGTTATGATGGTCATAGCTATCCTGGTTGGTATCGCTTTGCCGCGTTTTAAAGCTATGCAGGATGAAGCAAATATAGCCAAGGTCAACGGGGATCTTAGAACGCTCCAGGCCGCCGTAGAGAGTTATTATATGCATTATAATAACACTTATCCAGCGACCCTTGGATCGCTTACGTCCGCTGTCCCAAGAATGGTAGGTACCACTTTACCGAAAGATCCGTTCAATAACAACGCCAATTACACGTATACGATCTCAAACGGTATATATACCATTTCCTCGAGAGGCCCGACAGGCGGAACGAGGATCTCGATCACAAACAGGTAGCTTTTAGCGCTACTGCGGTAATAATGTCCGAGAGTGTCCTTGTATGAGGAATGAATACGGTTTTACATTGCTGGAGGTCCTTATAGCCGTCCTGCTTTTTGCGGTCGGTGTTATAGCTATTGTAGCGCTTTTCAGCACCGGCTTGATCAGCAGCGCCGATGCGGAAAGCACTGCTATAGCTATGAACCTGGCCCGGGCAAGGATGGAAGAGGTCAGGAATAAGGATTTTACGTTGATGAATAGCGAGGCTAAAGGGACTATAGGTGGTTTTCCCGGATTTCAAAGGGAGGTTTTAGTGACCACAACGTTAGCAGACCTTAAGCAGGTGACGGTTAACGTCTATTGGACATTTAAGGGTGGCGAAACGGACGTATCGCTTATAACCTACATATCAAAAAATTGAGAAAAAAAAGTTTTACTCTAACAGAGCTTATAATAGTCGCGTTTTTCATATCCATACTGGTCGGATCCATTTCATGGGTCTTTGTCGTAGGGTTAAGGACATGGAGTTCCGGTGTGGCCAGGGCTGAGATCAGGCAGGATGCTAACCTGGCAATGGAAAAGATGGTGCGGGATCTCAGCCAGGCAAGCGGCATAACTGCCGCAGATGCGAACAGCATAACGTTTGCGGCAGATACTGATGCTAACGGTGTAAATGAGATAGTGACCTTTAGTTTTGACAATTCCAGAAAAAAGATCAATAAGATATTTAATGGCATAACGACGACCCTGACGCCCTATGTTCAGGCCTTTACGCTTTTATATCGCAAGGCAAATACCGAACTTTATTTTACCCCCGTCTCGCAGCCAGACCGGGATGCTATAAGAGTTATCGTTATAAACCTGAGCATGAATAAGGCCAGCGAGAATTTTAGTTTAAGCTCCAGCGTATATCCTAGAAACCAGGGGAAAAGCGTTGGCGGTGGTGGCGGTGGCGGTGGCCAAGGCGGTGGCGGTGGCGGTGGCCAAGGCGGTGGCGGTGGCGGTGGCGGTGGTGGCGGCCAAGGCGGCGGCCAAGGCGGTGGCGGTGGTGGCGGCCAAGGCGGCGGCCAAGGCGGTGGCGGTGGAGGCGGCCAAGGCGGTGGCCAAGGTGGCGGCGGAGGGAAAAAATGAAGTGGGGAATCGGAGATAAAAAAGGATACGTACTTCTTCTTACCTTTGTCGTATTAATAGGGCTAAGTGGTGTGTCGATAGCGTTTTTGACCATGTTTAGCAATGAAATGAAGATGGTCAGCACGGAATTGCAGGACGCGCAGGCATTTTATCTGGCCGAAGCAGGCCACGCCAAAGCCAGATGGGCCCTTACTACGGGTGGTCAAATTGTGGGATGGAGTGAAACGCGGGAACCATTCGGGGCCAATAATGGTGCGTATGTCGTGACAACGGCTTATTCCGACCCACCAATAAACCAGCATGTAACGATAATTTCCGAAGGTTATATACCCGCATACAGCGCAACCCCTCTCGCTAAAAGAAGGGTTGTCGAAGCCTCTATACCTCTTATGGGCTCCAACCTCTCACCGGGCAGCATTGCCACGGCTTCATCGTCACAGGGAAGCATGACGCCCGACAAGGCCATAGACGGTGATACGAATTCAAAATGGAAGTCTGATGTTAAAGACGCTTGGTCATGGCTGAGCCTTGATTTAGGCAGTACAAGATCTTTTAATAAAGCGGTCATCATCTGTTCCAGCGTAGACGCATATTCTCTGCAATGTTCCGATAACGGTAGTTCCTGGCGGTTGATATTAAGCGCCGCGGTTCCACCGCCCCCAACACCGTTAGTATTTAACAATATAACGGCTAGATATGTAAGATTGAACGTTTTAGGGAACAGGCCGGAAATAAATGAGCTGGAGATATATGATTCTTTTGGTGAAGGTAAATTCGGCACGGCATTATAAATAATAAAAGCAAATTGTAAGTCATGGATATATTTAAAAAAGATCATCTTATAGGGCTTGACATAGGGTCCGCTTCGGCGAAGATCGCCCAGCTCACGCAGAAAGAGGGCGGTTTGTATCTTGTACGGGCCGACCTGAAAGAATTCGACCTGACAGAAGGTGCGGTCGCCAGCGAAGAAGCGATACTGTCCGCCCTGAGATCTCTATTCAAGGGCGTCGATATCAAAAAATCCAGAATAATCGTGAATGTTAATTCCATGCATACCGCCATAAAAAGAGTGGTAGCGCCATATATGCCCAAATCAGAGCTTATGGCAGGAGTAAAATTAGAAGCGAAAAATTATTTCCCTTTTGCGATAGATGAATGCATGTTGGATTTTGAGATCGCGGGAGATATCGTTGAAAAAGGGGTAAGGAAATACGAAACGATGGTCGCGGTCTTACCGCAAAAGACCGTTACGCAATATCTGTCCTTATTGGGAAAAATGGGGATAAGGCCGGATGGCCTTATCTGCACATCTTACGCGCTGCAAAAATTAGCCGTATATCAGTCTGCCAAAGAAGGCGAAACAAAATGTTTTATAGATATGGGAGAACGTTATACCGAATTGATAATAACCAGGGGGAAACATTTAATGTTCTCCCGCAAACTTCCAGTTGCAGGGGGGGATTTTACTAAGGCAATGACGGAGATCGTTATTTCCAATGCCGGGGAAACCCTTTCCGCCGGCGGAGCGGAAAAACTGAAGAAGGAAACAGGCTTGCCGTCGGATGCCGAATTAAAAATAATGGAAGGTAAAATTTCCGCGACGCAGATCATGTCCGTCCTGCGCGCTCCGCTGGAACAATTGATAAATGAAATAGTGAGGTCGTTTGATTATTACAGGGAGGAAAGCGGCGGGTCAAAGGTCGATTCTGTGGTATTGTTCGGAGGAGGGGCGTCCCTGGCAGGTATTATCAAGCTTTTGTCCGAAGAATTGGGCGTAGAGGTTAAGCTTGGCGACCCGTTAGGGAGCATTAATGCGGAAAAAGGCGCCGTCCATGAAGCGGAAAAGAATTCTCACCGGTTAGAGCTGGCCATTGCGGCCGCTTTGGCCGGTTCAAAAGGTATTAATCTCCTCCCTATCGAGATAAAAGAAGAGACAAAAAGGGTGATCAAGCGCGGCACAGCCGAAGCAGTGATCACCACAGCCGTTACTTTAGCGGTGCTGCTTTGCGTAGGCATGGTAATGAAGATCGATAACCTGAACAAAAGGATCGTTGCGAATAGGATGGAACTGACAAGTTTAAGCGAGCAGGTCGAGCAGAGCGAAGCGAAGAGGCTCGCGCAGGCCGTTTTGTCGGATGAACCGTATTGGGAAGACGTTTTTTACGAGTTGGGGAATATCATGCCCAACGAGATCGTAATGGAAAGTATAAAAATGGAAA
Organism: uncultured Planctomycetia bacterium; assembly: GCA_964534705.1. Taxonomy (GTDB): domain Bacteria; phylum Omnitrophota; class Gorgyraeia; order 2-01-FULL-45-10; family 2-01-FULL-45-10; genus CAZHPY01. The sequence continues at coordinate 13,543 of CAZHPY010000023.1, read as the reverse complement.
ACAGGGTCATCGTCATGAAAGGGATAGTGAATTCACAGGACGGCCAGCAGATAGTCGCAGATTTTATAGTAAGCCTTGAGAAGGGATTGTTCAACGGAGTAAAACTCATAGAGAGCAAGAATCTTACAGATAAGCCGGGAATAGAATTCCAGATAAGCTGTTGGGTGGATTATGTTCGCTGACGTAGACATAAAAAAAATTATTAAGGAAAACCGGATCGCGGTGATCGCAGCAGCCGCTGCGCTTGTCCTGGTATTTGTGTTTGTGATAGTCATTGTTCCCATTGCGCATAAGTTACGCCTGACGTATCAGGAATATAGAGGGTGCGAAGAACAGGTTGTGGAAGCGCGCCGGATAGTCGACATGGGGCGCAAGATCGATAAGGAATATGGAGGCAGGGCCCTTATATCCGAGCGGGAGGCGGCAGTCGGCATAGAGGAATTTACCAGATACGCCAAATCTTTGGGGATAAATTTTTTCTCGATAAAGCCCAGGGATGTTATAAAGGAGGATGGTGCGTCGTACAAGATATTTCCGATAGAATTGTCATTCCAGGCAACAGACGAGGAGTTCCTGAAATATATGACTTCTATAGATGAATTAAAAAAAGCTATTGTGACGTTGAAAAGTTTCGATATAACCCCTGACAGTATCGATAGGCAACAATTGAAGGTCACTATGGTGATAAACATCTATCTTTCTCTGCAGGAGAGTGATTACCCGGGGGCGTAGGGGAGTTTTATGCGGAATAAAAAGGTCATTATACTCATAGTTCTCGTAATAATTGCGGCAATGAGTATTGTCTATGGCGTTACCGCCAGTCGTCCTAAAAGACAGGCGGAAGAACCTGCCGTGGCTACCGATGAAACGCAGCAGGTCCCGCCGCAAGGCGCGACTTCTTTTCACCGGCGGGCAAAAAGAAGCCAGCATACTTCATGGAAAAGGAGCCCCTTCCTGGCCTCGGGACTCTCAAGCTCATCATCCAGCCTTTCCTTAAGCGGTATTATTAACTCCGGCAGGGGATTGAAGGCGGCTATCGGAGATTCGATCGTCAGCAAGGGCGATACTATAGGTAATTATAAGGTCATTGACATAAAGAAAGACCGCGTTATCCTTAATGACGGCGCAAAAAATGTTGAACTTAAGTTAAAGGAATAGCGTATATATCAAGATTATAATTGACTCGTTTTTGCGCCAGTGATATACTGTTAAGAAATCTAAATAGGAGGAAACGTAATGAAGAAGGAAATAATCGTAAGCGCCCTTATAGCTATTCTTTTTGTTCTTGTCGCCGGAAGTATCTTAGCCAGCTTTACATTTTATAAGGAATATAAGGATAAAATAGACTACCTGGAACAACAGAGCATGTCGGGCAAGACAAGGCTCGAAGGTGTCGAGGCAAAGGTGGATAGTTTTAAGGCAGCAATAGACGACATGACAAACCAGGTTAAGGCGTCCAGCGATAGCTTGAAACTCCTTCAGAATACGGTGACTTTGAGCGATGAAGAAAGAAAAGCCCTTCTGTCAAAACTGGAAGAGATGAAGAAGGACCTCCAGAGCTGGCAAAAAGATTATTCCTCCGCTATCATAGATATGAAGCAAAGCATGGTCATGCTAAAGGATGAGGTCGACGGTACGCGTAAGAAATCCAAGGAAGTCGAGCTGGGCAAGATAACCGTAAAGCAGGAAGAGGGCAAGGCGGAAGCGCAAGCCGCAAAAAATACGGCAGGCTCAGCCGGTGTTAAACCGGGCACGGTCAGAAAAGTCGGCGCCTACTAAGCGATCTTAAGACATATCGTAAATAAATCTCTATATATACACATACCTTTCTGCAGGCATCGGTGTCCGTATTGCAATTTTTACAGCGTATTATACGAAGACAAGGCAGCCTCTTCCTATATAAATGTCCTCTCAAAACAATTAAGCGCCCTTCACGGTAAATTCGATACCGTTTATATGGGTGGCGGCACGCCCACCATCCTGAAAGCAGGCATACTAGCCGGCCTGTTGGAAAATTTAAAGACAAAGTTATCTGAATATTCCGAATCTACCGTAGAGGCGAACCCGGAGAGCGTTAACGTGGAAAAATTGCGTATTTTTGCGGAGGGCGGCGTCAATCGTTTAAGTATAGGTGTCCAATCCTTTAATGACGCCAAACTAAAAAAGCTGGGCAGGATCCATGATAGCCTGAGCGCAAAAGAGGCGGTGCGTTTAGCGCAAAAAACCGGTTTCCAGAACATAAACATCGATCTTATGTTCGGTGTGCTAGGTGAAACCCTTGATGACTGGAAGAAAGATCTGGAGGAGGCCGTAACCCTTCCGGTAAGGCACGTATCCTGTTATTGCCTGGACTGCGCAGGGATCGAGGCGCCGGAGGATGATGCCGCGCAGATGTATGAATATGCCATAGATTTTTTAGCCGGAGAAGGTTTTGCGCAGTATGAGATATCAAATTTTGCCAAAAAAGATTTTGCTTGCCGTCATAACCTGGCCTATTGGAATAACGATGATTATACCGGTCTCGGGGCGTCGGCCGTATCGTATTCAGGCGGAAGCAGGGAGGAAAATACGGCAGACATTGCCGATTATATAAAAAAAGCCGGGTCTGGCGCATCGGTGGCGGCATCAGGTGAAAGGTTGGACAGGGCTGCCCGCGCCAAAGAAACGGCGGCAATAAAAATACGGACGATGGAAGGCATAAATTTCGAATGGTTCAAGAAAAAAACAGGATATGATCTCCCGGACATAGAAAAAGATGCCATGCAGGGCCTTTTTGAGAAAGGGCTCATAGAATACCTGGAGGCCGAAAATGGCCGCAGCGGGATAGCTTTAACCCGTAAAGGTATATTGCTATGTGATGTTGTCTCAAGCGCTTTTATGTAATATAATATATATATGGCCAAAATGGTAAATAAGGAAAGGCTTCTAAAAAGAGCAGCGGGTATTTTGACCCCGTTGTTTTCTTTATATTCAAATAATAGTTCTGGCATAGCCGATCTCGGGGATATCAAGCTGCTTGTTGATTGGTGCCGGAAATGCGGTTTTTCCATGATCCAGCTCCTGCCCATGAATGAGGTTGGCCCTACGTATTGTCCTTATGATTCGATAAGTTCGTTCGCTCTTGAGCCCATGTACGCGCATTTAGGGACACAAGACACAAGACGCAAGACACAAGTCAAGGGTAAGCCCGCGCATGTAGATTATAAGATAAAGCAGCAAAAGATGAAATTATTGTGGGACAAATATGTTTCTGTATCCGGCGTCGAAACGGACAATGAATTTAAAACTTTCTGTAAAAAGAATGCCTACTGGCTCGATGATTTCAGCCTTTACAAGTCCCTTAAAGACCATCATAACGGTATACCATGGTATGAATGGAAAGATCTCTACAAAGACCGCGATGCGGATACATTGGAAGGATTTGTAAAAGAACACGGGAAAGAGATCGATTTTCATAAGTGGGTACAACTCCTGCTGTTCAAGCAGTTTAAGGCGGCCAGGGAATATGCCAATTCCAAAGGTGTTTTTATTATGGGGGACCTGCCTATCCTTGTGTCGCGCGACAGCGCCGATGTTTGGGCTCACCAGGGATTCTTTAAGCTGGAATATGCCGCAGGAGCGCCTCCCGACATGTATTGCGCCAAAGGGCAGCGGTGGGGCATGCCGACATATCATTGGGAAACGATCGAAGCCGAAGGCTTCGAGTATCTGAAGGAAAAATTAAAGTATGCAGAAAATTTTTATGATCTTTTAAGGATAGACCATGTGGTGGGATTGTTCCGTATATGGAGCATCCCGTACAATGACCCGCTTGAAAACCAGGGGTTAAACGGTTTTTTTGATCCGCCGGATGAGAACATATGGGGCGGCCAGGGCAAAAAGTTGTTATCGGTCCTGCAGGAAAATACAAAGATGCTTTTATGCGCGGAAGATCTTGGGGTCATACCCAGGATATGTACCGATACCATTAAAGAAATGAATATCCCGGGTAATGACGTCCAGAGATGGGTGAAAGACTGGCAATTTACCCATGATTTCCTGGAGCCTGAAAAATACCGCACGCTTTCAGTCGCCATGCTGTCTACCCATGACACTACTAACTGGGCCGCTTGGTGGGAAAACGAGGCGGGGACGGTCGATGAAAACCTTTTTGTAAGGAAATGCAATGAGCGCGGCATAGATTATCTTGATGTAAGAAACAAGCTTTTTGATCCTGCGCGCTCAAAGCATGGAAGGCTCCGCTGGCGGGAAAGGATAAGATCGCCACAGGCGCTTGCGGTGATACTGGAAAGAAGAGAGGAAGACGTAGGGGATTTTATCGATATTTACCAAAACACATATCTGGAAAAAGAAAAGCTTTGGAAACACCTTAAGGTGAAGGGCCCCATGCGCGAGAAGTCAGATCCGGAAATAGTAAAAGCGGCTATTAAGATAACGGCCGCTTCAAATTCCATATATTGCATAGAGATCATATTCGATCTCTTAAATATTGCCGGCATGTGCAAGGGAGATCCGTACAAATACAGAGTGAACCGTCCCGGGACAGTCGGACCTGAAAACTGGTCTATTGTCATCCCTATGCCGCTGGAAGAATTACTGGAGCACAAGCTGGCAGGGGAGATAAAAACAATAATTACCTCGACAAAGAGGTTGTAGATGAAAAAGATATTGATCATATCTTCGGATAAGAAATTGAAGGAAGTCCTGAAATTTTGTTTTGACGGATGGGGTTATGAAGTATTCCTGGAGGATGCAGGATTCAGCGATATAATGCCTATAAAAAAAATATCGCCGGATGTCGTTGTTGCGGATGTCCACACTGCGAGCAAGACCCAGCTTGAAATATGCCGCATGCTCAAAGACGATTTCATTACGGCATTCATACCCATAATAGCCCTTATAAATAAGAGGCAGCTTCGCGAACAGCTCCTTGAAATAAAACAGGGGATAGATGATTACCTGATAAAGCCGCCCGACCCCCTGGACTTGCGAGTGCGCATAGAGATGGCAATAAAAAGATCGCAATATAGTTTTTATTCAAGTCCTTTGACAGGATTGCCCGGAGGAAGGATCATAGAGGAACTGCTCAAGGAAAAATTTGGAAAGGGCATGGCCTTTTCTTTCGGCTACATAGATATCGATAATTTTAAATATTTTAACGATGTTTATGGTTATCTTAAAGGCGACAGGGTCCTCATGCAGACGGCATACCTGTTATACACCACGATAAAAAGCTGCGGTAACAAGGATGATTTTATAGGGCATATCGGCGGAGATGATTTTGTGTTCATGACCACAAGCGATAGATATAAGAGCATAAGCGAGAATTTTATATCGTTATTCGACAGGCTTATACCGTTCCATTATTCCGACGCGGACAGGTCTAAGGGCTATATAAGCGCCAGGGACAGGACGCATAAAGTAAAAAATATACCCCTCATGAGCGTATCTGTTGCGATCATTACAAAGGACAATCTTCCCGGCGCTAAGAATGTAATCGCAATGAACGAGCGTCTCGCGGAAATAAAGAGTTATCTAAAGACGATCCCGGGGAGCAAGTTTATGTCCGACAGGCGTAACCGCAAGGATAGCAGCCATGGCCCGGATCTTAAAGCGCAAAACTACGGGGCGAGAAAAGGGCGTTACAAACCGCTCGGGCAGGTCCTGATCGAAAAGAATGAGATCACGCAGGATCAGCTGGATGAAGGGCTCATCATGCACTGGAGGCGGGGTATACTTTTGGGTGAGGTGCTGAAAGAATTGGGATTTATAACGGATGAAAAACTTCAGGAAGCCTTATCTGCAACTGAAAATTTGTCTAAATGACCATTATGTGGTAATATTGACTGTATATCTATATGGAAAATAAAGAGATAAAAATCCTATTAATCGAAGACAATAAAGGGGAAGCCGAGATTATCCAGAAGATGCTCGGGTTTCCTTTTGGTACGAAATTTGAAGTCATTAATGCAGTAACGCTTACCGAAGGCCTGGAGCTCGTAGAAAAAACTATTTTCGATACGATCCTTCTCGACCTTAGCCTCCCCGATTCCATAGGATTAGACACGTTCGGCAGGGTGCATGCGCACGCGCCAAAAACCCCCGTGATCGTAATTACCGGTTATATGGATGAAAGCCAGGCGATGATGGCATTCCAGAAAGGCGCGCAGGACTATCTTATAAAAGGACAATTTGACGGTGACCTTCTGAGGCGCTCTATCCGCTATTCTATAGAACGTAATAAAAGCAGGCTGCAGTTGCGCAATATGCAGGAAAAGCTCCAGAAAGTCAATAATTGTTTCTTAGGTTTTGGCGAGGACCCGTTCGAGAATATCTGCCGCCTCACGGCCATTTTTGGTGAAATGCTGGACGCGACATGCGCCCTCTATAACAGCCTTGATAGCGAAAATATGTTATGTTCCGTGGGGCAGTGGCATGCCCCCGAGGGGTATAACCCGAAAGACAAGCCGGAAGGCCATATATGCTATGACGTGATAACCAAGGGCGCCGGGAAGATGTTTTTGATACGGAACCTGCAGGATACGGCCTATGCCGAAACCGATCCTAATGTTAAAAAATATAAGTTGCAAACGTATCTTGGTTATCCGATCAAACGGGACAATAAGGTGATCGGTTCTCTATGCGCAGTGTATACAGAAGATTTTGTGCCGAGCGAAGAAGATATAAAGCTCATGGATATAATAGCCGGGGCCATAGAAGTTGAGGAAAGACGGCGGTTGTCCAAAGAGGCGCTTAGAGAGAGCGAAGTGCGGTACCAGACAATATTTAAACAGGCAGCCGATTCTATCGTAGTGTTTGATCCGCAGACGCTTGCCATCGTAGATTTCAACGACGAGGCCTGCCGCAAGCTTGGCTATACGCGCGAAGAGTTCGCTAAGCTCAAGGTTTCAGATTTCGAAGTAGTCGAATCCCTCGAAGACGTGAGACAGCACTGTAAAGATATTATCGGCGGCCGGCTGGGTAATTTTGAGACTAGGCACCGGAACAAGAGCGGCGCTGTATTAGACATCGAAGTTCGCGCCCGTTCCGTTGACATCGGCGGCAAGAAGATGATCCAGGGCATTTGGCGCGACATCACCGAACGCAAGATGGCCGATATAGAGTTGGAGAAGGTCAATAAAGAGCTCTCGAGGTCCAACAAGAAACTTAATAGATTGGCTTTAAAAGATCCTCAAACAGGGCTTTTTAACCACAAATATCTGGCAGAAATAATGGATTCCGAGTTTTATCGCGTGAAGCGTTATGGCGGATCGCTTGCGGTTGTAACTATAGATATAGATTTCTTCCAGTCGATAAATGACAGGTATGGGTATAAATTCGGGGATATGATATTAAAGCAGTTCGCGCAGCAGCTCAGGAAGATGACGCGGCAATATGATATCGTTATCAGATACGGCGGAGAGGAGTTTATCATTGTCTCCAGCGGCGCTAACAGGGCGCAGGCCCTTATTCTTGCCCAGAGGATCCTGGATAACATCGGTATATATAATTTTGGCGATAAAAAGAACGAGGTAAAGCTGAAGCTGAGCATGTCAGTAGTGGCCTATCCCGAAGACAGGGCTAATAAGGCCACGGATCTTATGAAGACCGCAGAACATGTGCTGGCTATCGCGAAAGAAGACGGCGGTAACAGGGCATATTCATCGGCGGACAAGAAGAAGGGCGGGAAAGAGGCGGAGGAGAGGAAGACAGAAGAGGTCAATATTTTAAGGCAAAGGCTTGAAAAACTGCATAAGCAGGCGAACCAGAGCCTCATAGAATCCATATTCGCGTTCGCCAAGACGATAGAATTAAGGGACCATTATACAGGCGAACACGTGGAAAAAACAGTGAAATACGCCACCGGTATAGCGTCTGCTTTAGGCCTGTCCAGATATGAGATAGACCTGATAAAACAGGCGGCAGTCCTGCATGACCTTGGTAAGGTAGGTATAAGCGACAAGATACTTATGAAAAAATCAAAATTAAACGGAAAGGAAATGGAGGAGATAAAACGGCACCCTGGTATAGCGGCGGATATACTAAGGCCTATCCATGTCCTGAATGCAATAATACCTTTTATACTCCACCATCATGAGCGGTGGGACGGCCACGGTTATCCGGACGGCCTGAAAGGCGAAGACATACCGCTTGGAGCCCGTATCATAGCTATAGCGGACGTCTATCAGGCGCTTATCTCGAACCGGCCGTATCGAAAGGCATTTCCCAAAAAAGACGCTATTAAGATAATAGAAGAAGGCGCGGGCGGGCAATTCGATCCCAAGATCGTAGATATATTCGTGAGCATAGTAAAGAAGGAAGCGCGTTAACAGGAGTGGAAGTACTATGAATAAAGGCGACGTGTATCTTACACATGAGGGCTTTGAAAAGTTAAGAAAAGAGCTGGAGCAGTTACAGAACGTAAAGCGCAGGGAGATCTCAAAAGCGATCGCTGAGGCAAGGGCGCACGGCGACCTGAGCGAAAACGCGGAATATACATATGCAAAAGAAGCGCAGGCCCTTAATGAGAAAAAAATAGCGGAGCTCGAAGATAAATTGTCGCGCGCGAAACTGATAGATGAGAGCGCGATGTCTAAGGATGAGATACTGATAGGCGCTAAGGTAAAATTGAAGGATCTGGATTCCGGAGAAGATCTTGAATATGCGCTGGTATCCGAAGAAGAGGCGGATTATTCAAGCTGTAAGATCTCGATCACATCCCCTGTAGGCGAAGCCCTGATAGGGCATAAAGAAAACGATACGGTAAAGATAAAAGTTCCCGCCGGCACCCTGAGATATAAGATAATCAAGATAACCAGAGAATGAGGAAGCCTCTAAGGGCCCTGCTGATAGATCCCTACACATATGATCTTGCCTGCTATGACCTCTTTTTAAAACCGATAGGACCACTACAAATAGCCGTGGCTTTCAAGAAGCCGGAGGGACTAAATTGAATAAAATATGTAAATATTTCGGATTGTGCGGCGGCTGTGATTTTCAGGATATGGCGTATGAGGACCAGCTGAGGATGAAAGAAGACAGGCTCAAAGAGCTGTTTTCCGCTTTTAAGGTAGGGACGATAGAAGCAATAGTGCCTTCGCCGGAAATATACTATTACAGGAATAAGATGGAGTATGCCATAACCAGCGATAAGGCGGAGACATTGATAGGATTGAGGCAGAAAAAGAGGTTTTACAGGATCATAGACCTGGATGAGTGCGGAATATTTTTTGACGGTGTCCGGGACATATTCGCGGTATTTAAGGAATGGATAAAAAAGAATAATATAGAGCCGTATCAACTGAGAAGGCATTCCGGCAACATAAGATATGCGGCCATGCGCCATTCAAAATATTATAATGAACTGATGGTGATCGCAGTCATGGCTGCGAAAGCGGACAGCGCATCGTCCCTCGCGGAGAGCCTGAAAGGCATTAACGCCATAAAGTCCGTGTATGTGTGCGTTAATAATGGTTTGGCGGATCTGTCCATAACAGCCGATCTTAAGCTTGTATACGGCGAAAAGCGTATAAAGGAAAGAATAAATGACGTGGACTACCTGATAAGCGCTAATTCCTTTTTTCAGACAAATCCCCATTGCTGCGCCAGGCTTTACTCGATCATCAAAGAAGAGACTAAAAATGCCGGCGGCGCTGCCCTTGATATGTGCTGCGGCTCAGGTGGCATAGCATTGCAGATATCCGATAATTTCGATAAGGTTACGGGCGTAGACATATCTGCGCAGAACATAGAAGACGCATCGCTGAATGCAGCATTGAATAAAAAACAGAATATCGAATTTGTGCGCGCAGACGCCGAAAAATTCAAAGATATCAAAAAATTCTCTACCGTAATACTGGATCCTCCGAGGGCGGGCCTGGGTAAGCAGATGAAGGAAGTGCTTTTGGCGGACGGGCCGGAGAATATGATATACGTATCCTGCAATCCTGCCAACCTGGTGGAAGACCTAAAAAAGCTTACGCAAGCATATAGGATAGAAAAGATGATACCTGTCGACATGTTTCCCCACACAAGGCACGTAGAGGTTGTTGCTATATTAAAGCGCGATAAGGTATAATATTTACATGAAAAAAGCTGTATTTTTCATAATGTTGCTGTTCGCCGGAAATGTTTATGCCGATACGGTATATTTGAATAATGGTGGTATTATAGACGGCGTTGTAGAAAAAGAAGACAAGGATAGCATAGAAGTGAACATGGGATTTGGTTCGGCTACTTTTGACAAACGCCAGGTAAAAAGCGTAAAAAGGTCCAGCCCCGAAGAAAATAGCGAAAAAATGGTAAAATGGGGGGAGAAGAAAGCGGAGCTTGAATCGAAGGAAAATGAATTTGAACAAGCCCGCGAAAACAGGTTCAGCGAAGCGTATAAGAACTGGATGGACGAAGAGGAGCAGAAGAAGGGCAGGGATGCAGAAGACGCCGGGCATATACAGGTAAGCCGCGATGAAAGGACTAAGGGTATAATAGTAGAGGCCTTGCTGAACGATAAGGTAAAGGCCAGCCTTGTCCTGGATACCGGTGCCTCGCTTGTGGTATTGTCCAGAAGGATAGGCGAAGAGCTAGGTATGGATATGGCAGAAACAAAGGACGGTATTATGGAGTTCAGGCTCGCGGATGGTAGAAGGACAAAAGCAAAAGCTATCATACTGGATAGTGTGCGTATCCAGGACGTGGAGTTGAATAAAGTGATGGCTGCCGTGCTTCTCGACCAGATCAATGACCCGGTTTTAAGGGACGGCCTTTTGGGTATGTCCTTCCTGAGCCAGTTCAATCTCAAGATGGACCTTAAGAGCATGAAGATCACGCTCGAGAAGATAGGAGGCAGTAAGTGAAGGTAAGGATATATTACCATGATACGGATTGCGGCGGAGTAGTTTATTATGCAAATTACCTGAAATATCTTGAAGAAGCCAGGAGCGAATACTTTGAAGGTCGCGGCCTTATAATAAAGGACCTTCTCAGGGAAGGCATAGGTTTTGTCGTAGCGCGCCAGGAGATAGACTACAAATTTCCTTCTGTTTACGGCGATACCCTGGAAGTGAAGTCGCGCGTGACAGAAGCCACTTTAACCAGGGTCACTTTTGAGAATGAAATATTGAACCAGGATGGAAAATTGATCGCTACCGCCAAGACGATACTTGTGTTCGTAGACAGGACTTTAAGGCCTAAAAGAATACCGGAAGAGATGCTAAGGAAGCTTACCGATGGAAGATAGGGCGAAAAAATACGCAAGGACCAGGTATCAATTAGCGATAATAGAAATTGCATATACATTGTTCCTTCTTCTTATCTTGCAGATGTCGGGCATAAATGTTTCATTGAGATCATTTTGTTTTACGTTTACCTCGTCCGAGGTTTTCCGCGTGGCCATTTATTCAGCAGCTCTTTTTACAGGATACGGGATATTGACTTTTCATATAGATCTTTACCGTTCATTTTTATTAGAGCATAAATTCAGCCTTTCCAACCAGAAAATAACTTCCTGGTTAATGGATTATATAAAAGGGAATTTGCTTGGTTTTCTTGTTTTCATCATCCTGATGGAATGTTTCTTTTTCTTTGTAAGGAATTTTCCATATTCCTGGTGGTGGATGAGCGCCACTTTCTGGATATTCCTTACGGTCGTAATAGCAAGGATATTCCCGGTGCTTGTCATCCCGCTGTTCTTCAAGTGCAAGAAAATAGAGAATAATGAATTACGCCAGGCTATATTGGCGTTGGCCGAAAGGATGAAAGTTAAAATACTAGATGTATTTGAAATAGATTACAGCAAGAAAACCGTTAAGGCAAACGCGGCCTTTGTGGGTATCGGAAAGTCAAAAAGGGTCCTCCTGACGGATACATTGCTTGGCGGAAAGTTCCGGCAAAAGGAGATCGAAATGATCCTGGCCCATGAGTTCGCGCATTACAGGCTTAAGCATATATTAAAAATGGTGGCGATGAGCGCATTTGCGATATTGGCTATTTTTTATATATTTCACCTGTTGGATAAGAATGGCCTTGCCGCGCCTGATATTGCCAATCTCGGGACATGGATATTCATTTTCATGTTATTTGAGCTCGTAACAAAACCTTTTATCAATTGGGTGCACAGGACAATGGAAAGGAACGCCGATAAAGCGGCGATAAGGACCGTCGGCGATAAAGATGCTTTCATTTCCATGATGGGAAAGCTGTCGGAGCAGAACCTTTCCGAGAAAAAACCGTCCCTGTTGGCCAAGATATTTTTTTATGACCATCCTCCCATAGAGGAGCGCATAGAGTTAGCCAGGAAGATGTCCGCCTAAGGGCGAGACAAGGAGGCCTGATGTTTATAGGTAAGTGCGAACTGAAAGTTGTGCAGGAGGACATCACCGATCTGTCGGTGGATGCGATAGTAAATGCCGCTAATAACGAGCTTGTAATGGGCGGCGGAGTGGCAGGCGCCATAAAAAGGAAGGGCGGCAAGGAGATAGAGGATGAGGCTGTTAAAAAGGGGCCCATCAAGATAGGGGACGCGGTCGCCACATCGGCTGGTAAATTAAAAGCGCGCTATGTTATCCATGCGGCCACAATGGGCATGGATTTTAAGACGGATGAGTTGAAGATAAGGAATTCCTGCGCAAATTCCCTGAAAGCGGCGGACAAGCTTCATGCCCGATCCATCGCCTTTCCAGCCCTGGGGTGCGGCACCGGAGGTTTTTCTTTAAAGGCAAGCGCCAAGATAATGGCCCAGCAGGTATGGAAGCATCTGAGGGAAGAAAAGTCGGAACTTAAAGAGATAATCTTTTGTATGCGCGACAAAGAAGCTTACGAGATATTTGAAAAGAACGTTAATAATTACCTTGAATATATGTTCAAAAAACAGCAGCAGGGGCCGTTCGTGGCAGTCGATGCCATAATAGATATGAACGGTTCCATTGTCATAGTAGAAAGGTCCAATCCGCCTTTCGGATGGGCTTTGCCCGGCGGGTTCGTGGATAATTATGAGAGCCTGGAAGATGCTGTGAGGCGCGAAATGAAGGAAGAGACTGACCTTGAGCTGCTGGACCTCAGGCAATTCCACGCGTATTCAAAGCCCGGACGCGATCCGCGCTTCCATACGATAGGCGTCGTATTTACCGCAAAGGGTAAGGGCGCGCCGAAAGCCGGCGATGATGCAGCAAAGCTGAAAGTCATCAAGCTAGATGATATCGATAAGATAGACTTCGCCTTCGACCACAAGCAGATCATCAAAGACTACATAGAATACAAGAAAACCTCAAAACTTCCCACGTAACAAACCTTTCTTCTTCAACCCAGACGGCGGTCCTTGCGGGGTCGCCACCCTTTCTCCTCAAGAACCCATAAAACTTTTCTGTGTCTCCACTTAACTGATCGCGGGTCCTGTCATTGGATTCCCCGAATTTGGTTATTTGGGGTTTACAATATACTGTTATACTAGGCGGGTATCTGTATGTCGCATAGCCCCAATAGCCTCATATTAATGGGGCTAACATGCTCCACCCCCATCCCAAATATCAAATCCGGGTTCATCCAATGC
>CAZHPY010000022.1:5014-21257 GCA_964534705.1 uncultured Planctomycetia bacterium | reverse complement strand
AAAGATGCGAGGGTAAAGAAGGACAAAGACGTCCTCCAATAATAGGTATTATTGGCGGACGTATTTTTTTTGGACGTTAATGCCTAAAAATTGAACATAAGTTGCTTAATTAATAGTAAACAGGAGGCTAAAAATTATGAATTTACGCACACCTGGCGGTAACGACGCGACAAGGACATTTAACCGTTCAAAGAACGTTGTTCCATGTTCCGGCCTGTGTTCAAGATGCCTTGAGGCATGTCGTGGGAACTGCGAAGTATTTAAATCTTCTTTCAGGGGCAGGGAAGTTATATATCCTGGCCCGTTCGGCGAAATGACAGCCGGAGGCGATAAGGATTATCCTGTAGATTATTCACACCTTAATATCCAGGGGTACGCGCAAGGCGCAAGAGGCCTGCCAAAAGGCACCGAAGCCGGGCCGGATACAGCCACCTTCCCTTCGGTAAATACGGAAACAGAGTACGGATGGGACGCTAAAGTAAAGATGAAACTCCCTATCTTCACCGGCGCGCTCGGTTCAACCGAGATCGCCAGGAAGAACTGGGAGCAGTTCGCTGTCGGCGCCGCAATATCAGGCATCACCCTGGTATGCGGAGAGAACGTCTGCGGTATAGACCCCAAACTCGAGCTCGATAAGAACGGTAAAATAACAAGCGCGCCCGACATGGACAGGCGCATAGAGACATACAAGAAATTCCACGACAAATACGGCGAAATACTCGTCCAGATGAACGTTGAAGATACAAGGTTGGGTGTCGCCGAGTATGTCCGCAAAAAACATAAGCTAGAAACGATCGAATTGAAATGGGGGCAGGGCGCAAAATGTATAGGCGGGGAAATAAAAGTAAACTCTCTCGACAGGGCGCAGACGCTGAATAAGCGCGGATACATTGTCACGCCCGATCCTTTGACCCACGCCTACCAGGAAGCCTTCAAGGTCGGAGAAATAAAAGAATTCGAAAGACATTCCAGGCTGGGATTCGTTTCCGAAGAAGGCTTCATGAAGGAGATCAAACGCCTGCGGGACCTCGGGTTCAAGAGGATAACGCTGAAAACAGGCGCATACTCAATGGTAGAGCTTGCGCAGGCCATAAGGTATTCATCGATCGCAAAGATCGACCTTTTGACCGTTGACGGCGCTCCGGGCGGAACAGGCATGAGCCCGTGGAGGATGATGCAGGAATGGGGGATCCCCACATTCTATCTTGAGGCGCTTACCTATGAGTTCTGCGAAAAACTTGCGGGAAAAAAGATGAGGATACCCGACATAGCGATCGCCGGCGGATTCTCGCTGGAAGACCATGTATTCAAGGCCATAGCAATGGGGGCGCCTTACGTGAAGGCGGTATGCATGGGACGCGCGCTGATGATACCGGGTTTTGTAGGGAAGAACGTTGAGAACTGGATAAAGGAAAAGAATCTTCCACCGACAGTTTCAGAGTACGGCAAAACACCGGCTGAGATATTCGTCTGCTATGAGGAATTGCGCGATAAATACGGCAAGGATATGAAGGATATCCCGCTGGGCGCAGTCGCCATTTACACGTTCTCACAGAGGATAAAGGTAGGATTGCAGCAACTGATGGCCGGTTCAAGGAACTTCAACCTCAAGACGGTCTCCAGGAACGACCTGATGGCCCTGACCGAGGAAGCTGCCAGAATATCGGGCATCGCCTATGTCATGGACGCTCACAGGAAGGAAGCCGAAGCCGTCCTCGAAGGTAAGAAGACCGCTCTTGAAACACACGTAAAAGAACCGGAGTTCGCATTAGCCGGAAAAAAGTAAGCTTGACATCTTTGGATAAGGTGATATACTAATTACGTAGTTCAAAGAAAGAATTACGGACAAACAATGGCGTTTTTTTTGGGCCGCAATGTCGGCTTTAAAAAAAACGCCATTTTTGTTTTTAAGGAGTGAGACCTATGACAAAATACATTTTTACTACGGGCGGGGTTATTTCGAGCCTGGGCAAGGGTATCGCAAGCGCATCTATAGGCAAGATACTTGAAGCGCGCGGCCTGAAGATCGCCATGATGAAACTGGACCCTTACATAAACGTAGACCCCGGCACAATGAACCCCTACCAGCACGGTGAAGTATACGTAACGGATGACGGCGCGGAAACAGACCTGGACCTGGGGCATTACGAAAGGTTCACAAATGCACGGACCAGTAAATTCAGCAATGCAACCACCGGCCAGGTATACAATGCGGTAATATCCAGGGAGAGGCGCGGAGATTACCTCGGAAAGACCATCCAGGTCATACCCCACATAACCAATGAGATCAAAGAAAGGATAAAAAAGGCTGCGCAGGTATCGAATACGGAAGTCATGATAGTTGAGATAGGCGGCACCGTAGGCGACATCGAGAGCCTCCCGTTCCTTGAGGCAGCAAGGCAATTCGGCCTTGAGGTAGGTAAAAATAACGTCCTCTATGTCCACCTGACGCTTATCCCTTACGTAAGGACCGCCGAAGAAATAAAGACAAAACCTACGCAGCATTCTGTAGGAAAATTACGGGAAATAGGTATACAGCCGGATATACTGATATGCAGGACCGAAAAAGCCTTATCAGACGACATCAAGGAGAAGATATCCTTGTTCTGCAATGTAAGTAAAAATTCTGTCATTGAAGCAAAGGATGCGGAATCCATATACCAGGTCCCGATCATCTTCAAGGACCAGGGGCTGGACAAGATAATATTGAGCCATTTTGGCCTCAAGGCAAGGACCACCGACCTGAAAGACTGGGCAAAGAACGTTGTCGAGAGAGCGATACGCCCCCGCAAGAAAGTGACCATTGCGGTAGTCGGCAAATACATGGGCCTGCAGGACGCCTACAAGTCAATTTATGAATCGCTTGTTCACGCAGGCATATATAATGACGCGAAGATCGTGCTGAAAAAAATAGATTCGGAAGACATAGAAAAGCATGGCGTTGAAAATTATCTCAGCGACGTTTCCGGCATACTTATTCCGGGCGGGTTCGGCTACAGGGGCATAGAAGGCAAGGTCGAGGCTATCAGGTTTGCCAGGGAAAATAAGATACCTTTCCTCGGGTTATGCCTTGGGATGCAGTGCGCCGTCATAGAATTTGCGCGGAACGTATGCGGATTAAAGAACGCCAACTCTACCGAGTTTAACAGGAAAAACAAATATCCTGTAATAAGCCTTCTGGAAGAACAGTTAAAGATAAAGGACATGGGCGGGACCATGAGGCTGGGTACTTATCCATGCAGGATAAAAAGCGGCAGCCTTGCCCATAAGGCATACAAGAAAACTGCGATCTTCGAGCGGCACCGCCACAGGTATGAGTTCAACAACAAATATCGTGACTTATTGGCGAAAAATGGTATAATTTTTTCCGGAATTTATTCGAAGAAAAACCTTGTTGAGATAATCGAAATAGGAGACCATCCTTATTTCATAGCGGTCCAGTACCATCCAGAATTTAAATCGAAACCGGACAAACCGCATCCGCTTTTCAGGGAATTTATTACAGCGTCACTAAAACAGGCAAAAGACCAGAAATGAATGCCATATTAGCGTTAGAGGACGGCAAGATATATAAAGGCAGGGCTTTCGGCGCTTCAGGCGAAAGTTGCGGGGAAGCCGTCTTTAATACTAGCATGGCAGGCTACCAGGAAATAATCACCGACCCTTCATACAAAGGCCAGATAGTAGCCATGACATATCCTCTTATAGGCAATTATGGCGTAAACACCGAAGACGCCGAATCCTGCAAGCCTTTTGTCGAAGGGTTTGTCGTTAAGGAATACTCCAAGATAGCAAGCAATTGGCGCTCTACGAAGAGCCTCGGCGAATACCTGAAAGAAAATAATATCATAGGCATCGAAGGAATAGATACGCGTGACCTGACCCTGCACATAAGACAGGCGGGGACAATGAAGGCGGTCCTTTCAACGATCGACCTTAACGAGAAGAGCCTTGTAAATAAGGCAAAAGCGTCCCCAGGGCTTGAAGGCGTGGACCTTGTAAAAGAGGTCATATCCAAAAAGAGCTATGAGTGGAACAATAAGGGAAAATATAAAGTCGTAGCGTTGGACTGCGGTGTAAAATTTAACATATTGAGGCAACTCGCAAAGAACGATTGCAGGGTAACAGTGATGCCCGCTACGGCAACCTGCAAAGAGATACTTGGGCACAAACCTCATGGAGTTCTCCTGTCAAACGGGCCGGGCGACCCTGCGGCATTGCCATATATCGTGAAAACAACGCAGGAATTAATAGGCAAGGTCCCGATATTCGGGATATGCCTTGGCCACCAGATGCTGGGGCAGGCTTTCGGAGGAAAAACGTATAAATTAAAATTTGGCCATCATGGCGGCAACCAACCCGTAAAAGACCTGAAGACAGGTAAGGTCGCGATCTCGGTCCAGAACCATGGCTTCTGCGTTGACATAGATACATTAAATAAAAAAGAGATAGAACTGACCCACGTAAACCTGAACGACGAAACCCTTGAAGGTATGAGGCACAAAAAACTACCCATATTTTCCGTTCAGTTCCACCCGGAATGCTCACCGGGGCCACATGACGCGGGGTATATGTTCGCAAAATTCACGGAAATGATGAAAAAATATGCCTAAGAGGACCGATATTAAAAAAATACTTATAATAGGCTCCGGCCCGATAGTAATAGGCCAGGCGTGCGAATTCGATTATTCCGGATCACAGGCATGCAAGGTGCTAAGGCAGGACGGCTACAAGGTAATACTCGTGAACTCAAACCCCGCTACGATCATGACGGACCCGGACATGGCGGATCGGACATACATAGAGCCGATAACCGTCGAATCAGTTGAAAAGATCATCGCAAAAGAAAGGCCTGACGCGCTGCTGCCCACGCTTGGAGGCCAGACTGCACTAAATACTACTATAGGCCTTGCCGAAAAAGGTATCCTTAAAAAATACAAGGTTGAGACTATCGGCGCCGACATAAAAGCGATAAAGAAGGGCGAAGACAGGCGGATGTTCAAGGAAGCAATGCAGAAGATAGGCCTCGACCTGCCCAGGAGCGACAAGGCTTATAACCTTAAAGACGCCTGCACGGTCGCTGAAAAAATAGGCTTTCCCGTTATTATAAGGCCGAGCTTCACGCTGGGCGGAACAGGCGGCAGCGTCGCCTATAACATAGAAGAATTCAAGGAACGCGCCAAGATAGGCATTGAATCGAGCATGATAAGCGAGATACTTGTCGAAGAATCCGTAATGGGATGGAAGGAATTTGAATTGGAGGTAATGCGGGACCTGAAGGACAATGCCGTTGTAATCTGTTCCATTGAAAACCTCGACCCGATGGGAATACACACAGGCGACTCCATAACCGTAGCGCCTGTGCAGACGCTTACAGACAGGGAATATCAAAAGATGAGAGACGCGGCCATTGCCTGCATAAGAGAGATCGGGGTTGAAACGGGCGGCTCGAACATACAATTTGCCGTGCATCCCGATACCGGGCGTATGGTTGTAATAGAAATGAACCCGAGGGTTTCCAGGAGCTCCGCTCTGGCATCCAAGGCGACCGGGTTCCCAATAGCCAAGATAGCCGCAAAACTGGCGGTAGGTTATACGCTGGATGAGATACCTAATGACATCACAAAAGAGACTCCTGCCTGCTTCGAGCCCTCAATAGACTATTGCGTCGTAAAAATACCAAGGTTCACGTTTGAAAAGTTCCCGCTGGCCGATCCCACGCTGACCGTATCGATGAAATCGGTAGGTGAGGCAATGTCGATCGGCAGGACATTCAAAGAAGCCCTGCAGAAGGGGTTGCGTTCATTAGAAATAAAAAAGAGCGGCCTGGAGACCATATTGTTCAGGGACTGCCTTGACAACATAAGCGCCACCGAAGATATCCTTAGCGAAATATACGAAAACCTGAGAACGCCGTGCGCTGAAAGGATATTTTACATAGGAGACGCTTTCAGGGCATCGATCGATATCGAAAAAATATATGGGCTGACTAAGATAGACAGGTGGTTCCTTTACAACATCAAAGAGATAATAGACCTGGAGAGAGAGATCTTAAAGAGCAGGGATAATATCAGCGACGGCCTGCTTATCCAGGCAAAACAATATGGTTTCAGCGACAAGCAGCTAGGGATGCTGCTTAATAAAAGCGAAGATGAGATACGCGAATTAAGAAAAGCGAAGAATATTGAGCCTGATTTCAAGCTCGTCGACACCTGCGCGGCGGAATTCCGGGCGCACACGCCCTATTATTATTCGACATACGATTTAACGAGTCTGTATAGCCAAAAATAAAAAGATGTGGTATTATATAGACTATGCACAGGAAACTTTATACCTACATAGTTTTTTCTACCCTTATAGCCCTTGCGCTGCATTCAGATCCCGCATGGGCCATTTCATGGAAAGAAGACCTTAACACAGCGCTTAAAGAGGCTAAAGAGCGCCGCCTTCCCGTAATGATAGACTTCTATACAAAATGGTGCCATTGGTGCAAAGAACTTGACCGCAATACCTACACCGACAGGAGAGTGGACGACCTTTCTTCCAATTTCGTTTGTGTTAAATTGGACGCTGAAAAGGACGCGGCAGCTGCAGCCAGGTACGACGTAAGGGGGTATCCCACGATCGTATTCCTTAATCCCAACGGGTCCTACAATTCACGCGTGACAGGCTATAGGGATCCATTAAAGTTCGGCAAGGCAATGGAAACAGTGATGCAAAATACTGTTGTAGGGACGCCTGGCAAACCAGGCCCTGCAAAAGGCGACGCCCTTGAATTAAGCGGTATCTTATATAACAGGGAAAAAGCTCCTATAGCTGTCATTAATAACACGATGGTAAAAGAAGGCGAGACTGTCGGCAAGGCGACGGTATCGAAGATCACAAAAGATAAGGTCATAGTTTTGATCGATGGAAAAACCGTAACGCTTTCCATGGAATAGGAGAATTGCATTTTGGGTAAATTCCCCACGCGAATAAAATTTTTTATAAACGAGCCTGCCCAGATAAAGATACTCGGCATGCTGCTCATCTCAATAGTCGTGCCTGTATTTTTCGTAGGGACTTACTTATACCTGCTCATATTCGACATTATAAATAATATGCCGGAAACCTCCGGTTTTGTTGCTGCAAGCCTCGACCCGGTACTCCACAAAACAAATATGACAATATTGTTAAGTGGCATACCGATCTTCCTGCTGATATTGATATGGGGTCTTATTTTCAGCCACAGGCTGGTAGGGCCCATGAAGAGGCTGCAGAGGAACCTCGATGAGATGACGAAAAAAGGCGACGGAAGATCGCGTCTTATCGTAAGAAAAAATGATTATATAAAACCGCTCATCGAATCGGTGAACAAGCTGCTTGATAAAGTAGCTAAATAGCGCTAAGATCCAGATCGTCCCAATCATGCGAAAATTTGTAACACTTGCCTTTGCGGTTCTCTTATCCCTTTTCACGATCAAAACACATGCTGCTCCTACGGACGGGACTATAATGCCTTACAAGGGCAAGTATACCACCGGGTACCAGAACAATGCCATATTCAAGCATGACCTGGCCGATACCTACGGCAACGTAAAAAGCGACCAGCACTATTACACTTTGTCATACGGAGTTTTTGACTGGCTGTCCCTGGATGGCAAGATCGGCTTCGGGAATGCCAGGGAAAAGGGCGGCACGCACCCCAAGGTTGACCATAATTACGGATTTGCAGGGGGATACGGCTTCAGGCTTCGCGTCCTGGACGATATCAGGAACAAGGTGTCTGTGGTCGCCGGATTCCAGCATACCAGCACACACCCGGCCAGCAGGAACCTGAACGGAGATAAGCGCTTCGCGATATATGAGGACTGGCAGGTTTCATTGGTCTCTTCAAAAGAGATAGGCCGCTTAACTCCATTTGCCGGTGCAAAACTCTCATATGGTAACCTTATACAAAAAACAAACGATATCGACAGGAAGAACCGGCCGCCCGCCTATTACGCCGGGACGATCCTGGGATGCAACGTCAGGCTGACCAAAAATACATATATAAGCATAGAGAGCCATTTTATAGATGAGACCTCGTTGAGCAGTTCTTTTTGCTACCAATTCTGAATATGAAGACGATAAAACTTGTCATCATTATAGCTTTATCGGTCCTTTGTATCGGCCTTTCTCCCGACAAGCCAAAACTCATAAAGACCAAAGTCGTGAACAAGGTGCAAATACCGACCTGGTATCATGAGGGCCTGTATTTTGACGGCAAGGATATATGGGTCAGTAACGGCCTGAAAGGAAAAATATGGGTAGTAGATACGGAGAGCGGTAAGGTAAAGAGGGAGATCGACCCCGTGGGCACATTCACGGAAGCAATAACCTCCACCGAAAAAGACGTTTATATAGTAAGCGACTGGGATTCTAAAAAAATATATACCGCGCATATAGACAACGATGCCATGCGCGCGGAGAAAGAGTTCACCGTAGAACCGGCGCATCCGGCAGGCGCGGCATGGAACGGCAAAAACCTGTTTTTAATAACCTGGACGAGATCGCTTTCCGGAACAAAGTTCCGCCTCCTGACGATGGATGGTAAATTCAATATTTTAAAGAGCCATGACATAACCGAAATACAGGAACCGTCCCAGATGGCCTGGGACGGGAAAAGTCTGTGGGTCAGCTCCTGGTACGACAACCGTGTTTTTAAAATTGACCCGGATACTCTGGATGTGGTAGGCTACTTCAAGTCACCTGTAAAAAAGACCACGGGCATAGCCTGGGACGGGAAACATTTCTGGGTAACAGGCACTTACAGCGACTTGTATAAAGTAGAGCTTCAAAACTAGGGAGGAAAAATGAAAAAAATAGTTATTATGGCGGCAGTGGCCGTGTTCATTGTATTTTCGCTGGTCATGTCTTATAAGGCCTTATTTCTACGCACCGTAAACTATGAGATCGCAGGCGTCACTATACCGTCGAAATATAATATACTTACGGGCAAGGTAGTGCCTATAAAGAACTATAAAGGCAAGACAAACCTGCCTGTGATGCAGCCGAGCATAAAAGGCAACCTGGGATTAAGCGAAGAGCAGGCGCAGTCCGCAAAGCTAAGGTGGGCGCTCTTTGAGGAGTGGGTAATGCAGATGCCTCAATACGGCGACTGGCAGTCAAACCCTGAAACATTCAAAAAAGCGATGGCGGATTTTAAAAATTTTATCGGAGGAGATATATAGCCATACGGAATTTTCTTTACAAATGATGCCCAATAAATATATAATCATTGCCTAATGATTAAGCAGAAGAATGAAGATCCCACAATAGCGCAGCAGGGCTTCGATAATGAAAAATATCTGAAAGAACAGACCGCTGCCATCTTAAACCGTGTAGAAAAATTAGATAATAAGCTCTACCTTGAATTCGGCGGGAAGCTATGCTTTGATTACCATGCAGCGAGGGTCCTGCCGGGATACGATCCCAACGTAAAGATACGCCTCCTCCAATCCCTCAAAGATAACATCGATATAGTACTCGGTATTTATGCAGGAGACATTGAAAAGGGCAGGGTCCGCGGCGATTTCGGCATAACATATGACGCGGCAACCTTAAAGCTTATAGACGACCTGAGAAAATGGGGGCTTGATATCCTGGCCGTAGTCATAACGCGTTTCACAAACCAGCCGTCCGCGGTGATCTTCAAGAACAAGCTGGAACGCAGGGGCGTAAAAGTCTACCTTCATTATCCCATCGACAATTATCCTACCGATATCGACAGGGTGGTAAGCGATGATGGTTTTGGTAAGAATGACTATATTGAGACAAAGAAACCGATCGTAGTGGTCACTGCGCCGGGGCCTAACAGCGGCAAGTTGTCGATATGCCTTTCCCAGCTTTACCATGACCATAAACGCGGCATTCATGCCGGTTATGCTAAATTTGAGACATTCCCCATATGGAACATCCCGTTAAAACACCCTGTAAACGTAGCTTACGAAGCCGCAACAGCGGATATAATGGATTTTAACCTGGTGGACCCTTTTCACCTGGCCCAGTATAATGAAACGGCCATAAACTACAACCGCGACGTCGAAAGTTTCCCTATCTTAAAACTGATGCTCAGCAGGATCCTGGACAAAAGCGCCAATTTACCGACTTATAACTCACCGACCGATATGGGCGTAAACAGGGCGGGTTTCGGCATAGTGAACGATGCTGTTGTGCAGGAAGCCGCAAAGCAGGAATTGATCCGCAGGTATTTCAGGTACAACGCTGAATTCGTGCTCGGCATAGAAAAGAAAGAGACTGTTGACAGGGTAGCCATCCTGATGGAAGGGATGGGAGTAAAGGTAACTGACAGGGCCGTAGTCGAAGTGGCGCGCAAGGCGGCTGAAGATGCCGAGAAAAAAGGAAAGGGCTTTGAGGGTATTTGCTGCGGAGCAGCGCTGCAACTGAAGGACGGGCGTATCATAACCGGGAAAAATTCCCAGTTAATGCACGCGGCTTCGAGCCTGGTATTGAACGCCGTAAAAGTCCTTGCCAATATACCCGATGAGATATTGTTGTTGTCGCCTCACATCATAAAGCAGATCTCAAATTTAAAAGAGGGAATACTTAACGGAGAAAAGGAAAGCCTGGACCTGGAAGAAACGCTGATATCCCTGTCCATAAGCGCCACGACAAACCATACCGCAGAGATAGCCATGAAAAAGCTTACGGAGCTAAGGAACTGCGAAATACACATTACGCATATACCTACGCCTGGCGATGAAGTCGGCCTTAAAATGCTGGGCGTTAACCTCACCACAGACGGTAAATTCTCATCCCGCAACCTCTTTGTCGCTTGACATACCACTAATAGGCATGATAATATATATCCTTACATATGGATAATATTAATGCCTATAGTCAGGGAGCTCGAACAACATACACCAAGTAGCTTATCGCACAACGCAAAAATTGCGGCCGGGGAGGATTGTCATCTCTAACCGGTCTTTTTGTTTGCTATCGCTTAAGCAAGGCAAACAATCCCGCCGCTTCATGGCGGGATAGATATAGAATAACAATGAATGAAAAGAAAAAAGTAATGATATTAGGCGGCGGTCCCAACAGGATCGGACAGGGCATAGAGTTCGATTACTGCTGCTGCCATGCTTCATATGCCCTGAGGGAAGAGGGCTATGAGAGCATAATGGTAAATTGTAACCCCGAAACGGTCTCTACCGATTACGATACCTCCGACAAGCTCTATTTTGAGCCCCTTACAGTAGAAGACGTCCTAAGCAT
Source organism: uncultured Planctomycetia bacterium (assembly GCA_964534705.1). Taxonomy (GTDB): domain Bacteria; phylum Omnitrophota; class Gorgyraeia; order 2-01-FULL-45-10; family 2-01-FULL-45-10; genus CAZHPY01. Next base: position 9,998 of record CAZHPY010000022.1, on the reverse strand, counting down.
AGTAGCCATTGAAAAACCTATAGGCGCCATAGTCCAGTTCGGCGGCCAGACACCTTTGAACATATCAGGCCCTCTTGCAAAGGCCGGCCTTAACATACTCGGGACGAGCCCTGACTCTATCGATATCGCGGAGGACAGGAAACGGTTCCAGCAAATGATCAAAAAGTTAAAACTTGTCCAGCCGGATAACGGTACCGCAACGTCTTTCGAAGAGTCGAAGAGGATCGCGGAAAAGATAGGCTATCCTGTCGTTGTCAGGCCGTCGTTTGTCCTGGGCGGCAGGGCAATGGAGATAGTTTATGACGAGAAGAGCCTTTCGGATTATATGGAAAAAGCCGTTGAAGCGTCCCCGGAAAGGCCCATACTGATCGATAAATTCCTTGAAGACGCAATGGAAGTGGACGTTGACGCGATCGCTGACGGCGAGAACTGCGTGATCGGCGGCATACTTGAGCATATCGAAGAAGCGGGCATACACTCCGGTGACAGCGCGATGGTCCTGCCGCCGCACACCCTCGGTAAGGACATCCTGGAAGCAATAAGAAAAAATACATACGCGATGGCGAAAGAATTAAAGGTCAAAGGGCTGATGAACATCCAGTTCGCGGTCAAGAATAACATAGTATATGTGCTTGAAGTCAACCCCAGGGCCTCAAGGACTGTCCCGTTCGTAAGCAAGGCCATAGGCGTCCCGCTGGCAAAACTGGCCACTAAGATAATGATGGGGAGATCGCTGAAGGAATTGGGTTTTACCAAAGAAAGGGCCATAAATTACGTAACTGTAAAAGAATCTGTCTTTCCTTTCATAAGGTTCCCCGGCGTAGACGCCATATTGGGGCCTGAAATGAAATCCACAGGAGAAGTGATGGGTATTGCCGATACATTCGGGCTGGCATATGCTAAGAGCCAGATAGCGGCCGGGCAAAAACTGCCGACAAAAGGAAATGTATTTATCAGCGTAAAGAACCAGGATAAGAGAAACATAATATTTGTCGCGAAAAAGCTTGCCGATCTTGGTTTTAAAATAATGTCGACAAGCGGAACGGCCGATGCCCTCAGGAGCAACGATATTGACGTGCAGGTCCTGCCCAAGCTCAATGAAGGCAGGCCGAATATAATAGACCTCATGAAAGACGGGAAGATATCGTTATTAATAAATACACCTTCCGGAAAACATACAAAGGAAGACGAGCTGCAGATAAGGTCACATGCCATCCTTTATAACATTGCGCTGGTAACTACAGTGTCAGGCGCGCAGGCAACCGTAAACGGCATAGAAAACCTGATAAAGAAACCTAAAATGTCAGTGGCTCCATTACAGGAGTACCACGCAAAAGGTAAAAAATGAAAGATTATTGCGGAGTTGTAGGTATACACGGCCATAAAGATGCGGCGAGACTGGCTTATCTGGCGTTATACGCCCTTCAGCACAGGGGGGAGGAATCCTGCGGCATAGTCAGTTACGATTACAAGAAAGTCCATATACAAAAAGGCATGGGCCTTGTCGGCACTGTATTCACGGAAGAAAACCTTAAGAAGCTCAAAGGGCCGGTTGCCGTAGGGCACGTGAGATATTCCACGACCGGTTCAAGCATTGCCAAGAACGTCCAGCCTCTCCTGATAAACCATAAAAAAGGGTTCATAGCCGTTGCGCACAACGGAAACCTCACGAATTCCGTAGCTCTCAGGAACGAACTGGAAGACTCCGGCTCTATACTGCAGACAACGATGGACTCCGAATTAATAGTGCATTTCCTTGTAAGGGACCAGCTTAATAATTACAGGCAGAAAATAGTGCCTATTTTATCTAAAATGGAAGGCGCTTATTCATTTGTGCTTTTACTTAATGATGCCATATATGCGACGCGCGACCCTTACGGGTTCAGGCCCCTTTGCATAGGTAAGATCGATAACGCCTATGTAGTGGCAAGCGAGACCTGCGCCCTGGACATGATAGGGGCTACGTATGTAAGGGATGTAGAGCCCGGCGAGGTGGTCATAATCGACAAGAACGGCCTGACTTCGCTTAAGCAGCCGCCTTCTGCGCGCCACTCATTCTGTATATTCGAATACATATATTTTGCGAGGCCGGACAGCAACATATTCACTAAAAGCGTTTATCTGGCAAGAAAAAACCTTGGCAGGGCCCTTGCCAAAGAATATCCGACCTCGGCTGATTGCGTAATGCCTATACCTGATTCAGGTAATTACGCCGCGCTGGGATACTCCGAGGCATCCGGGATCCCGCTTGAAATGGCATATGTAAGGAACCATTACATAGGAAGGACATTCATACAGCCAAGCCAATTGATAAGGGATTTCAAGGTAAAAGTAAAGCTCAACCCCATCAAGGACGTCCTGAAGGGTAAACGCATAGTCGTGGTCGAGGATTCCATCGTCAGGGGAACGACGTCCCGCAGCAGGGTGCGTTCGCTGCGAGAAGCCGGCGCCGCGGAAATACACATGCGGGTAAGCTGCCCTCCGCTGATAAGCCCGTGTTTTTACGGCATAGACTTTCCGACCAAAAAGGAACTGATAGCATCCAATCATTCCATAGAAGAAATAAAAGATTTTATAGGCGTGGACAGCCTGAAATACCTGAGCCTTGAGGGAATGTTAAGTTCCATGATGTTGCCCAAAGAAGAATTCTGCACGGCCTGTTTCACGGGAAAATATCCCACGACCATATGCAAACCACCCTCGAAAAAAGCGCTGGAAAAACGCGCATGCAAGGGGATAGCTTAATATGCCAAAAGAGACCATAATTATAATCGATTTTGGCTCCCAGTATAACCAATTGATCGCAAGAAAGGTCAGGGAAAACAACGTATTCTGCGAGATCGTCCCTCCCGACATAAACATAAACTCGATAGATCCTGAAGAGACAAAAGGCATAATACTTTCCGGGGGGCCTGCCAGCGTATATGCGAAAGGCGCGCCATCCTGCGATAAACGCATATTTAACCTGGGCATACCGATGTTAGGCATATGTTACGGGATGCAGCTGATGACAAAGGTATTGGGCGGCGAGGTCGCCAGGTCGCATTCAAGAGAGTACGGCAGGGCGAGCCTGACAGTGACTGACCACAAGCGGCTTTTTAAAAATGTTCCTCACGAAAGCGTTACCTGGATGAGCCATGGGGATAAAGTAAAGAGGATGCCCAAGGGTTTCAGGCGTATAGCCTTATCCCGGAATACGCCGATAGCGGCATTCGCGGATCTCAGGAGGAACTTATACGGTGTCCAGTTCCATCCAGAGGTGGCCCATACAAAATACGGGAAGACGATCATAAAGAATTTCCTTAAGGACATATGCGGGGTAAAGAGCAGTTGGTCGATGAGCTCTTTTGTGAAAGAGACCATATCCGAGATCAGGAATACCGTCGGCAAAAAGAGGGTAGTCCTCGGCCTTTCGGGCGGAGTAGATTCTTCGGTGGCAGCCATCCTGCTGAACAAGGCTATAGGGCACAAGCTTATATGCATATTTGTAGATAACGGCCTTTTACGAAAGAACGAAGCTAAGCTGGTCAGGGAAATATTCCAGAAACACTTTAAAATAAATCTGAAATGTGTCGATGCCTCGGGTGAGTTCCTTGAAGCCTTAAAAGGCGTCATAGACCCTGAAAAGAAAAGGAAAGCCATAGGCAACCTCTTCATCCGTGTGTTCGAAAGGGAATCCAGGAAAATAGGCGCGGTGGATTTTCTTGCGCAAGGGACCCTGTATCCGGACCTTATAGAATCACGCTCGGCGTTTGGCGGGCCAAGCGCAACCATAAAAACCCACCATAACGTGGGCGGCCTGCCGAAGAAGATGAATTTAAAACTGATCGAACCGCTTAAATATCTTTTTAAGGACGAGGTCAGGAAGGTCGGCAAAGAATTGGACATGCCGCAGGAGATACTGGGCCGTCATCCGTTCCCGGGCCCCGGCCTGGCCGTCAGGATCATAGGCGAGGTCACCAAAGAACGCTGCGACATATTAAGGGAAGTCGACGACAGGTTCATAGACTCCATCCGCAAAGACGGTTTATACGACGCCATATGGCAGGCATTTGCGGTCCTTCTGCCGATAAAAAGCGTGGGGGTAATGGGCGATGAAAGGACGTATGAAAACGTCGTAGCGCTCAGGGCTGTTACCAGCGTTGACGGGATGACCGCCGATTGGGCAAAAATACCGCACGATGTGCTGGGCAGGATCTCAAACAGGATAATAAACGAAGTCAAGGGTGTTAACAGGGTGGCTTATGACATAAGCTCGAAGCCGCCTGCTACAATAGAGTGGGAATAAATTAATGCTTTGGAGAATAGAGGTAAGGGAAAAAGCCGGCTTTTATGATGCCGTCGGTGAAAGCGTAAAAAAAGACATAAGAGACCTTGGATATGGCAACAGGGTCAGGGAAGTAAGATTTGTCTGTGTCTACCTCATAGAAGGCGAACTTAACGAAACAGAGATAAGGGCTATAAGCGAAGAGCTGCTTATCGATCCGATAACCCAGGAGTATTCCTTAAAAGGAAACTTACCTGCTGAAAAAGAATATAAGTCCGTGGAAGTAGCCTACAATCCCGGCGTAATGGACCCTGTCGAAGACAGCGCAAAAAAAGCGATACGGGACCTTGGCATAAAAGGCGTAAGGGAAATAAAGACCGCAAAAAAATATCTTATCAAAGGCAGGCTATCTGAAAAAGATATCCGGTCGATCGCGGAAAAGATCTTATATAATAAAGTCATCCAGCACGCCGTAAAAAGATTAACGGCCATATATCCGGAGCCTCCTCCGTACCAATTCAAACTGATCCACGTCGACATCTTAAAAGCAAGCGATGAAAAGCTGAAAGAACTGTCAAAGCGAGGGCAGCTTTTCCTGAACCTGGAAGAGATGCGCGCTATCCGTGACTATTTCCGCAAATTAAAGAGGAACCCTACCGATTGCGAACTCGAAACGCTTGCGCAGACCTGGTCGGAGCATTGCAAGCACAAGACGTT
>CAZHPY010000022.1:0-4914 GCA_964534705.1 uncultured Planctomycetia bacterium | reverse complement strand
GTCATGAAGGTCACGGATGAATTGAAGAAGCCGTGGTGCGTATCCGTATTCAAGGATAATTCCGGCGTCATACGGTTTGATGAAAAAAATAACGTATGCTTCAAAGTCGAGACCCACAACCATCCTTCAGCGCTTGAACCATACGGGGGAGCCGGGACAGGGATCGGAGGGGTCATAAGAGATCCCTTAGGGACCGGCCTTGGCGCTAAACCTATTATCAACACCGACATATTTTGTTTCGGGCCCACTGATTATCCATACAAAAAACTGCCCAAAGGAGCGCTTCACCCGAAAAGGATCATGAAGGGCGTTGTCGCGGGCGTAAGGGACTACGGCAACAGGATGGGAATACCTACGTCGAATGGCGCTGTCCTTTTTGACGAACGATTCGTGGGAAACCCTCTTGTATTTTGCGGAAATGCCGGCATCCTTCCCAAAGACAAATCATTTAAAAAAGTGAACGCAGGCGACCTGATCGTTGTGGTTGGGGGCAGGACCGGAAGGGACGGTATACACGGGGCGACTTTCTCGTCAGGAGAACTGACCCACGAATCACAGGAACTGTCCGGTTCCGCTGTCCAGATCGGGAATCCGATCACCGAAAAGAAAGTAACAGATACGATACTGCAGGCGCGCGATAAAGACCTCTTCACCGCCATAACGGATTGCGGCGCGGGAGGATTATCCAGCGCTGTCGGAGAAATGGCCGAGGATCTGGGCGCTGATGTCGATATTGAAAAGATCCCGTTAAAATACAAGGGGCTCACTTATACTGAAGCCTGGATATCTGAAGCGCAGGAAAGGATGGTCCTTGCGGTCAGCCCCGATAACATCGAAGAACTTATAGCGGTCTTTGAAAAGGAAAATGTTGAAGCGACAATAATAGGCCGTTTTACCGGCTCAAAACATCTCAATCTTTACTATGCCGGCCAGTGCGTAGCGAACCTTGACGTGGATTTCCTCCATAACGGAGGGCCTGATCTCGTAAGAAAGGCTGTCTGGGAAAAACCACAATACAAGGAGCCGAAAACCGGGAAGAAAAAAGATTTTACGAAAGAACTTGTCCGCCTGCTGTCCATGCCTAACATAGCTTCTAAGGAGTGGATAATACGCCAGTATGACCATGAGGTCCAGGGTGGCAGCGTCCTGAAGCCTTTGCAGGGGATCAAGAATGACGGACCCGGGGACGCCTGTATAACAAGGCCCATCCTCTCGTCTAACAAAGGATTGATATTGAGCTGCGGCATAAATACGGAATACGGAAAAATAGACCCTTATTGGATGGCCGCAAGCGCGATAGATGAGGCGCTGCGCCAGGTTGTTTCCGTCGGCGGCGATATAAACAAATGCGCGGTACTGGATAACTTCTGCTGGGGAAATACCGACAAGCCGGACAGGCTTGGCGGGCTGGTAAGGGCCGCGCGCGCCTGTTATGACATCGCAAAAGTTTACGGCGTTCCTTTCATATCAGGCAAGGACAGCCTTAATAACGAATACTCTACGGGAAAAGAAACTATTTCCATACCGCCGACATTGCTGATATCGGCCATAGCTGTAATGGACGACTCCGGCAAGGCAATAACAATGGACGCGAAAAAGCCCGGCGATCCGGTTTACGCGGTAGGCCTTACGCATGAAGAAATGGGCGGTTCGCAATATTATAAGATGTCCGGCTATACAGGTAACATGGTCCCTAAAGTAGACCCCTTTTACGGCAGACGTGTGATGGGATCATTGATGAAGGCCATCTCTGCGGGCGTTGTAGCTTCATGCCACGACTGTTCGGATGGAGGTATGGCGGTTGCCCTTGCTGAAATGGCGTTCGCCGGAGGACTGGGCATGAAACTCCGGTTCCAGGTAGGCAGCATGCCGGAAGGACAGAGCATCCATTCCGATGAGGTCCTATTATTCTCTGAATCAAACACAAGATTTATCGTAGAGGTAAGCGACGAGAAAAAATTCCTGAAACTGATGGGCAAGGCTCCCGCATGGAAACTGGGCAACATCACACGGGATAATTCATTCAAGATATATAACAATGCCGGCAGGCTGATCATCAATACCGATATCGAAACGCTGAGATCGAGCTGGCAAGGAACGTTCAAAGACCTATAAAATGAAAAATGTAAAAGTAATGATCCTAAGGACCGCCGGAACAAATTGCGACAAGGAAACGGCTTTTGCTTTTAAAATGGCGGGCGCGTCTCCCGAGCTCGTCCATATAAACCAGCTAATGATAGACGGAAAGAGATTGTCGGATTACCAGATACTTGCGATACCCGGAGGTTTTAGTTACGGCGACGATATAGCAAGCGGCAAGATACTTGCAAATGAACTGAAATTCGGGATAGAAGATGACGTCCAAAAATTCATAAAGGATGGGAAGCTTATAATAGGCATATGCAACGGTTTCCAGATACTTGTAAAAAGCGGACTATTGCCGAATATCTCGGAAGATTATAAAACTATCGAATCAACGCTGACGCTGAATGATTCGGCAAAATTCGAAGACAGATGGGTCTATTTAAAAAGAGCACAAGACACAAGACACAAGAGCACAAGTATAAAATGTGTGTGGACAGAGGGGATGAAGAAGATGATCTATCTTCCGGTAGCGCACGGGGAAGGGAAGTTCATTCCAAGAGATAAAAAGATATTATCACACCTGAAGAATAACGGCATGATAGTATTTGAATATACGGATGAGGGCGGCAACAGGAAAGGTTATCCCTCTAATCCCAACGGTTCTGTCGAAAATATCGCAGGGATATGCGATAAAACGGGGCGGATATTAGGGCTCATGCCGCATCCTGAAAGGCACATAAGTTACCTGCAGCACCCGCGCTGGACAAGAAGTGAATACAGGGGACGCGGGGATGGATTCGCCATATTTGAAAATGGCGTTAAATATTGTAAAAAACATTTGTAATTTATCGTATTTTGGGATATATTTGATATAATTTAGTAGTATCTGTTCTTTAGTTCTTATTTATATAATTTAATGTTATATAAAGGAGGCGTGACAATGAAGAGGATCGCGATAACGAATCAAAAAGGCGGATGCGGTAAGACAACCACTACGATAAATCTGGCAGGTGCGATCGCAAACTTAGGCAAAAAAGTCCTCGTGATAGACCTTGATCCCCAGGCTCACGCTACCTTCGGCTTGGGCATGCTGAGCCAGTCCGCGGATAGATCCATTTATAACGTCCTCACCGACAATGCGGAAAAACGAAGAGTAATACTTGACTGCATAGCCAATGTTTCGCAAAACCTCGATATAATACCCTCAAATATTTTACTCAGTACCCTCGAGCAGGAATTGAAAGACATCGAAGGCGCCGTATCCAAGCTATACGACGCGATAACATCTACGCAGCTCAATTACGATTATCTCATCATAGACTGTCCTCCGAGCCTGGGCTTCCTGACATTCAATGCATTGCGGGCAGCCGAGCTTGTTGTAGTGCCTGTCGACATGAGCGCCTTCTCCCTGATGGGCGTAGGCAAGCTTTTAGGAATGATCGAGCTCATAAAAGTGAATATCGGCCATTCTCCTACGGTCAGGGCGCTTGCGACATTGTTCGACAGACGATTGAAATACTCGCAGACCATATTTGACGAAATAAAATCATTCTTCAGAGAACAGACGCTTGATACCGTAATAAGACTGAACGTGACATTGAGAAAAGCCGCGGCTAAAGGCGTTACCGTTACCCAATTCGACAGCAAATCTAACGGCGCCCTGGACCATATGGCCCTTGCGCATGAGATCATAATGATAGAAGGGTCTGAAGAGTTCAAGCAGGCCCTTGCTGAATGCTCCGATAAGCAGGAAGAAACGGTATTACCGCAAGTGGCAAGGATCAATGCCATACAAGCAAAGGAAGAGCCCGCTGAACGGAACACCTCATTTTTTATAAGCGCCCCTAAGGCAAAGGATGTATACATAGTAGGCGATTTTAACCACTGGAAGATAAATGACGCAAGCAGGCTATCACGCCTTGAAGACGGCCGATGGGAAAAGAAATACATCCTCACGCCCGGCAAATACAGGTATAAATTCGTAGTTGACGGTGAGTGGGTCCTCGATTCCCTCAATCAGGAAAAAGAACAGAACCCTTACGGCACGTTCGATTCCGTAAAAAAACTGTAAAAATGCCCTTATTAAAACAAGATTTTATAAAGGAAGATCCCTGGAGGATCTTCCGTATAATGAGCGAATTTGTCGATGGTTTTGAGGAGTTGTCTGACCTTAAGAAGGCTGTGTCCATATTCGGGTCGGCCAGACAGGACGCTCGCTCGACAAGAAAGTACTATAAAGTAGCCGAGGATACTGCGCATCTTCTGGCCAAACACGGTTACGCCGTTATCACAGGGGCCGGACGGGGAATAATGGAGGCGGGAAACAAAGGGGCCAAAGGCGCGAATGGCAAATCTATAGGCCTGAACATACTTATCCCTATAATGCAGAAACCGAACCAGTATGTCACCAAGATGCTTGAATTCAAATACTTTTTCTGCAGAAAAGTGATGTTCGTTAAATATTCCAAGGCATTCGTGGTATTCCCGGGGGGATTCGGGACGTTGGATGAACTTTTTGAGGCCATAACGCTCGTCCAGACTGAACGCGTGGAGCCATTCCCGGTCATACTTGTCGGGAGGGGATACTGGGAAGGGCTTATTTCCTGGTTCAGGAGCACCTTACTACCGCAGGGAACAATAGACGATAAAGATATGAAGCTATTCTCGGTTGTCGATAAGCCCGGAGAGGTTCTTGCCGCAATAAATAAATTCTACAGAAGAAAGTAATGTAATAATAAGTAATAACCCCGCCAGATTTACTTCGTAAACCTAACGGCGGGGTTATTTGCCTAACCTACAACGAGTGCAAATAAAAAGGATGGCAACAGC
>CAZHPY010000021.1:0-21705 GCA_964534705.1 uncultured Planctomycetia bacterium | reverse complement strand
TTATAAAAATACTTGAAAAGGAGAAATAAAATGGCGAAGAAGATAATGCTGGTGGATGATGAAACGGAGTTGCGCGATCTGGTGGCAATGAGGCTGAAATCTTTCGGTTACGAAGTGTACGCCGCCGGAAACGGGGATGAGGCCATGATACTGCTGGATGACATTATCCCGGACCTCATACTCCTGGACGTGATGATGCCGGGTAAGGATGGTTATGAGATATGCAATGAAGTAAAGACAAATGAAAAAACGTCGCATGTGCCTATCATATTATTCACTGCAAAACCCGAGCAAAAAGAAAAATTAAAATCCAACTATGATTTTATGGCGGCCGACGATTATATATTAAAACCCTTTGAGCCGGAAGATCTCCTGATCAAGATCAAGAGATTTATAGGTTAGCGTTATGGGAGCTTGAAAAGTTCCCTGTCCCTGGAGGTAAGCTCGTCCTCGTATATCCAGACAGCTATCTGGAGCCTTTCATCCACGATATTTATAAGGGTCCCCTCTTTTTCTATCGATTCATCCTTTGACATTGTCTTTATTTTATCCTTGTCCTTGTAGATGAATATCACCTGGTAGGGGGTCTTACCGGCAGTTTCCTGCTGGCGCGTGATCACCCTGTAGTATTTTTCGCCCGTATCTGTATTTATGTCGAAGAAATTATATTCGCCCACGTTATCGATAACGCCGCGGCCGGTTATCCTGGTCCCTATAAAATCCTTTTCCAATTCCTGCTTCTGTACATCTGTAGCATGCTGATACTGGTCCACAAGCTGGCCTATATCGATATTCGCGCAATATGAATAAGATACCATTGATAGCATGACCGCTGCAGTTAAGATCGTTTTTTTCATTTGGACGCTCCTTAGTTATTTAAAATATACCTTTAAAAGCGGCAATTTGCAAGAAAATATGCTGTGCTGAATAATTAAGCAGCCTACTTGACGCGGACGGATAAAAGGGTTACAATATAAAATTCTATACATTATAATTTTGGTATACTTGGTATATGCATATGGAACTATATTACATCAGTAAAAATGACCTCTTCGACCTTTTTTCCCGCCTTACGCAGGCTAACAGGGTTTTTGTGCCGTATGATCATAAGGGCAGGTTTGTATTCGACGAATTTGATCCCGATAAAATAGCTGATATACAGCTCGGAGGCATAAGACAGACCCAGCCGTTCAAATCGTTCATCAATCCTGCCCGCGAAAGGCTGCTTGGCGGAGAACAGCGCGACCGGAGACCGGTGATAGTCGCCGGTGTTAAACAATGCGACCTGAACAGCCTGGCCCTTCAGGACTTCGTTTTTCTGAAGGGGGACATGGAAGACCCTTTTTATGCCTTTCACCGGAACAATACCCTCATAATATCGAACGATTGCACATTCGCTAAAGAGACCTGTTTCTGCCTTGCCATGAGCGGCCAGCCTTATCCCAGGGAATATTTTGATATTAACCTATCCCCCCTGGGCGATCACTTTATCGTGGAAGCGATCAGCGATAAGGGCGGGGCGCTGATCGAAGGATATAAGACTTTTTTCCGGGTGGCTGGCGAGAAAGACCTGGCAGCGCGCGATGCCATGCGCGAGGACGTTTCGGGGCAGGTGAGAGAGTTTATAAAAAAAAGAGGCACCCCCGACACCGCGCAGGTAAAAGGCGCGGTAAAAAAAGAATATAATAACCTGGCGATGTGGCAGGATTTTGCCTCTACCTGCGTAGAATGCGGCGCATGTAATCTTGTCTGCCCGACGTGCCATTGTTTCCAGTTATTTGATGAAAAATCGCAGCAGAAGATAGGCCGCGGCAGGGTATGGGATGCGTGCCTTTATAAGACATTCGCAAGGGTCGCCGGCGGGGCGAATCCAAGGAAACATCTTTATGAAAGGCTGCGGAACCGGTTTGATAAGAAATTTGCATTTTTTCCGGAGGTCCTTGATTACATGGCCTGCACAGGATGCGGCCGTTGCATAGAGGCGTGCCCCGGAGATATAGACCTGAGGGAAGTGCTGAAGGGGCTTGTAAACGGCGTGTGGAACAAACCGCCGCATGACTAAAAAAATGAAAAATCCATATTCATTCATAGAAGCAGAGATATTAAATATAAAAGAGGAAACGAAGAACATAAAAACGTTTACCCTCCGCCCGAAAGAACCCATATCTTTCAGGGCCGGCCAGTTCATGGATGTCTCCATACCGGGTTACGGCGAAGCGCCTTTCACCCCTTCGTCCAATCATGACGTTCCGGACAAGCTGGATTTTACGATAATGAGCGCAGGCAGGATAACGAAGATGCTGCATGCCATGCCTTCAGGCGGTATTGTTGGGCTGCGCGGGCCGTACGGCACCGCTTATCCGGTCAATGAGTGGAAGGGCAAGGAGGTCTTTATCGTAGGCGGCGGCGTCGGCCTGGCGCCATTGAGGGCCCTGCTTTACGCATTGTTCAATAATGTAAATGATTATAAAAAGATCACAGTGAAATACGGGTCCAGGACCTCAGGCGATATTGTTTATAAAGATGAAATAGATTCATGGCGAAAAAAAGCCAATAACATAGATATAGAGCTTACCGTAGACGTAGGCGATGAATCCTGGAAGGGGAACGTAGGAATAGTTACGACGATAGTTAAATCCCCCGGCATCGACATCAATAATGCTGTCAGTATCGTTTGCGGTCCCCCGATAATGATGAAATTTGTCACATTCAAGCTGCTTGACCTTGGTTTTAAGCCGGAAAATATCCATCTATCGATGGAAAAGAACATGTCATGCGGCATCGGTAAATGCGGCCATTGCAGGGTAGGGCCTTATTATGCGTGCAAAGACGGACCTGTATTTACTTACAATAAGTTGAAAGATCTACCTAATATCTGGGATTAAATGAAAAAGTTACTGATCGACCTGGACGTCTGTTCAAAGTGCGAAGAATGCGGCATGCTCTGCAGCTATCTGCAGCATCCGGGTAATAACGGGATAACCAGCTTAAGGGAATTTGCCCATTTTGCAATGGTATGCAGGAGGTGTGACGACGCGCCGTGCGTTAATTCATGCCCATGGGAGGCGCTGGAGATGCAGCCTTACAACATGCTCAAGCGCTATATGATGCGGTGCACATCGTGTAAAAGCTGCTCGCAGGCGTGCCCTTTTGGCGTCATTTATCCTGAAACCATACCATTTATAATATCCCGGTGCGATTTTTGCCTTGGCCGCCTGAAAGAGGAGGATGTGCCTATATGCCTCCAGTCATGCACCAATAATGGAATAAGATATGGCGAGTTTGAAGAGAATAAAGAAGAACATATATACAAGGTGTCGGATAATTTGTTTGTAAAAACTGATTATAAATGGGAGCGGATCGAAGAGCCGCCAAAGAAAAGATGATCCCTTTAAAGTATTTATTCTTATTTTTGGTTTTCCCGGGACTGGTTTTTTCAGGGGTGATGGGACTTTTGGTAGGGTGGGTGGACAGGAAGGTTACAGCGCGCCTTCAATGGAGAAAAGGTCCTCCCTGGTATCAGAATTTTCTGGATATAATGAAGCTTTTTTTAAAGGAGACCTTAATACCCGAAGGGGCTTCCAGGGGAATGTTCTTTACCATGCCATTAGTGGCCATGGCAGCCGCGGCCTTATTTTCAACTATATTGTTAGTGATCAACAAAACTCCTGCCAGTGGCTTTATAGGCGACCTTATAGTCATAGTATATTTGTTGATGATACCGCCGATAGCTCTTATGCTGGGCGGCTTTGCTTCAGGTAATCCTCTCGCGTCGCTTGGCGGCTCAAGAGAGATGAAGCTGATGCTATCGTATGAACTGCCGTTCCTTTTATCCCTGGCAGTTCCGATAATGAAATGCGGGTATGTTATAAATATTGGCAAGATGATCCTGTCCCAGCAATCAGGTATGCCGGTGATCGCAAGCGCCTCCGGGGTAATATCGTTCATCGTAATGCTTTTTTGCATACAGGCGAAACTTGGGTTTGTGCCGTTCGATATGCCGGAAGCGGAAACAGAGATCACATCGGGCCCTTACATAGAGTATTCCGGCAGGGTGCTCGCTATTTTTAAACTCACCAAGGCCATCTTGCTGTTCGCGCTGCCGGTGTTGTTGATAACGTTATATTTCGGCGGGATCCATTTTACGCCCGAAGGGTTTTTGAAGAACATATTTGAATATATAGGTATTCTTGTTATCATGATAGTCATCAAGAATACCAATCCGAGGGTCAGGATAGACCAGGCAGTAAGATTTTTCTGGAGGCTGCCGGTGCTCCTGGCAATAATAGCCGTTATACTTGCTTACTTCAGGTTATAAATTATGGGACTGAAAGAAAAAATACTTTCCAGATCGCTTTATGTGTTCCACTTGTCGAGCGGCAGCTGTAATAACTGTGACATCGAGCTCCTGGATTGCCTTACCCCGAGGTATGACGTGGAAAGGTTCGGTATAGTGCTTGTGGGCAGCATAAAGCATGCCGACGTATTGCTTTGTACCGGCTCGGCGAACAGGCTTACTATACCGAGGATAAAAAATATATATGAACAGATGCCCAAGCCGGGTTATGTTGTAGTATGGGGCGCTTGCGGCTCATCCAGAGGATTATTTAAGGATAGTTATAACACGGGCCAGCCGCTCGATGAAATAATGCCGGTAGATGTTTATATACCGGGTTGTCCTCCGCGGCCGGAAGCGATAATAGGCGGTTTCGCGAAATTAATTGAAAAGATCAATGCAAAAGGAAAGACAAGATGACGATAGACACAATATTAAAGGACCTGACAGACAAGTTCGGCAGCAGGGTGCTTGATATAACCAAAAAATCGGATAAAAGGGCATACGTAAATATCTATCCAAAAGATATAGTAGAGTTTGTCAGGTATATTTTTAAAGAAGCCGGTTTCCGGTTCAATACGGCTTCCGGCGTGGATGATTTTGACGCGCTGGAGATAATCTATCATTTTTCCCATGACGCATCCGGGATAACGGTTTCTCTCAGGGCGATCGTAGAAGATAAACAGGACCCGCACGTAGATACCATTACCACTATAACAAGGTCCGCATGGTGGATAGAGAGGGAATTACATGAGTTGTTCGGCATAGAATTTGACGGGAATGCCGACCTTAGAAGATTATTATTACCCGATGACTGGCCGGAAGGCGTATATCCGTTACGAAAAGATTTTATACCGCCGAAGAGAGATTCGAGAAAGGCATAAAATGAGCCATAGAGCACACATACCAATAGGGCCGTACCATCCGCTACAGGAAGAGCCTGAATTTTACAAGCTTGTGGTGGAAGGTGAGAAGGTTGTAGATGTTGACGTCAGGATAGGCTATAACCACCGCGGTATAGAAAAGATCTCCGAAGCCAAAAGTTACGACCAGGCTTTGTTTATAGTCGAGCGCATATGCGGCATATGTTCGTCAAGCCATCCCATAACCTGCGCCCAGGCCGTAGAAGATATCGCCGGCATAGAAGTGCCGGAAAGGGCATTATATATACGTTCGATATGCCAGGAGCTTGAACGCATTCATTCGCACATGTTATGGCTGGGCCTGGCAGGACATTTTATCGGATACAATACCGTATTTATGTGGGCATGGAAATACCGGGAGCCAATATGCGATATATTCGAGACGGTTACAGGCAACAGGCAGAATTACGCAATGCATAAAGTCGGCGGGGTGCGCCGTGATATAGAGAAAGAACATATACCTTATATATTAAAACGGCTCGACGAATTTACGAAACAGCTTACCATGCTGAAAGGCGCGGTCCTGGACGATCCCGTATTACACGAGAGACTGAAGGGCGTTGGAATACTGACAAAAGAAGACGCCATAGATTACGCTGCTTTAGGGCCAACGGCAAGGGCGTCGGGAGTCGATATAGATGTCAGGCGCGATTATCCGTATGCCGCTTATGATAAGATCAAGTGGAACGTTATTACGCGGCCGGAAGGCGATGTCTTTGCCAAAACCGTTGTAAGGATACTTGAGATGTTCGAAGCCGTAAGTATAATCAGGCAGTGCCTTGATAAGATGCCGGAAGGGCCGATAGACGCAAAGCCGAAGGATATACCGCCGGGCGAAGGCATCGGACAGGTAGAAGCGCCGAGAGGGGAATGTTTCCATTATATCAAATCCGACGGTACAAATTCTCCTGTAAGGCATAAGATAAGGGCCCCAACCTACATGAATTTTCCGACTTTCAGGGAAACGGTCATAGGCGAAACAGTATCCGATGCGACAATAATCCTGGCAGCGATAGATCCTTGTTATTGTTGTACCGAAAGGATGCTTATAGTGGATCCCGGCGATAAGAAAGTCATGGATGTTAATGAGCTTATAAGGTTGTCACAGGAGAAGACGGCGAGGATAAAGGCAAAATATAGTTAAGAGTCAGGAGTTGGGAGTTGGGAGAGATGTTGATAAATTTACTGGCTTATGTGATCGGGTTTCCTGTATTAGCGGGGCTGGTATGCCTGTTTATACCGGACAGGGCAAAGATATTAACTAAATTAACTTCATTAATGGTTGCGCTGGCAATATTTGCCGCTTCGGTTTTTATATTTATACGCCAGCCGTTATACTGGCCGCCTACCCAAAACCCTACGTTTATTGTCGATAGCCTATCGGCCCTTGCCGGCGCAGGTATCGCTTTTTTTGCCTTGCTGGTGACCATATATTCCCTGGGTTTCATAGAAAAAAATGATGGAAGGTATTTTGGATACGTCCTGATGACCCTCGGCTGCGCGCTGGGCGCGGTATATGCCAATAATCTTATAATACTGGTCGTGTTCTGGGGGATATTAGCGGCCCTTCTTTATTTGCTTGTCAGTATAGACGGGACAGTGGCGGCATCGGATTCGGCCAAGAAGGCATTGATAATAATAGGCGGCACAGACGCGCTGCTGATATTTGCCATAGGCCTTATATGGAAGATGAAGGGAACATTCTTAATAGACGGTACGCATATAGAGCTTGACGGCGTTTTTCCCTGGTTGGCCTACATATTTGTAGCCTTTGCGGCTTTCGCGAAAGCGGGCGCCATACCGTTCCATTCATGGCTTCCCGACGTTGCCGAAAATGGCCCTTCGCCGGTTACGGCATATTTGCCGGCCTCAGTAGATAAACTTTTAGGGATATACCTGTTAGCTAAAGCATCATTGTCTTTATTCGTAATGAACGCTGTTTCCAACACATTCCTGCTGGCCATAGGCGCCATCACCGTTGTTTTTGCCGTGGCAATGGCATTATTGCAGCGCAATTTTAAGCGGCTCCTGGGTTATCATGCCGTATCACAGGTAGGTTACATGCTGCTGGGGATAGGGACAGCGACCCCTGTCGGTATCGCGGGCGGTCTTTTCCATATGGTCAATCATGCGGTTTATAAATCATGCCTGTTCCTGAGCGGGGGTGCGGTCGAGAAAAGAATGCACACAGCCGATATGTCAAAATTGGGAGGCATAGCGAAATACATGCCGCTGACCTTTACATGTTTCCTCATAGCGTCGCTTTCAATATCAGGTATTCCGCCTTTTAATGGCTTCGTATCAAAATGGATGGTGTATCAGGGCATCATAGAAACAGGCGCTCTCAAACATCCCTTATGGCTGGTATGGCTTATCGCAGCGATGTTCGGAGGCGCCATAACGGTTGCCAACTCAATGCGGCTAATGCATACCATATTTTTGGGCAAACCTGATGCGGCAGTTCTCAAAATAAAAGAGATCGGCATATCGATGGCATTACCCATGGTGATCCTCGCTTCTATATGCGTGATCTTCGGCATCTTTGCTTTTGTTATACCGATACCTTTATTTATACTGCCGGCCATGAAGATGGAATCGATAAGTTATCTGGGAATATGGCAGCCGGGTATAGCTACAATACTGATCCTGGTAGGCATAGCGGCAGGTTTTATCATGTATAGGCTGATAGCCCCCAGGAAAGCCCGCCTTACAGGAACGTTCATAGGAGGGGAGAACCCTGAAAATCTTGACCGGGTAACCGGTGGAGAGTTCTATAATACCATAAGAGATATAAAACCATTAGGCAGGATATATGCAAAAGAAGAGAACAGGGATTTTGACATATATAATATAGGTGAACGCGCCGTGGCCGTATTTACGCATATTTTTCAACGGCTTCACAACGGCATCCTCCCGACGTATCTGGTGTGGTGCCTTTTAGGTATGGTTGTAATGTTCATAATACTTTTTGTAAGGTAATATAATGGTAGAGCTGCATCTCATTATTTTGTTCATGATAGGCGCCTCGATAATAGCTGTCGAGGTAAAAGACCTTCTTTCAAGCGTCGTAGCCATAGGCGCGGTAGGGATAGGCCTGTGCATGGCGTTCCTGATACTCAAGGCGCCGGACCTTGCCATAATGCAGCTTGTTGTGGAGATCCTGAGTCTGATAATACTTGTCCGCGCCACGATAAGAAAGGACATACCTTTTAGTGTTTCCGGAAGGTGGGTATTTAATACCGTAGGAACGATATGTTTTGTTGCCGTGTTTTTAACGGCAGCTTACATGACCTTGAAGAACATGCCCGCTTTTGGCGAATGTCTTATGAAGGTATCCAGGTTCTATATTGGAAATGCCTTGCCTGCGGCAAATTCCCAGAATGTTGTCGCGTCTATAATAGTGGATTTCCGCGCATATGATACGATGGGTGAGGTTGCCATACTTTTTACGGCTATAGTGGGCGTGCTTGCAATTGCGCGCGGTACTGGAAGATCGAAGGAAGATCAATGATGAACAGAGGCTACGAAGAAACCGGGATGACGCTGATAGTAAAGACCGTAACAAGGATAACTTTAGGGTTCATCCTGCTTTATGGCGTCTACATAGCCATAAACGGCCATAAATCGCCGGGAGGCGGGTTTGTTGGAGGCGTGATCGCGGCGCTTTCATTTGTCCATATAATGCTTGCCTTCGGGAAGAAAGTCGCGTTAAAGCGTCTCCACTCGCATACATTGCGTATATCAATATCCATTGCCGCTTTGATATTTTTATTTATGGTGATGGGGCCGTGGCGGGAAAGATATGTCCATATTGTTATGCCTTTACTGGAAGTAGCAATTGTTGGCGGAGGGTTGTTCGCTATCTTTGTAGCGCTGGTTTTATTATCAAAATCTGATAAGGACGCGGAATAAGATGATAAGCTTATATATTTTATGTCTTATCCTTTTCGTGGTCGGGCTTTATTGTGTCGTAAGGAAAAGGAACCTTATTAAAATAATAATAGGTATAGGCATAATGGAGTATGCGGTGAACCTCTTTTTTGTATTAGTAGGATATAAGAAAGAGGCGCGGTCACCTATATTCGCTCCGGACCAGGTAATAAGCAGCATGGTAGATCCTGTTCCTCAGGCGGTTGTTTCTACCGTCATAGTTATAGGACTGTCCCTTACACTGCTGCTTATCGCGATCGCAATAAGGATATATGATAAATACGGGACGTTTGACATAACCAAAATAAAAAATCTTAAAGGATGATATTGTGGACCCTATCCCTTATCTTGTTATAGTAGCGCTTGCAGCCGGATTTTTCATACCTATATTCGGAAAAAGGGTAAAATATATCGGCGGCATTACGGCTATCCTGGCGACTTCAGCATTGTTTGCGCTTTCGCTTTTTATCGCATATCTCGCCAGAGGCGGTAAAGTGCTTGTCTGTAACGTCGGGAAATGGCCCGCGCCTGCCGGTATTGCCATGGTCGTGGACGGATTCTCATGTTTCATGCTGGTCATAGTTAATGCGATAGCCCTTTTAGCGGCCATTTATTCCACGGAGTATGTAAAAAGATATACGGATACCTGGAAATTTTTCTCTCTCTTCATGCTTATGGTCGCAGGGATGAACGGCGTGCTGGTCTCGGGAGACCTGTTCAACCTTTATGTCTTTCTGGAGATAGCGGCTATAGCGGCATATTCGCTTGTAGCTTTCGGCGTAGAAGGCCCTGATCTTGAGGCTTCTTTCAAGTATGCGGTCATGGGCGCGGTAGGATCAAGCTTTATTATGCTTGGCATAGCGTTTGTTTACAGTTATGCGTCAACGCTTAACATGGCGGATATGGCCCTGACCTTAAATGCTGAAGGCGCAAAGAACATAGTATTGTTCGTCAGCGTGCTCTTTTTGATGGGATTTGGGTTAAAGGCTGCCATTGTCCCATTCCATGCGTGGCTTCCTGACGCGCATTCTTCGGCGCCGACGCCGGTTTCCGCAATGCTATCAGGGTTGTTGATAAAGGTGCTGGGTATATATGCGTTGGCAAGGATATTCTTTAACGTACTGGGCATGTCGCCGCGGTTGTCTGCCATACTTATAATGCTGGCTGTTATTTCTATGGTCACGGCAAGCTTCCTGGCATTCGGCCAGACAGATATAAAACGTCTTTTCGCGTATTCGACGATAAGCCAGGTCGGATACATAATCCTCGGTTTCGGCGTGGGGACACCGCTTGCGATAATGGGTGGATTGTTCCATTTATTCAATCACAGTATTTTTAAATCCCTGCTTTTCATGAATGCCGGCGCCATTGAAACGATCTGCGGTACGAGGGACATAAGGAAGATGCCGGGAATATTGAAAAGATCTCCCGTAACGGGCTATACCAACCTTATAGGCTCTTTATCTATTTGCGGCGTGCCTCCTTTAGGCGGATTCTGGAGCAAGGTGGTAATAATCTTTGCCTGTATCCAGGCGGACAGGCCGGTCCTGGCGCTGATAGCGGCGGCAGTAAGTATCCTTACTCTCGCTTATTATTTTAAGGCGGTAACGCCCATCCTTTTTGGCGCCAAAGAACTGAACGCTGTTCCGCCGGCGCAAAATAAACGGATCACATTCGCGATCGCAATGCCGATGGTCGTGCTGGCCGTGCTGTCTATACTAAGCGTCCTTCTTCTTATGCCTAATTTGGGCCGTTCATTCCTGGGAGACGCGATAGGCGTTCTCGTGAGAGGGCAGGATTACGCTAACATTTTAATGGGATCCATGAAATGGTAAAAAAAGTATTTTTATTCTGTTTTTGGTTCGTTATCTGGTGCGCGCTTAGTTATCCACTTGGCAGGATAGACATTATAATGGGCGTGCTGACCGCGTTATTTGTTACATATATGACGATAGACCTGTCGGCGCAAGTGGAGGAAAAAGCCGCCGAAAAAAAATATGGGCCGATAGAGATCGCAAAACGAAGCATGTGGTTCTTGTATTACGTGCCTGTGTTTTTATGGGAGTGCCTGAAGGCCAATATAGATGTAGCCGGCAGGGTACTGCATCCGGACCTGCCAATAAGGCCGGGTACCGTAGCGGTAAAAGTGAGCCTGAAATCGGATATAGGCCTCACTTTCCTGGCGAACTCGATAACCCTTACGCCAGGGACGACAAGCGTTGATATTGACAAAGAGAAGGGCATCCTTTATGTGCACTGGATATATGTAAGGGATGATTATGGAGAAAACAATAAGGGCCTTCCTGTGGTGGAGAGGTTTGAGAGTATATTAAGAAGGATATTTGAGTAAATGAATAAAAGGCTTTCATATCTATTAGGAGTCATAGGGACCGTTGCCGCTGTTTCGGTCATATTATTTCTTCCTGTGCCGTCGATATTAAGGTGGCAGTCAAATTTTCTTGCCAGGGCACTGATGGCCCTTCTACTATGTGCTTTCCTTTGCCTATATCGTATCCTGAGAGGGCCTACTGCCGTTGACAGGGCGGTAGCCATAGATATGCTTGGAATACTTATAGTCGGTTTTTGTTCTGTCCTGAGCCTTCCCACGGGCCGGGATTGGTATATAGATATAGGTATAGTATGGGCGCTTCAGAGCTTTATAGGGATCATGGCATTATCAAAATATCTGGGAGGGCAGGATTTTGACGACTGAGAATATAGGCATGGCTCTTGTTATCATAGGCCTGGCATTCGATTTTTTCGGATGTGTAGGGCTCATAAGGTTCCCTGACGTTTATGGCCGTCTGCAGGCAGCGGCAAAATGCGTTACGCTCGGCACGTGCGGTATATTATTAGGTTTATTTGTTTTTAAAGGGTTCACGCCTACGGGATTGAAAGCTTTGTTGTGTCTCTCGTTCATAATATTAACGGCGCCTGTTTCTGCCCATGCGTTGGCCAGGGGGGCTTATAGGTCCGGGGTCAAGCCATGGAAAGGCACTGTCAGGGATGACTATTCCAAGACTATAGGAGAGAAAAGATCATGACCGCCGCAGAGATCAGAGCAAAAACTATTGTTATGGCAGACAAGATATGCCTCATACTGGATCTTATAGAGCATGGTTTTATGGAGAATAAGCTGGAGCCCCTGGAAAACGCGATGAAAGAAGAACATATGATCAACGAGACCGAAAAGGCGATAACTGAAGATATATTCGCGATCTCGAAGGCTACCAAAGACAAGGCCATAAAGAAAGAACTTTCCGTTACGATACAGGCCGCAGAGACGCTGGAGCGTATGGGGGACGAAGCGGCAAACATGATAGAGAGGATCGAGATAAAGGTGGCAGAGCACCTGTTGTTCAGCGAGATAGGCGTCCAGCAGTTTAATGAGACTTTTAACGTCATGAAAGAATCTGTCAGGATGATGCGGCAATATTTAACGGAGCCTTCAGCCGAATTAAAAAATAAGATCGTAGATAACGGTTTCAAGGTAAAAGGCCTGGTAGAGCACTATAGGAAAGAGCACCTGGAGAGGCTGGTCCAGGGGCTGTGCACGCCGATGGGGGCAAATATGTATTTCGATATGCTCGATTTTACGGGAAACCTGGCCAGGCATGCTTCAAACATAGCAAAATTATATTAATATGAGATATCCTAAGATAAGAGAGCTGATAGAAGCGGTAAAGGCGCTGGTGTCAGGGCCATATACGATAAATTTTCCGCGCAAGCCCATAGAGCCCGCAAAGAGATTCCGCGGCAAGCCTGAATATTCCAATGAAGGATGCATAGCCTGTACGGCCTGCTCGTTCATATGTCCTGCAAGGGCGATAGAGTTCCGCGATGTGGTAACGCCGGAAAAGGCGACAAGGAAAATGATACTCCATCTGGACGAATGCCATTATTGCGGCCAGTGCAGCGCGTTATGCACGACCAGGGATGATAACCCTCCGGGCGTAAAACATACCGTAAAATTCGATCTTGCGGGTTATGACAGGGCAGATATGGTCTCCGTTACCGACGAAAAGGAGCTCGCCCTCTGTGATATGTGCGGCGATGTCGTAACATCAAAGGCGCACCTGCGATGGATAGTGAAAAAGATAGGGCCGCTCGCCTTTTCCAATCCCACGCTTTTTATTTCATCGCTAAAAGTTATGGGATTTTCCGAAGATGTCCTTGAGGCCGCTCTTGATATGGCCCGGACCAGGTCCGACAGGATAAAAGTCCTGTGCGCAAAATGCAGAAGAAAGGCTACCATTGAACGTCTCTGATACCCTCAAGAATGATGCTTTAAAGGCCGATATAAAGGGCAGGATACGCGGCATTATAACCATAGTCGGCATAGGAAATATAATACGCGGGGACGATGGATTTGGGCCGAAGCTGATAGAATATTTACAGCGTAAGCATATAAAGGCCAGTCTTTTTGACTGCGGCACTGTTCCTGAAAATTATATATTTCCCATACTTTCCACATCCTGCGACACTATAATAGTCGTAGATGCCGCTGATTTCGGCGCCAAGCCCGGTGAAATAAAGATCATTGCGCTTAATGAGATATCCGGCACAGGCCTTTCCACACACAACTCTTCCATAAGATTGTTCCTGGATTTACTGATGACAGGTAAAGATAACCTCAATATCTTCGCGGTCTCCATGCAGCCTAAAAGGATAGGATTTGGAGAGCCGTTAAGCGATGAGATAAGATCCGGCATAGATATCCTCTCGGATATTTTTGCAGAGGCATTAGCTTGAAAAGAAGAGAACCACACGAGATATTTAAAGGCATATCAAAACGCCCATACAGCTTTTTTCTGGACAGCGCTGTCTGCGATAGCAGGATATCCAGGTATTCCTTCATGGGGGCGGATCCATTCCTTGTTTTTAAGAGCAAAAAAGACCGTATAACCCTTCAATGGATAAATGGCCGCACAGAACATTTAAGATCGAACCCATTCCTTGTATTGAAGAAGCTGCTTAAAAAATACGGTTCAAAAAACAAAAATAGCGCAATACCCTTTACGTCAGGCGCGGTCGGATATTTCGGGTATGACATGAAGGGCTTCATAGAGAGATTGCCTGATAAGTCCAGGGACGATATAAAGATACCGGATTGCATAGTATGTTTTTATCATGATATCCTGGCCTATGATAACCTGACCGGCAAAGTTTATGGTAAAGATGTGGGCAGCGCTGAAAGAGGCTACGCTTTTTATCCTGAAAAAGGATCCGCCGGCCTCAGGTCTAATTTTACCAAAGAAGGATATATGCGCACCATTAACAGGGCAAAGGAGTACATTAAAAAAGGCGACATATACCAGGTAAACCTGTCCCAGAGGTTCGAGTCGGTCCTTGAGACGGAGCCTTATGAGCTTTACCTGAGCCTGCGGGACTTCAGCCCGGCGCCATTCTCTTCGTATTTAAATTTCGAAGATTGCATTATCATCAGTTCTTCCCCGGAAAGATTTTTAATGAAAAAAGGATCTTACATTGAAACTAGGCCCATAAAAGGGACAGCGGCCCGTTCTGTTGACCCATTGATGGATGAGTTCAATAAGACCGAGCTCATTAAAAGTTATAAAGACAGGGCCGAACATATCATGATAGTGGACCTGGAGAGGAATGACCTGGGCAGGATATGCGAATACGGTTCCGTAAGGCCTTCGGAATTCATTGCATTGGAAAAATATTCAACGGTATTTCATCTCGTTTCCACTATATCCGGCAGGCTCAAAAAAGGTATCGATCCCATAGACTGTTTATTGGCAACATTCCCCGGAGGTTCTATAACCGGGGCGCCTAAGATACGGTCAATGGAAATAATAGAAGAGCTGGAGCCCGTGAAAAGGGGTATTTATACCGGGGCGATAGGTTACATCTCCTTTGACGGTAATATGGATACGTCGATCGCGATCAGGACCATACTGGTCAAGGACAGGAAGATCTATTTTCAAGTCGGAGGCGGTATAGTGTATGACTCTGATCCGGAGAAAGAATACCTGGAGACACTGGATAAGGCGAGAGGGATGATGCAGGCGTTGGGCGCGGGGAGTTGGGAGAGTGGGAGACAAAGAGACAAGAAACAAGAGACAAGTAAGTGTAGTTGAGAGCTGGGAAAAATGGTAAAAGAAAAAATTTTAATAAATGGAAAATTAGTCAGCCGGGATAGGGCGAAGATATCGGTCTTCGACAGGTCGTTCCTTTATGGAGATGCGGTATTCGAGACTATGAGGGGCTATGCGGGCATGATCTTTGAATTGGATGCGCACCTTGCGCGCCTCCTCAAATCTTTAAAGGCCCTGAAAATAAGGCACGGTTATACAAAAGATCATTTAAAAGAAGCGGTTTATAAAACCCTGAATGCCAATAAGCTTAAAAGCGCTTATGTACGGCTCGTCATAACGAGAGGGGAAGGAAGGTTCGGTATAGGTTATAAGGATACGTTTGCGCCCAACCTTATCATAGTCGCAAAAGATTTTGAGGGGTATCCGGAATGGATGTTCCAGAAAGGCGTAAGCGCCAGGATCATAGGCGTCCAAAATGAATATTCTATCCTTTCGAACATAAAAAGCTCAAATTACCTTAATTTTATCCTTGCGCGATTCGATGCGCAGGACATGGGATCCAACGAGGCGATACTTACCAATACAAAGGGGAACATAACCGAAGGCGCAACAAGTAACATATTCATCGTAAGGTCCGGGTCTATCATAACTCCTTCAATTAATAGCGGCGTCCTGCCGGGCATAACCCGGAGCGTCATCATCAACATAGCCCGCAAGCTCAAGCTGCCAGTCCGGGAGAAGGCCGTTTCCCGGCGGGAATTGCTTGGCGCAGATGAGGTATTCCTGACGAACTCACTTGCCGAGGTCCTGCCTGTCACGAAGATAGAGGGCAAAAGGGTGGGCGAGGGGACGGTCGGACCTGTCACAAAACTGCTGCACATTTCATACCAGAAACAAGTTATCCGCGAAGTGCTGTCTTACTAAAACTGTAAGCGGACGCCAGATTTTATCCAGCGACCGGGCATGGGGATGCCGGATTGTTCTGAATAATCGGTGTCGCAGAGGTTTGTTATTTCGAGGAACGCTTCGAATGCAAGATCTTTCCTTCTGATAATGTCTTTTACAAACTTTGTATCTACGACCACAGCATCGGATTGCCCCACCCTTTTCTTGTAATTTATGATCCAGGAGTTGGTAAACCCGAGAAGCGTATATTCTATGCCGCCCGATATCTGCTGCTTGAGATAATCTAGCGCATATTTTGATAGATAATCGTGCTTATCATATTCATCCAGGCCGGTGTAGTTTATAGACACCTTACTAAGAGGAAAATCTTTTTTTAATCTTTGAGGCATGATCTCTATCGAAGATTCCACGCCGTTAGTTTTAACTGATCCTATATTCGAAGCGCGCCATGGATCGCCGGTCCGGATCCTGGTCCAATCTATTGTGTCAGTGGAATCACGCCTGAAATATCCCAAAGAGCAGTTAACAAAAGAAGACTTATAATCAATGCCTGCTTCATATGTCCACGAGCTTTCCGGGTTCAAATTCTCGTTACCAATATTACCGGCGTCCCTGTAATAAAGGTCGGTAAATGTCGGAACCCTGTAGGACCTTCCTGCCGCTGCCCGCAGATCAAGAAAATCAAATATCGCATATCTTAAATTTACCGACGGAGAATACTGCGTATTAAAATCAGAAAATGTATCCTGCCTTATACCCGCATTGATATGCAGTTTTTCATGGATATGAGGCGTTATCTCAAGATATAGACCAGTCCTGCCCCTGTCGTGTTTCTGAAGACTGGTGGAAAAGATCCTGTCTTCCGCCACCTCGAATCCGTAGGCAACGTCCATAAATTTGTTCTCAATAATAAAGGGGAGATCTGTTCCATAAGTATAATTAGTATGGTAGTTCGTCTGCCAACCTGCCCTGTTTTTATCAAGCGCAAATTTATCATAATGCCTTCTCAAATAAATCTTAGGCTCAAACCTTATATTCCCTGATTCAAATTTCCCGCCAAGTTTAAAAAACCTTGTATCGGTATATTCTTCTTCGCTGGGGAAAAGATTAGAATAAAAACTGTCAGCCCCAAAATCCTTAGAACTATAGCCGAAGAAAAAATCAAATACTCCGATATCGGTATTCAATAGAGCGCTGTCAGAAAAGTTTATTATGTCGAATTCGGTATTGGGGATATAAGGTCTGGCCCTGCTCCAATCGATCGATACGCGGTTCTTGATCGGCCCTAAAGGGTGCGATGCCGACATTCCTCCGGAAAAATAATCCCGTTGGCCGCCGATCGCATTGACAATAAACTTCTTATCTTCCGGCGGTTTTATTAGAAGATTAATGACCCCGCCGAATGAATTTGCGCCATAAAGGCTTGAAGCAGGGCCTTTTAATATTTCTACCTGTTCCATGTCAAATCTGGTTAATGGCAGGTCCATAGTATGGTGGCCGGTCTGCGGATCGTTTATCTTTATTCCATCGATCATAACCGTATTCTGTTCAAAAGTTGCGCCTCTTATATTTACATCGGATTGCACGCCTTCAGGGCCGCGCCTGCGTATATCGATGCCTCCAAGATTGCCGATTATATCCTGTATGGCATCATATGCAGAGGATGCTATCATTTCTTCATCCAAGACTGTCACTGAACGCCCGGTAGCATTAGAAGAAGACTGGATGCGGGAGGGGGTTACTGTTATTTTATCAAGCTGGTGAGTTTCTTCAGAGAATAAGGGAGTAGCCAACAGGAATAAAAAAATAGGTATTGCAAAAAATATGCGTAGCATGAAGTAAGTATATCATTAAATTTTCAATTGTCAACTTAGTATACTTATGTTAGTTTACAATATGCCACTGAATTTTCGTCGTCCCAATTCAATTGACATAATCATAATTTTATAGTAATCTTATACAATAATTTTAGGAGGAACATGATCGTATGAATAATACAATAGCCCTGAACAAGGATATTATCACTTCGAAGACCATGAATGCCGTTATCGGCGTGGTGTTTTTTGCGCTTGCCACGGCGTTCGGAGCCTATATAAGGATCCCCATACCAGGAACACCCATACCCATGACACTTCAGACGTTCTTTGTCGCGCTTTCAGGGGCTGTTCTTGGTAAAAAACTCGGGACGCTAAGCCAGGCTTCGTATATATTTTTAGGTATTATGGGCCTTCCGGTATTCCAGGGATACGGTTTCGGCGCTGCTTACGTATTTGGCCCCACGGGTGGATATCTGGCAGGGTTCATGGCGTCATCGTTCCTGATCGGCAGAATGCTGCAAAAAAATGCTTTAAATCCGTATAAAATAGCGGTTTCTTTTATAGCCGGCAATGCTGCACTATACAGCCTCGGTGTTGCATGGCTCATGGTCATATACAGGGTAAGCTTTATCAATGCCGTTACCATAGGGCTCATGCCATTTCTTGCTGCAGAAGCAGTTAAGATATTTGCGGCGGCGTTTATCTATCACGCCATAGCGTCAAGATCAAAGAGTATCTTTTCCTAAAAAAAAGAGCACAATGCTGAGAATACTTGAAAAACCGATAATAGCCGTTCCATTATTATTGGTCCTGGCAATCTATCTTTATTTTTTTCAACTCGATAAGATAGCGCTGACAGACCCTGATGAGACTTTCTATGCCCAGACGGCAAAAGAGATGTTTAAAAAGGGTGAATGGTTGACCCCTATATTGCATGACAAACCTCAGTTCGAAAAACCAATACTGTTCTATTCATTCGTCGAAGCATCCTATAAAATATTTGGAGTAAATGAATTTGCGGCCAGGTTCCCCTCGGCGCTATTCGGCACCATTGGCCTTCTGGCGATGTATTTTTTGGGCAGGCTGCTCTTCAATAACAGGGTCGGCCTGTTCTCGGCCGTTATCCTGGCGACAAGTATCGAATACATAATACTTTCCATAGGATGCGTTACCGATATGATGCTGTCAACATTCCTTCTTCTTGGCATATTGTCCTTCTTCTATGCCCACCTGAGAAAAAAGGATTATTTTTATATTTTGTCAGCCGCGGCCTTCGCGTTCGCGACTTTGACAAAAGGACCCATTTTTATACTTTTGCCTGTATTTATCCTGGCGCTGTATCTTATTATCATCAGGGATTTCGAGCCCTTTAAAAAATACAGTACGCTTATATGGTCCGCCGTTGTTTTTGTCCTTATCGCGGCGCCATGGTACATTTTAATGTATAAATTGCACGCAAATGATTTTATCAATGAATTTTTCGGTTTTCATAATATCAACAGGTTCCTGACCCCGGAACACAAGACCGGTTCCCAGATATACTATAACATACCTGTTATATTGGGAGGATTCATGCCATGGAGCGTCTTCTTGCCATTTGGATTTGTCCGTATGTTTAAAGACCATGCCAGGAATACGTCGATATTTATATTACTCTGGTTCTTTGTGATATTTGTATTTTTTACGATTTCAAGCACAAAGCTGCCTACCTATATATTTCCATGCTTTATTTCTCTTGCGCTCATGACAGGCAAATTATGGGATGATTTTTTGGCAAAACTGGATGACAAATCTTTATTTTCCGGCATGAAGTATTCCTATTATCTTCTCCTGGTCGTTATGACCTTAGGCCTGATAGGAGGATATATATTTTTAAAAATGGATTATCCGGACATGGTACCCGCCGCTCTTGTTGTGGCCATGTTCCTTATCTTGGGCCTGGTCATATCGTTTACCGCCTTTATCGCAAAAAAATTCGTAGCATTATTCTTTTCAATAGCATATATTATTGCGCTTGCAATGTACCCTCTTACGACCATTGCCCTCCCGTATATCGACTATTATGAAAGCCAAAAACCCATGTCGCAGGCAATATTACAGATGTATAAAGAGGGTGATATCATAGGGGGGGAACGTGATTTTCGCGCGGGCCTGGCATTTTATACGGACAAGTTTCCCATTTACGAAGTGGACAATGTGACCCTCTCCCAACTTATCGGGTCAGGAAAAAAGGCCTGGTGCGTGATAAAAGACAGGAATGTCGTCAAGGACCTCATCGTAATTTACATATCTGGCGAAAGGCGTTTAGTTACAGACAAGTCGGGAAAAAGAAGATGAAGCAATATTCTATATCTTTCGTTGTCCCTATGTATAATGAGGCCGCTAATATCGAAGGCACATTGAGCAAATTGTCGCGCCTTGCCGCAGAATTATCGGGTGATTATGAGATCATAGTTTCAGACGATGCGTCTACCGACAACAGCGCCGATATGGTCGGGCGCCTTGTAGAGAAGGACAAACATATTAAGCTGGTAAGGCTTAGCAAAAATACAAAATTCGGCGGGGCTTTAGCCGCCGGACTTGCTAAGGTATCAAAAGAGGTAGCGGTTTATACCGACGCAGACCTGCCGGTCAAGGAAGACGATGTAAGGAAGGGCATAGCCATGCTGGATGAAGCCGATGTGATCACAGGATACAGCATGGTTATAAAGGATACTACCTTAAAGAGAATAGTGATGTCCAAAGGGTATAATTTTTTAGTCCAGCTTTTCTTCGGATTGAGCATAAAAGATATAAATTCAGGTTTCAAGATCTACAAGGCGGAAGTGATAAGGGGGTTGAAACTTATATCACAAAGCCCTTTCGTAGACGTGGAGATATTTGCCGAAGCCGAGAGAAGAGGTTTTAAGATAAAACAATTCGGCCTTCTGTTCGATCTGCGTACACACGGTGTTTCTACCATCTCCAGGCTTCCCGTGGTCATCAGGACTTTCTGGGACATGTTGAAATACAAATTTACCCGGTGATCCCATGAAATACCTCATAGTAACAGCCGACGATGCGGGGCTTGCCAAAAGTATAAACGAAGGTATTGCCAGGGCCTGTAACGAAGGCGTTGTCACTGCCGTCAGCGTGATCCCATCGGGCGCCGCATTTACCGATGCCGTTCAGTTGGTCAGGTCCCTTCCATTCAAGAGCGTCGGAGCGCACCTGGCGCTTACAGAGATAAAACCGTTGCTCTCAAGTTCAAGGTTTAACAGGGACCATAACAGATTATTTTTCAGCATACTGTCCGGCAGGATAAGCAGGGAGAGTATGTATGCGGAGTTCAAGGCCCAATTAGAGCTTATTAAGGCAAACGGCCTTACAATAACGCATATTAATAGCCATGAACATATCCATATGATACCTTTGGTCCTGGAGATCTTCATACAGCTTGCCAGGGAATACAACATTCCCGCTATAAGATTCCCGAGGGGGGATCGCCGGCCCAGCAGCATGTCGCTAAAAGAAAATTATAAGTCATTTATCCTTAATTATTTTGCAGGCATGATGAAAAAGAAATTAGAGGGCTCAGGCCTCACATATACAGATCATTTTATGGGCCTGCTCGACGCCGGCAGCATCGATATCGGGAAGTTCAAGGCAATGCTCGGAACCTTGGAGGACGGCGTTACAGAAATAGTGGCTCATCCGGGGTTCTTGAGCCCGGAAGTCCTGGATAATTTTTC
>CAZHPY010000020.1:0-22172 GCA_964534705.1 uncultured Planctomycetia bacterium | reverse complement strand
TTTGATGGTCCAGCCTTACGGGGCTGTCAAAAATTTTGATTCCTTATGGCGATATAGCAAAAATTTTAAAATCTTGACCGTCGCATGCCGATATTGAGCAACAATCCTATCGCTATTAGCGTTGTGAGCATGCTCGAGCCGCCGTAGCTGATGAGCGGCAACGGGATACCTACAACCGGCATCATGCCTATCGTCATCGCTATGTTTATCGTAACCTGCAAAGCCAACAGTACGACTATGCCTGTCGCTATAAGCTTACCGTGCATATCATTGGTTAGTTGCGCTATGTCGAATCCGCGTTTCACTATGAGAAAAAATAACAATACGAGGGCCAGGGCGCCGAAAAGGCCCCATTCCTCGCCTATTACAGAAAATATGAAATCCGTGTGCCGCTCCGGGAGGAAATTCAGCTGGTTCTGTGTTCCTGCCAGCCATCCTTTCCCTACAAGCCCGCCCGAACCGACTGCTATCTTTGACTGTATTATTGTATAGCCGGCGCCTAAAGGATCGACATTTGGATTTAAGAACACTGTGAGCCTCTGCTTCTGGTAATCCCGCAGAAAATGCCAGAAAACCGGCATTGAAGCCAGGCCAAGGATAATAAGCGTAAGCAGGTATTTGGGCCGGGCACCTGCCACGAACATCATCGATAAGAATATAGGAACGAGTAAAAGCGCCGTTCCCAGGTCCGGTTGTATTACGACAAGCAGGAATGGGACCGCAAGCAATATCATAGGCATGACAAACCCCGCAGGAGTTTCAAGCTTGCCTTTTTTGGAACCCAGGTAATTGGCAAGTATAAGTATAAAATTTATCTTTATGAATTCCGAAGGCTGTAATGTAAAATTACCGATCGTAAACCAGCGTTGGGCCCCCAGCCTCTCGCGCCCCATGATAAGCACCAGGGCAAGCAGGACTATATTGATAGCGTATAAGCCGTAGGATATGTCTATGAACTTCTGATACGAAATGTTTATGACCACTATTAAGAGTATCGCCCCTAATGCGATCCAGTTGATCTGCTTAAAAACAAAACTTTCGGTAAATGGCAGGCCCCTTACCTTTGTCGCGCTATAAAGCGTAAAGAGCCCTATAGCGCATAAAATAAAAACGATGACCGGTATCGTCTTATCAAAATCCTTGATCAGCCTTTTATCAAATATCATCTTCCCCTACTCCCAACTCTTAACTCCCAACTCTCAACTAAATATACCCTCTATTCTTCGCCTCGGCAAACACCTCACCCGCTATCTCTGACGGTTCAAGCCCGCCTTTGCCGCCGTGTTCCAGGAATACTACAACGCATATTTTGGGATCATCGAATGGCGCGAATCCCGTGAACCACGCATGCGTCTTTCCCAGTGGATTTTGAGCAGTACCTGTTTTACCTGCAGCTATTACGCCTTCAACCTTGGCGCGTTTTCCCGTACCATTTTCGGCGTTAATGACTTTATACAAACCTTCCCGGACCACCTTGATAACCTTATCGCTTAAATCGATCTTTCCCCGTTCCGCTGCCGCTATCTCCTTCGAGTCTATGCGCTTAACTATATGAGGCTTCACTATCTTGCCCTTACTTGCCATAATAGACGCCATCTCAAGGACCTGGATGGGCGTTACAAGGGTATAACCCTGGCCTATGGCATAATTTACAGTATCCCCTTCATACCAGGCATCTCTCCTGTGTATCTTCTT
Source organism: uncultured Planctomycetia bacterium (assembly GCA_964534705.1). Lineage (GTDB taxonomy): Bacteria > Omnitrophota > Gorgyraeia > 2-01-FULL-45-10 > 2-01-FULL-45-10 > CAZHPY01. The sequence goes on along the minus strand of CAZHPY010000020.1, from coordinate 20,477 downwards.
CCAAAGCCTTCCAGGCACTACCCCTTTCGATTCATTAGGTAGATCTATGCCTGTCTTTTTACCAAAACCAAAATTATGCGTAAACTCCTCCATATTATCCACTCCGAGAGCTCTGCCTGTATTGTAAAAAAAGACATTGCAGGAATTCATTAGTGCATCTACCACATTTTGTTGGCCATGCCCTCCCTCCTTCCAGCAATCAAAACTGCCCCTGCCTAAAACATATGTGCCGGTACAATTAAAATGACTTCCTGTATTTATTTTTTTTAACTGGAGAGCGGCTGACGCAACAACGATCTTAAACACGGAGCCTGGTGGATAAATACCTGATATTGCCCTGTTAAGCAACGGATAATTTACCTTGTCCCTTAATAGTTTTAACCTTGCGGCGGATTCTTCGGGCCTTACAAATATATTAGGATCGTATGACGGGCTGCTGGAAAGCGCCAGCACCTCTCCCGTAGAAGGATCCATCACCACAATGACGCCCGCCTTATCTTCAAGCGCCTTGTCGCACACCTTCTGCAAATTCAGGTCGACCGTCAGATACAGGTCCTTCCCTTTTTGCGGTTCCTTATAGCCAAGGACGCCCACCTGTCTTCCCCTGTTATCCACTTGTATCTGTATACCCCCGCCCACTCCCGCAAGCTCCTTATCATAATATTTTTCAAGGCCGTCCCTGCCGACGAGGTCTTTCATGCGGTAACCGTACTCTTTAAGGCTTTCGAGCTCTTTCTCGCTGATCTCGCTTAAGTATCCGAATATATGGCTGCCGACATTATCATAGACATAGTTCCGGATGGATTTCGTTTCTATTACAAGGCCGCGGACATCAAAGCTTTCCTCTTCGAGGATAAAGGCCTTATCTTTATCTATATCTTCGACGATAGTCACGGGCGCATACGGCTTGCGCGCGCTCCTGTCCAGGGCAGCTTCGATATCTTTGCGCGGCTGGTCAAGCAAATTTGCAAGCAGCCTTACCAGCTTCTCCCGGTTCCTTAATTCCTGGTATACTACCGCTACATTAAAAGACATCCTGTCGTTTACGAGGGCAACGTCGTTCCTGTCAAATATCGTTCCCCTCGGCCCTTCTATAGGTATTATACGTATCGCATTATCCCTGGATAACCTTGAATAATAAGGGAACATCAGGGCTTGGGTATATATCAATCCCAATGCCAGCAAAATAAAGATCACCTGTATGGGCAATAATATGAATTTTTCCTTCATAAATATTCCGCATTCTCTTTGAGGTCGAATTTGTCGATCAGGAACGGGAAGATAAAGTAAGAGATCAAGGCTGTATATAAAGAAACGGGGACAAAAGAACAGAAGACGTACTCACTCATACTGATATAGGAGGTATTATAAATAGCGGACGATACAAAATAATGGATAAAAAAATAAAGCAGCGTAAAAACAAAAACAATGAGAAACTGCGTCACTTTCGATTCTTTAAAAAATTTAGGGCTCAGCAGTCCGGCGGCAGCGCCTGTAAGCGCCAGGGCGGCCGCATTGATACCGAAAATGTCCACCGAATACAGGTCTTTGAGGATACCGGACGCAAACCCTGCTTCAAGCCCTGCCGTCCACCCGAAAAATACTGCAATGAATATAACAAATAACGAGCTCAGGTCAGGCTTTGTATTCGCTATTTTTATAAGATCCAGGACCGTGACCTGCAGGAAAAATATCGCTATAAGGACCAGGTACATCTGCAGTCTGTTTACTTTATTATACACAGGACTTCTTCCAATTTTGACAGGTCTTGTGACGGCCTAACTATGGCATACTTGTAAAGCCGGCCCTCTTCCCTGCCGACCTTTTCTATTTCCCCGATAAGTATGCCTTTCGGGAACACGCTCCCGAATCCGGCAGTTATTACTTTATCCCCTATCCTGGCATCGGAATCCAGTGATATATATATTATCTTGCAACGCCCCCCAGGCCGGCCTACCATGACCCCGCCCTGCCGGTTGCGGCGGATCATGATCCCTACTTTCAGGTTGGGGTCCGTTATTAAAAGGACCTTGCTGTAATTCTTCCCGGATTCGACTATCCTCCCTACAAGGCCGCGCGTTGACATTACAGCCATGTTCTTCTTTATGCCATTTGATGACCCCTTGTCTATTATGATAGAGTTGGACCAGTTGGACGGATCGCGGCCGACGACCTGGGCCACGATACTTGTATAAGGAATTATTTTTTTGAAATTGAGAAGGTCCCGCAGCCGTTCATTTTCATCGTGTATTGCCTGGGTTTCTTCGGCCATCCTTGTCAACAGGTCCAGCCTGTCATGGAGGATCTTATTCTCCTCCCTAAGGGCAGCGAATGGCGCGATGCTGTCTAAGGCCCCTAAAAAGGAATGGAACGCCTTCAAGGCGGGACTTGTGGTATCGGTGATGTTAATTCTTACGAGGCGCGCTGCTGAAGATGTTAATACTATAAGGACAGCGATTGAAAGTATAATGAGGGCTTTTACTATATTCTTCTTTTGATTGCGCACATCTACTCAGAGTTTAGCGCTTACGTTTCTGCAGTTTAACGATCGCTTTCAATATTTTTTCTTCGCCCAGCACTTTTCCTGTGCCCAGGGCGACTGCCGTAAGCGGATCTTCTGCAAGATGAACGGGCAAGCCCGTCTCTTCGGAGAGCAACTTATCTATGCCTTTGAGGAGAGAGCCTCCTCCTGCAAGCACTATGCCTTTTTCTATCAAGTCTGCTGAAAGTTCCGGGGGGATCCTTTCGAGGGTGATCCTTACCGCCTCCACTACCTGTGACATTGGTTCCGACATCGCTTCGCGTATCTCCTCGCTTGTCACAGTAACGGTTTTGGGTAAACCAGCCACAAGATCACGCCCTTTTACTTCCATGGTAAGCTCTTCTTCAAGCGGATAAACAGAGCCGATCTTCATCTTTATGGCTTCTGATGTCCTCTCGCCTATCATAAGGTTGTAATTCTTTTTCAGCGCGTTTATTATCGCTTCGTCCATTTCATCGCCGCCTATCCTTACCGATTTGGAAAATACCATGCCGGTCAGTGATATGACAGCTATTTCCGTAGTACCTCCGCCTATATCTATGATCATATTACCGGAAGGTTCTGAGATCGGCAGGCCGACGCCTATTGCCGCAGCCATGGGTTCTTCTATGGTGATAACTTCTCTCGCGCCTGCATGAAGCGCTGAATCCTCAACGGCGCGCTTCTCGACTTCAGTAATACCCGATGGGATGGCTATGACTATGCGAGGGCGGACGAACCTCTTTGCCTTATTTACCTTCTGTATAAAATAACGAAGCATGGCTTCGGATATTTCAAAATCCGTGATAACACCATGCCTCATAGGCCTTATGGCTACTATATTACCGGGCGTCCTGCCCAGCATGCGTTTTGCCTCTTCCCCGACAGCAAGGACATTTGACGTACCTGCCTCAACGGCTACTACAGACGGCTCGCATAAAACTATGCCCTGGTTTTTAAGATAAACTAAAGTGGTTGCCGTTCCCAGGTCTATCCCGATATCATTAGAAAAGAAACCAAAAAATTTATTATATATACCGGTGAGAAAATCAAAAAACTTTAACCTCATTACGTATCTCCTTGATTTAGTGATATTAACAAAAAATTATACCATTGTCAAACTAAAATTAGCGCATTATGCTTAAGATCACCGCGTTATCAGGTTATTCAGGCTTTTAAAAAATCCCGGGAACGATTTGGATACGGTTTCAGTCCCCTTGATCATGCTTTCGCCATCCGCCGCAAGCGCAGCTATAGCCATTGCCATGCATGTCCGGTGATCGTCAAAACTATCCAGGCGCGCGCCCGCCAGCTTATCAACGCCGTCAATAATTATATTATCGCCCTTTACGCTGAACAAAGCGCCCATCTTTTTCAGGTTATACCCCATGGAGCTTATCCTGTCTGTTTCCTTTACCCGTAACTCACCGGCTCCTCTTATGACAGTGCGGCCCCTTGAAAGCGATGCAAGCACAAAGATCACCGGCAGTTCATCTATAATGGCAGGGATCATCGAACTATCTATCGTTATACCGCGCGTTCTCGAACTTTCCGCAATAATATCTCCTACCGGTTCAAAACCTTTTTTCTTATTAATCACCCTGACCTTCGCTCCCATCCTGACCAACACATCCAGGATCCCCGCCCTGGTCTGATTGATGGAAACATTTTTTATTTTCACGCAGGACCCTTTTATAATGACCGCGGCCTGGATAAAAAATGAAGCGCTTGATATATCGCCTGGTATTTCAAGCGATCTTGCCGCCAATTCCCTTCCGCCTTTTATGGAAACGGCCTTAGCTCCGCATTTTATGTCCGCTCCGAAATGGTATAGCATTCTTTCGGTATGGTCCCTCGATTTGAATTTTTCTATGACACGGGTCTCGCCTTTGGAATAAAGGCCCGCAAAAAGTATTGCGCTTTTGACCTGCGCGCTGGGTATGGGCATCCTGTAAACGATCGGCTTGACGGCGCCTCCCATTATTTTAAGCGGCGGATATCCCCCTTTGCGCGCCTCTACATCAATGCCCATCCTGCATAAAGGCTCTACTATCCGCTTCATTGGCCTTTTTAGCAACCCTTTATCGCCTGTCAGGGTTGTTTCAAAATCCTGTCCCCCCAATATGCCGGGAAGTATCCTCATGGTAGTGCCGGAATTACCCGTATTAACAGGGCCCAAAGGCCTGGACAGCCCATTCAGCCCTTTACCCTCTACTATAGTTAAAGGCCCATCTTTCTTTATCCTGATCCCCATGGCCTTAAAAGCGTTCATTGTATGATCGCAATCATCGGATCTCGCAATGCCCTTAACTTTTGTAGTTCCGCAAGCGATAGAGCCTATCATGATAGCCCTATGGGATATGGACTTGTCCCCGGGAACCGTTATGCTACCCGCAACTCTTCCAGCCGGTTTTATGATCTTTTCCACTGAATACTCCAAACTGTTGGAAACAAGAAACAACCACACTCATACGATACTTGGTAACAAGATACATGCCACTTACTACTTGTCTCTTTGTCTCTTTGTCTCTTTGTCTCTTTGTCTCTTTGCTTCCAACTCTTCCCGCTCTCCGCCCTTGATCGCATCCCGCATCTCTTTTGGCGGCTTGACTGAAAACTCCATGAATTTTTTCGTTATCGGATGTGTAAAGCCTATCATGGCCGCATGAAGCATTGGCATGTTGAATTTCCCTTTACTGCCGTATTTTTCATCGCCGAGGATCGGGTGGCCTATATATGAAAGGTGGACCCTTATCTGATGGGTCCTGCCGGTCCCCAAAATACATTCGAGGAGCGTGAAATCCTTAAATCTTTTTATCACTTTATAATACGTTGTCGCGGACTTACTCTTTTCATCTTCGAACTTCACCGCCATCTTCTTCCTGTCGCGCACACTCCTGCCTATGGGAAGCTCTATGGTCCCGTGATCAAGTTCCACCCTTCCCCTGACCATCGCCGTATAGACCCTCTTTGTAGTCTTGTTCTTGAATTGCTTGGCTAATTTCCTATGGACCACATCCGTCTTGGCAACTACCAGCAGGCCGGATGTGCCTTTATCCAGCCGATGGACGATCCCCGGCTTTAACACTCCTCCTATCCCTGACAGGTCATGGCAATGTCCTAAAAGCGCATTAACAAGTGTGCCGGTATAATTACCCGGCGCTGGGTGCGTAACCATGCCCTGGGGTTTATTGACAACAAGCAGATATTCGTCCTCATATACTATAGTAAGCGGTATCTTTTCCGCTTTGATCACCGATTCTACCGGGCGTGGGACAGTGATCTCCACGTATTCACCCGCTTCTACGGTGTGGTGCCTTTTCGGGACGCCCCCGTTAAGAAGGACCTTGCCGTCCTTCAGTAATTTCTGCAAATAGGACCGCGAAAATTCCTTTGAAAATTTTTCTGCAAGGAATTTGTCCAGCCGCTTACCCTTATCGTCTGCCGCTACGCGGATCTTGAGCTGTTTTTCTTCCATAAATTGAACCTGACTGCCAGTATTACCAAACATACTAAACCTATGATCACGCTTAAGACCTGGCCGATCGTAAGTCCGACAAAGATCTTAGGGTTATCGCCTCTGAAAAATTCAATAACAAACCTTGATAACGAATAGAGCATTGCATAACCTATAAATATCTCGCCCTTAAAATGGCGCGCCTCCTGCCACTTCCTTAATATAATGAATAGCATAAGCAGCACCGCTGATTCGTAGATCTGCGTAGGATGCCGCAATGTCTCTTCAAAAGGAAAAATAACGCCCAGGGGATAATCTTTCGGCGCTGCCGTCCCATAACAGCAGCCGTTCAGGAAACACCCTATCCTGCCCACCGACTGGGCAAGCGCTATAAACGGCGCCATGAGATCCGCTCCGTCCCAGAAACTCATCTTATTCTTCTTAACGAATATTATCCCGATAAGGATACCTATCAAGAAACCGCCATACCATACAAGCCCGCCCTTTGTAATATTTACAGCTTCCAGAGGATGGGCGATGTAATACCTTATATTCATAAAAACATAGAAAAGCCTTGCCCCTACCAATCCGCCGAGAAGTATAACTATGCCGAAGTCTACTATCTTATCCCTATCAATATTAAAACGGGGCGCTTCTTTGTAGGCAAGGAAGATGGCCAGCGCAAATCCCAGCGCTACCATAAGGCCGTAGGAATAAATGTATAATGGCCCTATCTTTGCTATTATAGGATGCATAATTTAAGCCCTTGGATGAGCTTTATCATAAACAGCCTTTAACCTGTCCATAGTTACATGTGTATAGATCTGCGTAGTCGAAAGGTTCATGTGGCCTAAAAGCTCCTGAACGCTCCTTAGGTCAGCCCCCCTGTCAAGCAAATGAGTCGCAAACGAATGGCGTAATGAATGCGGCGATATCTTTTCTTCTATCGCACAGGCTTGTATGTATTTATCAAGCATCCTTCTTACGCTCCTGTCCGTAAGCCTGCCTCCGCGGTTATTTAAAAATACTGCATCCCGCGTTTTCTCTCTTTTATCTTTTTTATCATTATACCTTCTTATGGCGCCCAATGCTTCCTCGCCTATGGGCACCATCCTTTCCTTGGAACCCTTCCCGAACACCTTAACAACGCCGCTTATAAAATCTATATCCTGGGTGTCAAGTCCCACAAGCTCGCTTACCCTTATTCCTGTAGAGTATAATGTTTCCAATATGGCCCTGTCCCTTAAACCGGCGATACTGGCGGTGTCTGGCTTCAGTATAAGCCTTGTAACCTGGCCGACATCAAGGAATTTCGGAAGTTTTTTGTCCAGCTTCGGAGAGCTTATTGCCGTGATGGGGTTTGATTTTATATGCCCTTCCCTATATAAAAATTTAAATAAGCTGCGCAAAGAAGCCAGCTTGCGCGCTATCGTCCTTTTAGAATATGCCTTGGAACGCAACTGGGCGAGAAATCTTCTAAGGGTGAGGTGGTCTACTTCGGCAATATCCTTCCCGTCAAGGAAGAGAAAGAAGGAATTCAGGTCTATGCTATAATTCTTTATCGTATGTCCGGATGCGTTCTTTTCGACTTTCAGATAATTTATGAATTTGTCGATATACCTGTGCATCAGACCTCGTCTTTTACTTCGTCTTTTACCTCGTCCTTACCGGGAAGCTTTCTTGTGGTATACCTGCAAACCGGGAATTTTGTGCAGCCAAAGAACATCCCGCGCTTAGAGCGGCGCTGGACCAATTCGCCCTCGCAGCCCGGCGAAGGGCATTTTACGCCTGAGGTTATGGATTTCGCGTTCTTGCATCTCGGATAGTCAGAACAGCTCAGGAATTTTCCGCGGCGCCCCCATTTTATCACCATAGGCTTGCCGCATTTTTCGCATACTTCATCTGTCGGGATGACCTCTTTTTTGACATCTTTCATGGCAACCTTGGCCGCGTCAACAGTATGCATGAAGGGCGAGTAAAAACTCTTCAATAACACTTTCCAGTCTATATCGCCTTCTTCTATGCCGTCCAGCTCGTCTTCCATCCTTGCCGTAAACTCAACATCCAGGACCTTCGGAAAATGCTCCATTAATAATCTTGTAACTATGACCCCCAGCTCTGTCGGCTTTAAATACCCCGATTCGCGCCTTACATAATCGCGCGTAACTACAGTCTGTATCGTAGGCGCATATGTTGAAGGCCTCCCTATCCCTAATTCTTCGAGGGCTTTTACCAGCGAGCCATCGGAATACCGCGGAGGCGGCTTTGTAAAATGCTGGCCTGGCAGAAGCTCCAGCAGGTCCAAAGGCTCATCGACCGAAAGAAGCGGTATCTTCTTCTCTTTTTCCTCTTCTTTTTCAGCATCTACATCATAAAGGACCATATAGCCGTCAAAGACCACTCTCGTTGTCCCTGTCTTGAAGAGATAATCGCCTGCCTTTATATCGACAGAGGTCTGCGCAAACAGCGCTTCGGACATCTGGCTGGAAACAAAGCGATTCCATATAAGCGTGTAAAGCTTAAGCTGGTCGGGTGTTAAATAATCTTTTATGGCATTAGGCTCCATAAGTGGTACAGCAGGCCTTATGGCTTCATGCGCCTCCTGGGCGCTTTTTTTCGCTTTGTAAAAGTTGGGCGTTTCGGGATAATATTTTTTGCCGTATTTCTCAAGTATGTACTTTTTGGCTTCGTCCTGGGCTTCTTTGGATATCCTGACCGAATCCGTCCTCATGTAAGTAATAAGACCCACGCTGCCCTCACCGCCTATCTCGACACCTTCATAGAGGGTCTGGGCTACATGCATAGTCTTCATGCTGGAAAACCGCAGCTTGTTGAATGCCTCCTGCTGCATTTTACTTGTAGTGAACGGAGGGTACGGCTTCTTCCTCTTTTTGGTTTCACGTATATCGCCTACTATGTAGTTTTCCTTTTTTAGGGCAGCTACGGTCCTTTCGGCTTCAGCGTGTTTTTTGATCTCTATAGTCTTGCCCTGGTATTTATCAAGCCTTGCCTTGAACTTTTCTTTAGGCGAATCGCCTTTTCTTTTTAATTCCGCCTCTATGTCCCAGTATTCTTCCGGGTTGAATTTGCCGATCTCGTCCTCGCGCTCTACTATCAGGCGCACGGCCACCGACTGGACCCTGCCTGCGCTTAATCCCCGCGAAACCTTTTTCCATAAAAGCGGGCTCAGGGTATAACCGACCAGCCTGTCAAGTATCCTGCGCGCCTGCTGCGCATTGACAAGGTTCATGTCTATATCGCGCGGGTGCTTGAATGCGTTGGTTACGGCCTCTTTTGTGATCTCATCGAAAGTTACACGGTAGAACGTCCTTTTCTCTTTTGTCTTCTTGTCTTCAGCCAGGGCGTTCCTGAGATGCCAGCTTATGGCCTCACCCTCCCTGTCAGGGTCCTGGGCAAGATATATGGCTTCTTTTGCCTTAGCTGCTTTTTTCAGCACAGCCAGGTGTTTTCTTCTATCCGGTATTACTATATATTCCGGCTCAAAATCATTTTCTACGTCTACGCCTAGCGTACTTTTGGGGAGGTCTATGACATGGCCCATGCTGGCCTCGACCGTATAATCAGCGCCGAGGAATTTTTTGATGGTCTTTGATTTTGCAGGTGATTCTACTATTACGAGTTTTTTAGACATTGTCTATCCTCACAAACTGTTTGCCGGGCAACTCCTTTATCAGCCTTTTTATCTCCAGGCTCAATACAACGCTTAACGCCTTATCCAATTTCACTTTTGATCCCTTGACCACGTCGTCTATATATACAGGTTCGTCGCTTAAAACCTTATAGACCTTCCTTTCGTCGTCCGTAAGGGAATTATAAATATATGCCCTGGTCTTTTTTGAGATCTTTTCATCTATCAGGCCCAGTTTCTCTCCTATTACGGGCTCTACCTCACAAAGCTTTAATTCTTCCAATATGTCATCGGCGGATTGTACTAACTTCGCGCCGTCTTTTATCAGGTCATGCGTACCTGCGGACGTAAGAGATGATATCTTTCCCGGTACCGCAAACACTTCCCGCCCCTGTTCCATGGCGTAATCGGCTGTTATCAGGGCCCCTGAATTGCGAGCCGCCTCCACCACCACTATCCCCATGGATACACCGCTTATTATCCTGTTGCGCATGGGAAAATGCCAGGAATCCGGCAGCTCGTCATTTTCAAATTCTGTTACCACGGCGCCTGATCCGCTTATTTGCCCGTATAATCCCCTGTTTTCAGGCGGATATATATGGCCGTGGCCGCTCCCCATAACCGCTATTGTCCTGCCCTTTGCTTTAAGGGCTCCCCTGTGAGCGGCAGAATCTACGCCGCGCGCCATGCCGCTGACTACAGTTATGCCTCGTATCGCTATATCGAATGCCAGTTTCTCGGCCATCTCCAGGCCATATCTTGTTGCCCGGCGCGATCCAACTATGCCAATGGCATTTTTATCTTCTTCTTTGAATGAGCCGTTTATGTAAAGCTGCTGAGGCGGCTTATGGATGCTTTTGAGTGCCTCAGGATACTCCGCATCATTTATAGTTATCTTTTGTATCACTTTATAAGTACTTCGGCTATTTGAACGGCGTTCAGGGCTGCGCCCTTACGTATATTGTCGCTGACAACCCACATGGAAATACCGTTCTTAACAGATTCGTCCTGACGGATCCTGCCTACAAAAGTATCATCCTTGCCTTCCGCGTAAATAGGCATTGGATAGCGTTTATTCTGGGGATCGTCGATCACGGTAACCCCGGGCGCTTTTGACAGCAGCTTCCTCACCTCATCGGCCGTAATATGTTTTTCGGTCTCTATGCTCACGCTTTCGGAGTGCGCGTAAAAAACCGGGACCCTTACGCATGTCGCGTTAACCTGGATCGATTCATCCTCCATGATCTTCTTTGTTTCATTGACCATTTTCATTTCTTCTTTTGTATAACCATTTTCCAGGAATACATCTATCTGCGGGATCAGGTTAAACGCTATCGGATGGGGAAATTCTATGCACTTTATCTTCTTGCCAAACATAAAGTCCTTTGTCTGGTCGCGAAGCTCCTGGATCTTTTTCTGTCCTGCTCCGGAAACGGATTGATAAGTAGTTACGACTATCCTCTTTATCTTAGCTGCCTTATGGACCGGATACAGCGCTACAACCATCTGTATGGTAGAGCAATTCGGGTTTGCTATTATGCCTTTATTCTCTTTTATCCTATGTGCATTGACTTCCGGGACGACTAAAGGTATGCCCTTCTCCATCCTGAACGCGCTGGTATTATCGATGCAGACAGCGCCTGCCTTTACCGCGCTAGGCAAAAATTCGATGCTCCTTGACGCGCCTGCACTTGACAGGACAATGTCGATCCCCTCAAAGGAGTCATGATCAAGCACTTCTATAGGATAAGCCTTGCCTTTAAATTTTAATTTTTTTCCTTTTGAGCGTTCTGATGCCAGGAGCCTCAGGTTCTTTATAGGAAATTTCCTTTCTTCAAGGATCCTCAGAAAACAATTCCCTACCGCTCCTGTTGCGCCCATTACCGCTACATTGTATTTTTTGTTCATGCCTTACAATCTCCCAACTCTATAACAACTTCACTACTAAATCTCCGACTTCCTGAGTGGAGTATCCCATCTTCCCCGCTGCCAGGCTCTTCAATTCCGTCCTTGTCAATTTGATAACTGAATTTTCCACTGCAGCTGCCGCCTCAGCCTCTCCTACGTTGTCCAGCAGCATTGCCAGGGCGCATATGGCCGCAAGCGGATTTATGACATTCTTACCGGTATATTTTGGCGCTGAACCGCCTATAGGCTCAAACATGGAAACGCCTTTTGGATTAACATTGCCACCCGCAGCAATACCCATACCTCCCTGGATCATTGCGCCCAGGTCAGTTATTATGTCACCGAACATATTATCGGTCACTATGACGTCAAACCACTCCGGGTTCTTCACGAACCACATCGTTGTAGCGTCAACATGAGCATAATCTGTCTGGATATCGGGATACTCCTTCTTAACATCGTCAAACGTCCTTTGCCACAGGTCCCATGCATATGTTAGCACGTTGGTCTTGCCGCACAGGGTCAGCTTCTTCCCTTTATTCCGCTTCCGGCAATAATCAAAGGCATAGCGGATACATCTTTCGACGCCTTTTCTCGTATTGTATGATATCTGTATGGCGACTTCGTTCTTAGTCCCCTTCTTCATGAATTTACCCATGCCCTTATACAGGCCTTCGGAATTTTCCCTGACAACGACCAGATCTATATCCTCCGGTTTTTTATCCTTTATAGGACAGAAATCGGAATTATACAGTTTTATGGGCCTTAAATTTATATACTGGTCCAGGCCGAATCTCAACTTTAAAAGCAGCCCCTGTTCCAATATACCGGGTTTTACGTCCGGATGACCGACCGCGCCCAGATATATGGCATCGAACTTCTTCAGGTCCTTCACCTCTTTGTCTGAGATGATCTTGCCCGTCTTAAGGTATCTTTCGCCGCCGTAGTCGAACATCGTGTTGGAATATTTAAACCCGAATTTTTTTGATGCAGCTTCCAGTACTTTCAGGCCTTCTCTTATTACTTCCGGGCCTGTCCCATCTCCGCCTATAACTGCTATCTTGTAGTGTCTCTTGTTAACCACTTGCAAACCCCCATGTTTTAGTATTGCGTATTGGGTATTGAGTATTGCGTTTGATTTTTTTGCTTAATACACAATACTCTATACTCAATACTAATCCAATTGTTTTCTCACTTGCGCCATCCGTCCACCGGCACTAATTATCTTCTGCATAAAAGACGGATACTTCTCAAAACTATAACTTTCTTTTCTTGTCAGGTTCTTTATGACGCCCTTTACAGTGTCGACCGTAACTACATCGGACGCCCTTATCCTTTTAGACGCCTCTTCGCATTCTATTATCGGAAGGCCGATATTTATGCTGTTCCTGAAAAATATCCTGGCAAAATTCTCAGCAATAACGCATGATACTCCTGCTGCTTTTATCGCTATCGGAGCATGCTCTCGCGAGGAACCACAACCAAAATTCTTTCCCGCTACCATGATATCGCCCGGCCTTACCTTTTTTGCAAACTCCTTGTCTATGTGCTCCATGCAATGGCTGGCAAGCTCCGCCCTATCCGTTGTATTCAGGTACTTAGCGGCGATTATATCATCCGTATTTATATCATTGCCGAATTTAAACACCTTACCTTTGATCATGATAAATACCCTCTTAATAACCTACGGTTTACAAAACCTCTTCCGGATGAGCGATCGAGCCCTTGATAGCGCTGGCGGCCGCTACAGCCGGATTGGAAAGATACACCTCGCTGGTGGGATCCCCCATCCTGCCTATAAAATTCCTGTTCGTTGTCGAAATGGCTTTCTCTCCGGCAGCCAGTATCCCTACGTGCCCTCCCAGGCATGGGCCGCATGTAGGCGTTGAGAATACACCGCCCGCCTCGATAAAGATCTTTGCCAGCCCTTCCTGGACCGCTTCCAGATACACATGCTGGGTCCCGGGTATGACTATAAGCCTTACGTTTGATCTGACCTTTTTACCGCGCAATATCTTTGCTGCAAGCCTCAGGTCCGACATCCTGCCGTTAGTGCACGATCCTATCACCACCTGGTCTACGTTCACGCCGCCTAATTCGCTTACCGGTTTAACATTGCTCGGCAAATGCGGACAGGCCACCAACGGCTCTATCTTGCGCGCATCATATTCATAAACTGCGGCATAAATGGCATCCGGGTCGCTAAAGTAAAATTTGGGCGAGCTCTTTTTGGATATCCCGTGGGATCTGCCAAAACTAAGCGCTCCTTTAACGAATTTTTTCGTAATTTTATCCGGCGCTATTATCCCGTTCTTACCTCCCGCCTCTATAGCCATGTTGCACATTGTCAGCCTGTCATCCATCGGCAGCGACTCAATAGCAGGGCCGCAGAACTCCATCGATCTATATCTGGCCCCATCCACACCTATCCTGCCTATTATGTAAAGAATGAGGTCTTTGCCCCCTACCCATTTGTTCAGCTTTCCTGAAAAAACGAATTTTATCGATTCCGGAACCTTGAACCAGCATTCGCCGGTAGCAAATGCCGCGGCCAGGTCCGTAGACCCTATGCCTGTCGAGAACGCGCCCAACGCGCCGTACGTACAGGTATGGGAATCCGCGCCTATAACAAGGTCGCCCGGGACAACAAGGCCCATTTCAGGAAGGAGCACGTGCTCTATGCCCATCCTGCCTACTTCAAAATAATTTGTTATGCCGTATTTTTTAGCAAAATTCGACAATACTTTGCATTGGTTTGCGCTCTTCATATCCTTGGCCGGAGCAAAATGGTCAGGGACAAGAACTATTTTTTTCCTGTCGAATACATCTTTATAGCCAAGGCGCTCAAATTCCTCTATGGCGAACGGCGCAGTAATGTCATTGCCAAGGCATATATCAACTTTGGCGCTTATGAACTCACCGGGATGTGTCTCTTTCGTCTTCGTATGCTTCAATAGGATCTTTTCGCTAATTGTATATGGCACGTCGGCAATCCTTCTGTATTAAAGTTCCTTTACCATTGCTATCTCTTTGCATCCCGGGAAATACATGCACCGTATGCATTCGCTCCATATCTTATGGGGCAACTCCTTTTTATCCACTATTTTAAACCCGAACTTCTCAAAAAATTCCGGCACATAGGTAAGGGCGAATACTTTGCGCACTTTCAGCACCTTCGCATCCTTCATGCACTGGTCAAGCAGCTTTGTACCTATACCCTTACCGCCTTTTGAACTTAAAACTGCCAGGCTTTTTATCTCAGCCAGGTCTTCCCAGTCTATGTGCAGCGCGCAGCACCCCAGCACCTTGCCGCCTTCGGTATAAATAAAGAAATCCCTTATATTCTCATAAAGCTCGTTCAATGACCTGGGGAGCATGCGTTCGCGCTTGGCGTAATAATTAACCAGCTTTTGAATCTTCTTTACGTCATTTACGGTTGCTTTTCGTATCATGATTTTCCTTTTATTATACCAATATTTATAGAGTCAATTATTATAATTTAAAATGCGGTTCTTAGCAAGGGGATTTTTAAAGGCCGTCGAAATGTTTTTTGGCAATGGTTTCTATGCTCTTCCTGTATTTTAAAAAAGCGCTCGCCACTTTAGGGTCGAATTGGGTCCCTGCGTTATTTTCGATCTCATCCATTGCCTCCTGAAAGTTCATCTTTTTCTTGTATGGCCTGTCGGATGTCATTGCATCAAAGGCATCCGCCACAGATACTATCCTGGCCAGGATCGGTATCTCCTCCCCTTTAAGCCCTTTAGGATAGCCTTTACCGTCATAGCGCTCCTGATGGCAGAACACCGCCTCCTTCACTCCTTCCAGGAATTTTATACCCTCTATTATTTTGGCGCCTTTCTCCGAGTGCATCTTTATCTGCTCCATTTCGCCCGGTTCCAGTTTTTTCTTTTTCAATATGTCTGTTTCTATGTATATCTTCCCTACATCATGCAAAAAACACGCATATTTCAATTCGACCATTTCATCTCCGGTCAGGCACATCTCTTTGGCTATCAGCAAGGCATACTTCATTACCCTGCTAAGATGTTCCTTGGTATAGGGGTCCCTCATTTCAATGGCGTTCGTCAGGGCAATGACCGACTCAAGATGCGCCCTCTTTTCACGGACTATCGAGAGCTTTAGCTCGTCTATCTTCTCAGCCATGGAAAGCCTTAACTTTTCAAACGTGTCGGCCAGGTGGCCTATCTCATCATTGCTTTTCACGTCTATAGGCAAATAATAATTCTCATTCTCGAGTTCCTTCGCCATTTTATCAAGCTTCTGTATGGCTGAAACGAGTTTTGAGACAAGGTTATAGGCTATCGACGCCGTTATCAGGAAACCTGCCAGGCATACCAGCAGGATTATGGCAAGCTCCCTGCGTAATCTTGATATAAAAGAATCTACCTTGTAACTTATCTCAACGAGTATGCCTTCACTGTCAGAATATACCGAAGGAACAGGCGCATAAGCCGATATCCACGTACCGTCTTTATCCCGGTATAGCGTTGTGGACTGCGCCGTTTTTTCGGACAGGGCCCTTTCGCATTCCTGCCTCATGGAATAGGTCGCATTCGTTAATAATATATTTTCCGTTGTCAGGACGAGGTGCAACCCCTCCTTATCGGCAATATAAATGTTTATAGGACTGTCTATCTCGTTCATCTTCTTTATATTGGTAAGCAGGTCCTTGTATCCTACATATGCGGCCAGCGCATCATTAAACCTGTTCTCGGGAGAAATACCGTTTGTCCCGACCATCTTCTTGTAGACATGCGAAAAGGTCAGGGAGCTTGATGACATGTAGTGATCTTTTATCTGGTCTGAATACAGACGGATCAGGAATATATCTTCGGGCTTGATAAAACCGGAAGTCGTAGCGGCTATCCCGCACGCGGAATCTGAAAGCATCGTTATAAGGCGCTCCTTGCTGAACGTGAACGAAAGATATCCGAGGATAGCGGTTATTACGAAAATAGAGAGGAATACTATGCTTAAGATCTTTACTTTTATGCTTTTTCTGGAGGCTGTATTTCCCATTATTTTTTTATAGTATCATAAAAGGCTGAGGATAACAAGGTCTTAGTATAGCCTTGCGAGGGGCGCTCATATATATCGGCCGCGTTCCCGGATTCGATGATATGCCCGGAATGCATTACGGCGATCTTGTTACACATAAATTTAACGACTTTCAGGTCGTGGCTGATGAACAGATAGGTAATAGAAAAAGTTTTTTGTATATCCTTGAGAAGATTCAGTATGCTCAGCTGTATCGTAACATCCAGGCTGGAAACAGGCTCGTCGCATACGATAAATTCAGGATTTGTAATAACGGCGCGGCCTATGGCTATCCTCTGCCGCTCTCCTCCGGAAAACTGGTGCGGGTATTTTTTCAGGGCATCCTTGGGCAGTTTTATCAGATCCAGGATGTTTTCTACGCGCCGCCTTATATAGAATTGGCCTCCGCCCCTGGTGCCCGCCCCGCGGATCACCAGGCCCTCTGCCAGTATATCGAATATCCTCATCCTTGGATCAAGGCTGTTATGCGGATCCTGGAATATTGCCTGCATGTTATCCGTAGCGATTATGATACTGCCTGAATCCGGTTTCAATATCCCCAGGATGATCTTGCCGAGCGTCGTCTTGCCGCATCCGGATTCACCTACAAGCCCGTAAGTATCCCCTTTATGTATATCCAAAGATACGCCGTCTACCGCCTTTACCACCCCGGTCCTGCCGCTGAAATATTTTTTTACATCCACGCACCTTATTATTCTCATGATAACGCCTTCACTGAATCCAGCAGCGAAGCAGTATATTCCGCCTTTGGATAGGTCAAAACCTCTTTAACGTCGCCGCTTTCGACAATACGCCCATTGTGCATTACGGCAACAGTATCACACATCCTCCCTATTACCCTGAAATCGTGGCTTATGAACAGGACAGAAAGATCTTCTTTGCGGATCAGCTCTTCCAGCATGTCCAGTATCTGCGCCTGTATGGTGACGTCCAGCGCAGTGGTCGGCTCATCCAGTATTACCAGCTCCGGAGAATTAACAAGGGCCATGGCTATGGCAGTGCGCTGTTTTGTCCCGCCGGACAGCTGATGAGGGTAGGCATAGAATATCCTGTCGGGCTCGCTTATACGCGCCTTCTCCAGATAGTGGAGCGCCCTTCTTTCAGCCTCTTTCTTATCGATGTCATGGTGGGCAAGGATCGCTTCGATCATCTGTTCACCCATCGTAAAAACAGGATTAAAACAACTCCCCGGTTCCTGGAATACAAACGAGATCTTTGAGCCTCTTATGCTCCTAAGGGCTTCCCCATCCGCGTCCAGCAGGTTTATCCCGTTAAATATTGCCTGGCCGTCCTCGATCATCCCCGGGAAAGGCACAAGCTTAAGTATCGAGAGCGCTGCCAGGGTCTTCCCTGACCCGGATTCACCGACTATGCCGAAGACCTTGTTCTTTTGTATGTTGAAGCTTACCCCGTCTACCGGCTTGACCACTCCGTAATAGGTATAAAAATAAGTCCTCAGGTCTTTCACTTCCAAAATGTTCATTGTTTTAGCCTTGGCTCCATGACATCTCTCAGCGTTTCACCGACTACATTATAAGAAAGGACCGTAAATAATATGAACAGCCCGGGGAATATCGTAAGCCACCATGCCACACCCAGCGTTGAGCGGCCGTCCATCAGGATATTTCCCCAGCTGGGAGTCGGCGGCTGAACTCCTATGCCCAGAAAGCTCAGCGCTGATTCCGTGAGTATCGCATTTCCTACGCCGAGCGTAGCGCTCACTAAAACGGGCCCTATGGCATTTGGTATGAGATGCTTAAAGATTATCCACGAATCTGACGCGCCCATGACCTTCGAGGCCGCGATAAAATCCCTCTCTTTAAGAGTAAGCACTTGCGCGCGGACAAGGCGCGCTACCCCCATCCAGCTTGTCGCGCCTATGATGACCATTATATTGAATATAGACGGCTCCAGTAGCGCTATTACCGCCAGTATAAGGAATATCGTGGGAAAGCACAGCATCAGATCAACAAATCTCATCAGGATCGCGTCTAATTTTCCGCCATAATACCCGGCGGCAGCGCCAAAGATTATCCCGATAAGGACCGCGATGCCTACGGCGACAAACCCTATTGACAAGGATATCCTTGACCCGTAAATTATCCTGGCGAATATGTCCCTGCCAAGCCTGTCGGTCCCGAAAATATGCTCATCTGACGGCGGGGTAAGGACAGATTTGGAATCTGTAAAAGCGGGGTCCTGGGACGCTATGGCGGGCGCAAACAAGGCAGCCAGAAATATAAGTAAGATAAAATATGCGGCGGCCACTGCGAGCTTATTATTCATGAATTCGTTCATTGATATTTTTCCTTCGCTACCCTTATCCTGGGATCAACATAGGAATAAGCAATATCAGCCATGAAATTTCCCAGCAAGGTCAAAAGCGCGCCGATCGACAAGACACCCATTATGACCGGATAATCGCGGGCCATGACAGATTCATAAAAAAGCCTGCCCATACCCGGGATCGCGAATATAGATTCGAATATGACGCTGCCTCCTATCAGGCCCGGGACTGAAAGTCCGAGTATTGTCACTATGGGTAAAAGAGCGTTTTTCAGGGCGTGTTTATATATTACAGTTCTTTCATCCAACCCTTTGGCCCTGGCCATCCTTATATAGTCCTGTTCCATTATGCCTATCATCTCTGTACGCATATAGCGTGAGATAACTGCCAGGCTCCCGAACGTTGATATGGCAACGGGCAGCATAAGGTGCCTTGCTATATCGAATATCCTGGCAAATACTCCGAAGTTATCGAAATCCAGGGATACTATGCCCGATACTGGCAACCATCCGAGAGTTATACAGAATAGGTTCATAAGTAAGAGCGCGAGCCAGAATTCAGGCACAGAAAATCCTATGAAGACAAATACGGTGGCAAATTTATCCGAGAATTTTCCGCGGTTTATTGCAGACGACACCCCCAAAGGAATGCCTATCGCCAGCGTCAGGATAATGGCTGAAAAATTTATGAGAAGCGTTATGGGGATACGCTCGGCGATCTTAGCCGAGACTTTCCTATCATCAAGATACGAGCGGCCGAAGTCGAGCGTCACGGATCTCCTCAGCCACTCAAAGTATTGGACATGCAACGGCTTGTCGAGCCCATAGAGCTTCTCGAGCCGCATCCTTGCCTCATACGACACCTTCGGATTCATACTGGTTTCAACGTCAGTGGGCTTACCCGGTGCAAGATGAATAACGAAAAATGATATGAGCGTAATCCCGATCAGTGTTGGTATCAGACTCAGCAATCTTTTAATAACGTATTTAAGCATAATAACTTAACCTTTGACTTGGCTACATACCGTATAAATAAATTTTTCGGGTCCTGCCGCTGTTCAACCTTTTCTTTCTAGGGGCTCGCAATGGGGTTTACAATAGACTGTTTTTATAGGCGGGGTATCTATATGCCGCCAGGATTAGCTCCATCCCCTACTATAAGATAAAATGTATAAGCGATGAGCTCATAATCCTAAGCGGCGGCACCCCCATCCCATTAGCTCGCCCCATACTTCGAAAAGGTTTTCACAGCGTCACCCAAAAAATTTCCCATAGACAGTCTCTTGAGCCCAGGCGGTTCACTTTTCGTTCACCGCCTGTGCTTACAACTAAATCCCTAACCTCACCTCTCAACTACGCTTTAATTGTCTCTTGTTTCCAACTGTCTACTAACTGCAGCTGTCTCTTTGTCTCCAACTCACTACTCTCAACTCCCTACTCCCAACTCTCAACTATGCTCTACTTATATCTCTGCTCGCCTTTCGGAACGTACCATTTGATAAAGTTATAGCCAACTCCTATGGGTGACGACTCGACGTTCCTGAAGCGCGAATTGACGATCGGAAGCGCGTCCGGTG
>CAZHPY010000019.1:0-23847 GCA_964534705.1 uncultured Planctomycetia bacterium | reverse complement strand
GAAATAAAACCCGGGGACGATATTTCAAAACATATTTATCTGGTGATTGAGGTCCCCAAAAAAGATATACATGTAAATGAAGAGATCCCAATAAAAGTTATGCTGTTTACCGATTGGCTCGACATAGAGAATATATCGCTTCAGCAAAAAGCTAGCAAGGATCTCATAGTCAGGAAATTCAGCGATAAGACCATAAGTAATATAGACAAGGAAGGTGTTAAATACATTGTTCTGGAATATAAGTCCTCGCTGGTCGCAGTGACGCCGGGAACGTACACATTAAATCCTGTAGAAGCGACTATGGAAGTAGTCATACCGGACAAAAGCGCTTCGGTTGCAGTGCCGCCCCTGAATGAAAATACATGGTTTTATGAAAAGTTCGTTGGCCCGTCGGGAAGCAGGAAAATCACCCTTGAAACACAACCCTTTGTTTTTAATGCGTCTGAAGCACCTGTAAAAGAGAAGCCCAGAGAACAGGAAAAATTAGCCATGGTTCCGCAAAAAACGTCTTATGGGCCGCTCGGCAGGTATAATATGAGGTTTTACCGCAATAAAATGTTGTTACCCCTTATTGTCATGCCCATCCTGGTTTTACTGGCAGCATCTATTATAAAGAGAAGGTTGGACTTTCTCGAAGCAAATCCGCGTTATGCGGCAATGCTCAGGGCGTCAAAAAAAGCCCGCGCGCGTATCAGTAAGTGTGAAGAGTTAATAAAACAGGGAAGGCAGGGAGAATTTTACAGTGTCGTATTCAATATCATGCAGTCGTATCTGGGGGAAAGGACAATAATACCAGAGGAGGGTATTACGACAAAAGTCCTGGATAGGATGGAAGATTTTGGATTAGGCAAGGACCTGTATGGGAAAATAAAAAAAATATTCTCCGATTGTTACATGGCGAAATATGCGCCTGCCGGATCCGGGGAAGCTGCCATGGAAAAAACACTGGAAGAAGTTAAATATGTCATTGATGAACTGGATAAAAAATAACGTAGTTATTCTTATTATTTGTATATGCATTTGTCCCTCTTTGCGGGCGGCGGAAGAATGCGATAAGGCGCTTCCCGAATATGAGGCCATGCTGAAGTCCGGCTTAAAAAGCGGGGCGCTTTATTATAATATAGCCAACTGTTATCTTGAGAAGGGGCAGGTAGGCAAGGCAATATTGAACTATAAGAGAGCGATGTATTTTATTCCCAGGGATAGCGCTGTGCGGATCAATTATGGATATGCCCTTAGCCGGATGCGGCAAAGGGATGTGATCGCAAAAAGCCCATATCTTATAACCCTGCTCAATGGCGCATTTAACTTCTTTTCATTAAAGGAAACCGTTTTAACATTCTTTATCTGTTACTTTCTGGCCGCAGCCCTGATAATTATGAAAAAGTTTGCGAAGAAACACAGATTTTCCCTGGGCGGCCTGTCGATCTTATTTATTATGGCGACGATAGTTATAGCGATACCGCTTTCAAATAAGATCAAAGAGGCGGAAAAAGAAGCTATCATAATTTCCAGGACCACCGATGCCAGAATGCAACCGGCCTCAGACGCGCCGTCTATTTTCCCGCTCTATGAAGGCATGAAGGTATATGTGATCAATTGTAACGAAGAATGGTGTAAAATAAAAAGACCTGATAATAAAACAGGCTGGATAGCAGCAAAAGATTTAAGCATGGTAACAAGCCCTTCCACGCAATTCTAGCAACTCATTGATACCTACTTTTTTGTAGGCCTAATGAGACATTAATAAATATCCTTAACTAATTGAAAACAAAGGTGTTATGTATATGTTAAGACACAAAAAAGTAAAAGACCTAATATTGACACTATATTATATATATGTTATACTTTTGATGTAATATAAAGAAAAAGGCAGTTATTAACAATAGCATTTATGAGGGTAATCTCAAAAATGTTTGCTTGGCAGAACCGAAGAGATTTGGTTCAGTACAAATCATTATCGGATTTTACTCCTTTGGAGCCCGGCTCCACTCGCGAGGAACTTGGCCAAAAATCGCTTATCATGGATTGGCGCAGTTCCCGGAACAAGAAGTGGATACGGACGATCGCCCTTGTTTTAATAGTCTGTTTCTTTTATCAGGACTTAGTTTGGGCCCAAGGAGGCACTCCCGTTTGGTCGAAAGGCCAGAACGGGAATTTTGTTGTAAAGCCCCAGGCCGTTACTCCGCAAGGAGGCATATCTATTCCCAAGGATGTCGCGGTCACCAAAGAAGTCTACAATTCCTCAAACGGCGATAGAACGATCATAAATATCCAGGATGCCCATGCCTCATATGCGGCCCAGGAATCCATTGCTTCCATTCTCGACTCATTAATAACTAATTATGACATAAGGCTTATAGCCATCGAAGGTTCATCAGGCTACATCGATACATCCGTGTTAAGATCCTTCCCGGATGAAGCGATCCGTAACAAGACAGCCAAGTATCTGATGAAGAAAGGCAAGCTTTCTGCGGGAGAGTTCTTCTCGATATCATCGGATAAGGAAATAGCGCTATATGGCGTAGAAGAAAAGCCGCTGTACCTGGAAAACGTCGAGCAGTTCAGGAACATATGCCGGATAAGCGAGGATACAAAAAAAGACATATCGACCCTGGAAAAGATGCTCAACAGCCTTAAGAGCAAAGTATATTCAGGCGAAATGCTGCAGCTTGATAAGAACTCGGTCCTTCACCAGGATGGCAAGATAGCTTTCAGCGACAGGTGGGACCTTATTAATCTATTAGCAGCTAAACAGGGTATAAGCTATGGAAGCTATGAAAATCTGAATAAACTGGTCGAATCTCTTAAGTTGGAAAAAAAGATAGATTTTAATAAGGCAAATAAAGAGAGAGATGCGTTGATAGATGTTTTAAGCAAAAAGATGCTCAAGCAAGACCTTGAACAACTGGTTTTGAAGAGCCTCTCTTTTAAGATGAACAAGATATCACAGGGCGAATATTACGTGTATCTTCAGGAGCTGGCGTCGCGATACGGCGTAGACCCCGAGCCTTATAATAGCCTTATAAACTATACGGAGTATATAACTCTTTACGAGTCCATCGACATGCTCGAAATATTCGAAGAGGTCAGGAGGTTCGAGGACTCGATAAAAGAAAAGATGTTCAGGAACGATTATCAGCGTAAGCTGAACAGGATCAGCAGATTTGTCTCTCTCGTAAGGGACCTCTATGAGCTTAAGCTGACAAACGGCGATCTTGATGAACTTGTCAAAGAAGCAGAAACCTTAAAAGCCGGCCAGATATCGGATTTCATTAAGCAGGCGTCGTTAAAATACGATGTTACCATAGATGGCAATTACGATCTTAGCGCAATATTGGATAATATACCTGCCGCTCTCAAATTCTACAGGACCGCTGAAGAGAGAAATTCTGCCATGATAGCCAATACTGTCAGTAAGATGCAAAAAGAAGGCAAATCCGTTGCCGCTTTGGTTACGGGAGGTTATCACACAAAAGGCATTACGAACATCCTGAAACAGAAAGAGACCTCTTACATAGTTATCCTGCCTAAGTTTGACTCATCCAAAGGCGAACGCCCATACGTCGCGATACTTACGAATAAAAAAGAGCCTTATGAGAAATTGCTCGAGTCCGGCACCCATTATTTAGCCACAACTTCCTTATTTGCAAGCGAAGATAATTTTAAGAACGCTGTTGATATACGCAGGTTCCTGGAAGAGATGGTGCTGGTGGCCATGGCGCAGGCAAAGCTGAAAGGGCAGGATGAGAAGAGCGTAGCCAGCCTTTGGCTGGATGCCTTTGAAGCCCGCCAGCGGCAATTGGGCATAGAAGGTAAACATGGGCTTGCTACCAGGAAAGAGCTCGATGACCTTATAAAAGCTACCGAGATCGATATTGTGAAAGAAGGCGCCACGGGATTTGCGATCGTTTCAATAGGAGAGAACCAGTTAAAGGTAGTGGTGGATGGCGACGAGATAGGAGTTAATGTACCAACGGTCCAGGAGATAGCAAGGTCGCGTGCCGCAAAAGAAGTCCTGGAGAGGAGAAAAGGCGCGTCCAAGGCTGAAGTCAGCAGGATAGAAGCCCTCGAAAAAAGGATACAGCTTTTAGAAAAGACCTCGCTTATAGAATATTTAAACAAGGAAGGTTTCAATGCTGTATTGGAAAGGGCCAGATTCGACAGCAAGGCGACCGTAACCAAGGAATATGTAATAGCAAGGCTGGAAGCATTCGGCAAGGGTGTCGGTGCATTCAAGGGAGATACCGAGGTAGACGTGGCGCTGGAATCTTTGAAAGGCAGGGTCAATGCTGCCATCAGGGAAGAGGCTGTATCCGCTGCGCCGGCTCCAATAAAGACGGGCTTAGAAGGCGCGCCGGCAATAGAAAAATTAGTCGAGGAACTCGAAAGACAGGGGATCGTACTGCAGGAAGTGACAAAAAAAGATATGCCGAAACAACTGGCCGACCGCTGGGAAAAGCCACTCAAATACGTATTCGTATCCGAAGGTTTTTATTCCAATGTCTATGTGGTCAAGATAAACGGTGATGTAAGGGTTGTCAAGCTTGTAGGAGGCATCCTGGGCCCAGAAGCTCCGGCTACCGGGATGATAGAAAGAGACGCTGAAGTGCTGGCTGCGTTAAAAGATAAATTCAAGGGCAGGGTTGTGGAATATCGCGGATCCGTACTGGACAAAAATGGGAAATGTATAGCTGTAATGACAAAATGCATAGAAGCGGTCAAGGCAAGAGATGCGATTAGTGCAAATCCGGCGATTAAAGATACTGTGCGATCGCAGATGATGGAACTTTTAAATAATATTGAGCGCGAGACCGGCTTCAGGCTTTGGGATACAAATTCGGATAATTTCCTTGTTCAGAACGGTAGCCATGTAATCCTTGTAGACGCAGGCTCTTTTGCGCGTCCGGGAGAAGTGGTAAGCACAGCCGATTATTCGCATCTCGTTGATGTTATACTTGGAGCAGAGCCGCTCCCTGAAGTCAGTGAGATCTTTGCAGAATATGGTAAGGGGCCGATATTAAAACTAACAGTTCTTGAATCCGGAGAAGCCGCAACGCAGCCTGTATTAATAGAAACTGAAAAAGGAAAATTCGTTCTTGTAAGGAGCACCCTGAGGAACAGGGCGGATTCAATAGAATGGGAGGCCTCCTTACTGGAAAACTTAAAAGATCACGGTTTTATGCTTACCCCTGTATTACATAGGGCCAGCAGCAACAGACCTTTTGTCGAAAAAGATTCAGTTCTCTATAAACTATATGAGTATAAAGACGGAAGCAGGGCATCATGGGGCAATATTACCGGTCAGAAGCTTGTCAATGTTGCGAAGGCTCAGGCCCTATATCATAATGCCGTAAAGGATATAGCGCCAGCCGGCCGTAATCTGGATGACTCAGAAAGGCCTTATCCTCTTGCAGACCTTTCGAACCCTGCTCGCATGATAGCTCAATTACACAGGGCCAGGGACGGCCTGCCCGATGTGCCGGACAGATACAGTCGTGCTTATGAGTTATTATCCGCTAATTTAACCTTCTTCGAAACAGAATTATCCAGGCTTTCAGAAAATGCGCCTCTTGCAGGTTACAGCAGTCTTCCGCAGGTCCTTGTTCACGGCGATTATAATCCAAATAATATCCTTTTTACAGGAGATACCGTTTCTGGAGTAATAGATTTTGACTATGCGCGGACCGCTTCCAGAATACTGGATATTGCCAATGGCAGTATAAATGTCAGCTGGGGAACAGCGCCGGCTAATTTTGACGACTTGATCAACTATCTGAAGATTTATCAAGAAACCGCTTCTGTAAAATTAACAGCCGAAGAACTCAATTCTCTTCCGGAGGCCTACAGGGCATGGTTCCTGGAAGGTATCGCCAAGGCAATATACTGGCTTACCGCAAATAATCCGGATATTACCGAAGACAGGATCATCAGTGCGATAGATGGTAGTTTAAATAACCTGAAGGCGCTCGATGAATCTATAGCAAGAGGGGACTGGCTCCGTATTTCCGAGCAGTTAGGAGCAGGAGCTACGATCGGGGAACAAGTCCCCGCAGGTGAAAAAGGACTCGCACCGGAATTACCGGTTGCGCCAAAACCTGCAGCTACAGCTGCCCCATCAGCAGAAAAAGCGCGCGAAGGCCCGTCTTTATTAAATAGAATAACCAAGTTTTTAGGCGGCCCAAAACTGTTGGTGATCCTGGCGATCGTGGTGCTTGTCACTTTTGGCCGGCCGGCCGGGATTTCCAAAGCCGCAGCAGCAGAATTTGCTCCACCTCAACTGGTAACTGCCTTGATGCAAACAGCTGCCCCATTGCCTGCTGTGTCGTTACAGCAGGTAAAACAAGGACCTTCTATTTTACGCTATGTCAGCCCAGATCATTTGGTTACCGAAGACACCTATTCGATAGGCAGGAGACTTGGGACTAATACCGTAAGATCCGGCCAGTGCGTAGCTCTCATCATACCTCTTAAAGACGAATTCCTTGTTGCCCATATTATGCCGAACGAAAGATCGACCAAGATAAAAATAGACGACGTCCTAAGCGTTATGCGAGAACATGGGGTACGTCCCCAGGATGTTACAGTTCTTGCCGTTTATAGCGGCGGTGATCGTGTAGATGAAAAAGGGCGGGTTGTGCACAAATTTTCTATGAGAGTAGAGAATTTTTTAAGGGATACGCAATTCCGGAATGTCGTCAGGCAGCATCGGTATGATCAGATAGGCATAGCTATAGATGTGTTTTATAAGGAAAACGGGGAACCTGTAGTTAAAGTGCTGGCCGGAGAAGGCATAATGGGTGATGCAATAGCCCAATATAAAGTTAATCCTGACGCAACTTTCACGAAAGTCGAGGTAGAACAGAGCTCATTTACTACTATTCTTTGCGCAGCCTTTATCGGGATGTTGTTACTTATGGCCGGAATATCATATGGTTTTTCTTATCTCAAAAGACTGCTGGAAAGGAACAGGGGGCAATATCTCGGAATAGAAGCGCCTCCAGCTGCACCGTTAAAAGAAAAAGCACGCGAAGGCCCGTCTTTATTAAGCAAAGTGATCAAATTTTTAGGCGGCACGAAGATCCTTATGATTTTAGCGGTAGTAGTGGTCCTTAACATGGGTCTTCCGCTAAATATTTCAGCTGCCAAGGCAGCGGGTTTAGGCCAGCCGGTAAAGGTCACGGCAGTTGCAAAACAGGCGCCGGCACAGCAGAAAGCGCCGGTCGTAAGCATACAAAAAGAGGCTCCAAAGTTAATAGACGCAGAGTCAGCGGCGGGCGTCCTTAGGACACAGATAGACGACTATTTAAGAGAAACCGAAAAGAAGATGGCCGCTATAGGCGAGCCGATGGTCATAGACAATGTGTATTATCAACGGGGCCAGTTAAAAAGATATGATATTGAAGACAGCGGATTGCCGCAAAGGCGTATAGACAACATAAATAACATAGTAGATGAGTTGTGGCCGGCCATAGATAAAAGTACATTGCCAAAATACATAACGGATAAGAAGAATGAAGACGGCACGCCTGTAGAAGAAATGCAAAAAGCGCTTTTTGTTTTAATGGCCCTTGAGAGAGGAGAATACGATTTCCTGGCAAATAACAAAATGCCTATAGTATATGTCCCGACAAGTGACTTTACGGGCGCGTTCCGGGGAGACAGGTACATGGGGCTTATTTCCGCAGGTAAACCCGGAGGAAGGATCTTTGTAAATGATAACTTAAGAAGGAGCGGAGACCATATTAACACGGCTGCCGTATTGATCCACGAAGCCCAGCATGCTAAGACTTATCCGCGCAATCTATGGCAGCTCTACCTGAGAACGTTAGGATATATAAGGGACATTCCGCGCCATCTGTTCGACATGGTTCCCGTATATGAGGCTGATTCTTTTGGAGAGATGGGCAAATTTTTGCAAAATCATTTTATGATGAATGTGCATTTTGACGGGAGCAGCTATCTGGATCAGCGTTTCTTTTTCATGGTAGTGAGTGTAGCCACATGGGTCTTTACCGTATTACTTCCTCTATGGCTTCTCATAAGAAATACCAGGTTAGGGCGATGGATACGCGAGAAATTCGGCGAGGAAGAAGTAAGGCCCTCTTACCGAAGAAGAGATTATAGAAGCAGAGATCGAAGAAGAGATGATTGGAGAAGGGAATTCATCAAGTTAAGAAAGCCGAAAGTGGAAGCAACGGAAGTTGCAAAATCCGACCTGTCTTCCGAACAGCTCGACTTTTTAAGGAAAGGCTTAGAAAGGTTCAATGCGGATCTTAAAGGGGATGATCCGGAATTAACAGAAGGCAATGTCAGGATAATGCAGAACATGCCCGAACTGGCAGCTTTTAAAACCAGCGGGATAGATCTGGATGAAGTAGCGTTGGACAATGTCCTGGCAGTGACCTTATCAATTTATCATGAAAGGCTCCACGACCTTTTACGAGGCCACAGGGCGCGCGAAGGAATTCCCCTTAAAGAAAAAGAATTCTACGAAGAGGTATTTGTAGTAAGTAAGGTATTGGAATATCTATATAGCGATAAAGTAACACAGGCCGAAAGGCATGCCTACCTCGATTTTCTCAAAAATGACCCGGCAATAAATAACGCAAATTTTACACACATGACATCCGAGTATGAAGTATTGCTCGAAAGAGTAAGACAGGACCAGATATCCCAGGATGAATTTAACAGGCGTTTGCCTCTATTAGTGTCTAAATACGCCAAAAGGGCGTTTGCCCGCGATTGGGGCGATGAGCTGAAAGGCCTGTCGCTGGATCTGCGCAGGAAAGATGTAAGGGTAAGGGTAGCAGCAGGATATGGCGCACAAAAAGCTGCTTTAGCCGAGGTTGCTCCTGCAGTGACGGCGCCACAACCGGTAGAGGTTCCTGCAAAGGAAGAGGCGCCTGTGACAGAAGCGCCTGCTGTTGAAGCTCCTCCGGTAGAAGTACCCGCTGGGGAAGAGCCTGCAAAAGAAGAAGCGCCTGCAGTAGAAGAGCCTGTTGCGGAAGAGCCTGCAAAAGAAGAAGCGCCTGTTGAAGTAGCCCCTGCAGTAACGCCCGCAGTAGAAGCGCCAGTCGAAGCGCCGCAGCCAGTCGAAGCGCCTGCTACAAGCCAGCGCCCGACAACAGACCGTTTAGCCGCAGTTGAAAAACTGCTGGAAGATATGAGGGCAGGGAAAGATATAACAGAAGACGCCCTGGACCTTATAGATGATGTCGTGTTTGCGATCAAAGGTTTCCACCTGGATCGTGAATCACAGCGCGGCGGCACAAAAGCGCTTATAAACGGCAACATGCTTGAATTAAGGACGGGAGGCGGTAAAACCGTAACGATCGAAGCCGCGGCATTCATAAACGCACTTAGGTCAAGGGTAGCCGGCGCTGATAAAAAAGGCGTACTTATAACTGTCCCGCTTGCCAAACTGGAATCTGATGCCAGGGATGCGGCATCCATCCTGGGTGCGTTAGGTGTGAAGGTAGGATACGTGGCAAGGGAAGGCGGTAAGGATATAGGGTATATATATTCATATGATACGAAGGGAACCCTTGTGTCGACGAAAGTGTCCGCTGAAGATGTCTATGTGAAGGCCGAGGTTATATACGGAGAGCTGCAGACGTTCGTTCACAGGTACAACCAGGAACTCCTGGTCCTGGACCTCTCAGAACGTATAATGAGCCGGAAAAAATATTATCTGCTTATGGATGAGGTCGACCAGCCGCTTATCTATGAGTTCCACATACCGTTCGTAGTATCAGGCGGAACACAGTTGCCGGATGCAGGCCGCAGGAACGAGCTTCGTCATATAGTGAATGACCTGGTCATAGAGGAGATCCTGGACGACAGGTCCTTATACTTAAAAGATGATACGCAAGAGTCTATAACGCTCCTCGACAAGAGGGGAATAATGAAGCTTTTAAGGGCGCGCCTTAAGGGCCACGACGATCTCGCTGCATTAGTAGACCAGTTGGGTGAAGAATACATTGTTACGGCGCTAAAGGCGCATATATTTTATACAAGAGTAGAGGCGGGAGAAGCAAGAGGAAAAGGCGTCCATGAATATCTTGTTGAGAACGGCAAGATAATCCTTCTCGGCGATTACACTCATGACAAGAAAGAAGGTATGGTATTGGGCGGAGGCCTTCATCAGGCGGTAGAAGCGAAAGAAAGCATTAGTAAGATGACGGTCGAAACTTATACGACTATAAGCACAACAATAAGGTCTTTCCTTGGCGATACCAATATAATAGAAGATTTTGCCGGGGCCAGCGGCACCATTGACCCTGAATTCATAAAAGAGATCTACAATAAAGATACGGTTGCGCCTGTTGCGCAGCCTACTATCAGAGAGGACAGGCCTACAAATGCATTCCTTGATTCTGCGTCAAAGGAAGGGGCCTACATGAAACGTATCCTGGCCATCCACGCAGAACAGGGCTCCTCTATCGTTAAGGCGGAAAATGAAGCTGAAGCTAACAGGCTGAAGAGAAGCCTGACAGCCGCAGGCGTACATGGCAATGATATCCTCATGATAACGGCGTTGACCATAGGTAATATAGGAAAAACGCTTCAGGCTGCGGGCAAGCCGGGGAAAATAACCATCGTAACAAATATAGCTAATAGAGGTATAGATATAGGCTTAAGCGAAGCATTGAGGGAAAAGGGCGGGTTATATGCTATCGCGACCTATTTTGATGAATTTGAAGCCTTTGATTTCCAGTTCAGGGGCCGTGTAGCGCGCCGAGGCGACCCGGGCGCGTGGGAAGCCTTTATTTCGCTCGAGGATCATATTTTTATCAAGTATGCTGCTACGCTTGCCGAAACAAAAGGCGTTTTAACGAGACTGATAACCAGATACGGCAGAAGGAACCCGGATGAGTTAAGGCCTGAGGAACGCGCCGAACTTGAAGGGGTGCTTAATAAATTCAGGGAACAGATAA
Source organism: uncultured Planctomycetia bacterium (assembly GCA_964534705.1). Lineage (GTDB taxonomy): Bacteria > Omnitrophota > Gorgyraeia > 2-01-FULL-45-10 > 2-01-FULL-45-10 > CAZHPY01. The sequence continues at coordinate 12,907 of CAZHPY010000019.1, read as the reverse complement.
AATCGCATTTCATATCCAATTCCAAGATCCAGAGCGGTTTTGAAGAGAAGGTCAGCGGAAAGATCTGGGATTTTATTAAAATACGCGAAGCAATACTTGGCGACTTTGACGGTTATCTACGGCGTGTCCTGCCGGATTCAGGGGCAGCCATTAGCCGGCTGGGCGACTATGAAATACGCCGCAATCTACGGGAAGTCCTCCTTTTCATGCTTAACCAGAGGGTAGGTAAATTTATTACTGAACTTGAAACAAGGCGAAGACAGATATCCGACATAATGAAGGCGAACGAGCTGACCGGACAGATAGCAAATATAAACCAGAAAGTGCAGGACCTGGCGAATCTAGAGATCTTGTATCGTGCACACATGGATGCGTCTGTTAGGGAACAGGCGCGCGCTATTGAGGCCGCACTTGAGAAAGCGGGCATACCGCCTACCGGAGAACCTCCAGCGAGTGGCCGGGCTGCCGGTCCGGAGATCGCGCCAAAACTCAGCAGCCGCCTGCAGGCGGTCAGGGATTTCCTGCGGGATAATTTTGTGAGAATAGCTTCACTAGCAGCGATACCCGGCATAGCATTCGCTCTTTATAAACTTGAGATCCTGGGATGGGTATTAAAAGCGGCAAATTCTTTAATGGTATCCTTATCAACTGTGCCGACATTCGGCATAGGCCTCCTGGCGTTGTCAGCCATGATATTAATGATCTATCTCAAACCTTATATAAACAGGATATCGGGAGTCGAAAAAGCCCGTATAGACGTAGAAACGCTTGCCAAAGGCGGTAGTGTTGAAGGCAGCAAGATATTATTATTCGCAAAATATATCGTGAATACTTTCCTGCTTGCCGTTACGTTCATAGGGCCTGTAATGTCGGGCGCATTGATCATTGCGGCAATAGCATATCCGATGATCACTATTGCGATAGGAGCTGTAAGTTTTCAGGCGCTGCCGGTAGCAGCCATTACGAGCCTTGTAAGCTTTGTTTCCGGCGCTGTCTATATAGTGTTGAATAAATCAAGCCTTAAAGAAGCGCCAAGCGTTCCGCCTACCAGGTTTAAAAGGATGACTTATACCGGCACTAGAGTGTTGGTCGGACTAATGGGCCTTACGTTCGCGCTGCAAATGAGCAATTCGCTTGCGGTATTCGGCCTGTCGTTGGGCATCATTACGGCAATGTTCATAGCGGGAGTTTATATCTCGAGGTTGAACAGGGCAGTGGAGGTTGTCGATAAGAACCTTGTACGGAAGGGCGCAGCGTTGGGCGCTCTTACATTTGCCGCGCTGTTCGGCCTGGCGGTATTATTCGGAGGGCCTTCTATCCCGGCGCTTGGCGTCACTTTAGCAAGCTTGACGCCTCTTGTGATCAGCGGACTGGCTTCAATAGCTTCAAATATCGTCCTGAGTAAAGAACTGGCGACTGCCCGCGGCTCGGGCCTCGAAAGAAAGGCCCGGATGAGAGACAGCATAGCATCTGTAACGGAGAACCTTGTCATTAATTCCCGTTCAATAATATTCGGCCTTGCCGCGATAATCTCGATAGGAGCGCTTGGTTTCACTTATCTCTTCACGCCTGCCATAGGAGCTGAAGCCATAAGATCGACTTGGTGGCTTGCGCCTCAATTTTTGTTTACCGCTGTAGCAGCGATAGCTGCCGGCACGGTCATATACGGCATAATAAGTTACGCATCCAAGAGGCTTTCCAGGACAGGAAAAGAAATATTTGGTTCAGCGTTCGGGGTATTTGTAGCCCTGCCAAGCGGCGCTTCAGCCATGACGACGCCGTCCAATTATTATGAAAGGCAATACCTTGCGGCGTTGACAGGCGCGTTACAGGACCCGACAAAAATGGAGAGCCTTACAAAGCAGATGAAGGAAATAGAGGCGCTCGAGAAGAGCATGCCTTATACACCGACGCAGGGCTTCACAACATTGGTAAAGAACCTGAACGGACTTGTTAGTGATCTTAAATTAGAAGGTGCGCAGCTTGCCCTCGTGGTAAAAGCTGCCGGCCCGGAACAACCTGAGGCCATGCCTCACACAGGCCTTGCTCCTCCAACAACGGTAGCAGCATCCGCAATACCCACGCCTACGCCGACACCCATGAACCGCGCCGAGGCGCGGGACGTGCTCAGGCCTTACCAGGAGATGTCAATAAATACGATGCGCGCCATGATCTGCCCCGAGTCAGGACTGCCTATGGATAAAGCCAGGATCGTAAGCGGTAAATTAGAGGCTGTGAGCACCTTTACCTCGCCTACCAATATCGCCCGTGCGCTAGAAACTTTCGTAATAGCAAAAGACAGGATCGCAATACTCAGGATCCTTAATACCCTGCAGGGAATGGAAAGAGATAAACATGGCCTATTCTATGCCTGGTATAGGGCGCGTGAATCAAGGCCGTCGGTTTCAGACAAGTTCGTTCCCGCCATAGATAATATGAACCTTGTAGTGGCCTTGAAGATCGTAGCAGAAGCCTATAAGGCAGATACCGCTGTCAGGGACAGGGCGCTATCCATAATAAGGAGACAGGATTACTCGGATCTAATAGATACCAATTTTATTGCCATTGGTTTTAATACCAGCGGAAATGTCGTCAAGACCAACATTGCGTTTTCTATGGGGACCGAAACGAGGTCGAGCATAACCGTTTTAAAAGCAATGGGCATGCTCAAAAAGGACGGCAAAAGCGTCAAGATAGACCTTACACCTACAGTATTGCAGTATGAACTGTTATCCGGGGAGGTCATACCGGTACTGGCAACATGGGACGGCAGCGCGTTCCAGACGCTCGCTCCGAATGCCATATTAGCCGAAGATGCGAGACTGGCGGACGGCAGGGAGCCCAGGATAAAAATGCTGTTCGAGAATTACCTGCGCGCCTCAGAAGATACGGCTAAGAGAAAAAATATACTTGGTCAGAACGGCGGTATAGCCGCGACATATTCAGCCTGCCAGGTCGGTGGAGGCGCATACGATTATTCCGGTATCCAGGGAAATACGATGTTGGCAGAGGATGCGGCGGCCAGCCGCCAGGCGCTACGGCGCGAAACCTGCATACCTATATATTCTATTTTCCTCACAGGTACAGTTAAGCCGGAATTTGCCGCGCAGCAGCTGGCAACGCTGCGCCAGACGGTTCCTTCCGTATATACGACAGGGGCGGGTTTTGCCGACAGTTTTGCGGCTATAGAAGGCGCTCCTACTGCCGAAAAACCCGTAAGAGTCATTCCGATGAAACTCCCTCTCGACGACGGCTATATTACTATTGCGCTTGCGAAGGCCCTTGACGCAGATAACCTGGGTATTGCCGCGTATCTGCGCAATTCCGATATAGGCCCTGAGATACAGAGAATACTTGAAGAACAAGATGACGCATTGGGCCGGGCGACCGAAGCTGCGCGCGTAAGGGACAACTTCAGGAGAGCTGACGCGCTTATAAACGAAGCATCGGCAGCCGTAAAGGCCAATAATATAGACGCCGCGCGCGAGAAACTGGCGCAGGTTTCCAAACTGCTTGACCCTATTGATAAGTCCGATCATGCGGCAGAATTAAATAAGAGGGTCCAGAAGGCCCATTCCATAGAGCTGCAGTGCAGGAAGATAGAAGAAAAGAGGAGACAGGAAGCCGCAACCAGGTCGGCAATAGCAAATCTATTCACAAGATCAGACGCATTACCTAAGCAGATCGAAGAAGGCCTGGGCGCCACCAGGATAGAAGAGATGAGAACCGAACGTGTTGTAATAAAGTATATAGAAAGCGAACAGGATAAGGCGCAAATAATGGAAATACAGACCTGTCTAAAGAATGCCGGTTTTTATAAAGGCGATATCGACGGTATTAGAGGGCGCAAAACAAGAGCCGCTATCAGGAGCTTCCAGGAAGAAAACGGTCTTGTAGTCGACGGCGTTGCAGGTGAGAAGACGTGGGAGGTCTTGAGCAAATATTCATCCGGCTCATCCGTGGCCGCTGTTAATATAGAAGAAGCATCGCGCCGCATAGCTGAGGCAAGCAACATACTTTCTGACCTCACGACCCGGTACTCGTTAAATGAGCCTGTTGACGGAGACATGCTTTCCGACCTTCAAACTAGGATACTCAACAGGATAAAATGGAGGAACGAACTCAGGGCAGCCGCAGAAAAAAGTACTTTACCGGCAGCAAAGGCACAGGAAATGCTAGCCGGATTCCTGGAAAAGGAAAAAAAGGAATTTGAGGCGATAATAGGCGAAAGGATACGCCTTCAGGAAGTAGCGAGAGAAGAGCGTGAGACCCGGCCCGCTGCGCGCGCCGACCTGATAAAGGCCCGCCAGCAAAAGCTCATGGCCGAAATAGGCACGATGAGCGCGCAGAACTTGAATGAAAAAGCCCTCGGCATGGTAGTGCGCGATGTAAAAGAAGAGTTGCTTGACGTATTAGGGGCATGGAACTTACGGCACGGCCTGATCTCAGACACGGACCTGGCGGAAGTCCTTGACGGCACGGTCAAGGCGCTCATGAAAGCAAATAAAAACGACAGCCTTGCGGTAGCGGTACTTATAGAGGGCCGTTCCAGGGAATTCAAGGAAGCATTCACCCGGGCGATAGCCCAGATGCCTGATGCAAAGAAAGACAGTATGACCGCGCTGCGGGATGCTTTGAATAAGAGCAAATGGTTCACCGCGTTTAACGTTGTCATGAAACCTAAAGGAGGCGTTACGGCGCCCGCGACCGTTACGGTCGATAGGCGTTACCAGGAACAAGGTATTGTATATAACAATCTGGACAGGGCTACGCTGTTTAAACTGGCGCTGTATTATCAGAACACGACCGCCGCGCAGCGTAAAGAGTGGGGTGACCTTGCCGAGAGGTGGTGGACGTATTCGACCGAAAGCGACAGGCAGGACCCGAACGGGTTCCGTAATTTTGTAAATAAGTCACTCAATGTCCAGATAGAGGACGCAAGCGGCAAGATCATAAAGCTGGAAGACGGTTTTAAATTAGACATACGATTAGGTATTAGCCTTGTGCGCGGGCCGTATATAGGCCTAACATTAGATATACCTATATTCAACAGTTCCCGTGTGCCCAGGCAGAACCTGCAGACGGTAAATACACATAGGGTAAAGCTTGACCACATGCAAAACTACGCAGGCACTATTTTTGCCGTAGAGAACGCCATAGCTGCGGCCCAGCTTGCTGAACGCAGGGTCAGGCAGACCGAAGGCGAGCTGCGCGACGCGCAGCGTATCCATGCCCAGGCAATAGAAAATAAAGAAGGCCTGGACGAAGAAGGCAGGCGCAAGCTTTATGAAGACAGGATCCAGTCCGCCGAGGTTTCTTTAGAACGGGCCAAGATCACCCATAACCAGGCTGTGGATGACAGGATAAAGGCGCAGAAGCAACTGACGGCCCTTATAGGGATGCGTTCAGGTATAGATACCGTAACATTAAGCAGTGGCCTATTGGAAGAAGATATTGCTTCGGAAAAGTCGAGGCAGGAGATAGGTGCGATCCTTCAGTCTCTCGGCATGCCGTTCACTTCCGAGACAGAGAAGACGTTGCTTGCGCAAAGCGCCAGGACGCAGGAAACACTTGCGCGCGCTGCCATGGAATTAATGCGTAAAAAAGGCGATATAAAGGTAAGCCTGCTGCTTAATCCCGAATACGGCGCAGTCTTGGGATATGGTTCAAGCTCCGCCCTGCTACAGCTTTCAAAAGAGGAGAGAGAAGATCCCGAAAGGCTATGGCTGCTTTACTGGTCAGAAGCGCTGCAGTATATCAATTCACTGGATAGCTCCGAACGCGCATTGTTAATATTGCAGAGGCGTCTTGCTGCCGCGCGCATGCGCTTCGAACGCTTTGATGCGATGCTAAATGACGGCGGCAGGCAGTATTTCAAGATGCAGTGGGAAGATTATCCTAAGGGGCTGGTCTCTTACTCGGAAATAGAGCTTGCCCGCAGGGACCTTATAATCATAGCCAATGAACGTGCCAGGGCATTGAGCGACTATAAAACGATGCACGACGCTATACTAAAGGCCAGGGTCGGCGTGGAAGAACGTATAGCCGGTCTTATAGGCGAATATAACGAAAAGGTAGCGAGCGGCAAAAAGATATACCAGGAAGATAAAGACAATGCCAGGGATATCATAGAAACAATGGGCGTAAGGACTTTCGACATGGCCCAACCTCCTACAGGGGACGCCGCTTACCAGGCATTGGTCAGGATGGAGCAGCAGCTGCGGGAGGAATATGACACAGCCGCAAGAAAGGCAAAAGTAGGATGGTTCAGGACGAAATTCACGCATTCTTATCTTAAGGCGGACGGTACGGAGCAGCTGGTAGAATGTAACCGCGACTGGAAGAAGAAGCTGGAGGCCTTAAGGATGCGCCTTCTTTATGCTGAGAATGCGCGTGCGATGCTCGAACCGGTCAGTCCGGCAAAATTGAATTCTCTTGATGTTACGAACATGTTAGCCCTTGCCAGACAAAACAGCTTCCCTCTGATGCAGGCGCGCAGCCTGTCTGAAGCGGCCCATGTGCACTATCTTGACCAGATGAGACGAGCGAACGAAACTGTCGGAGGCGTGGGCGTAAGGATACCGCGTTTCAGGGCAGGATGGGCAGTAACAGGCTTACCGGTCGATTTTGATGTTGAGGTAAAACTGGATGATAAGGAAAAATTGGAGTTGTATGGCCTTGACTGGAAACTTGCGGAACAGGGCATCGACTCCGTTAATAATGATATAACGGAACAGCTTGCGCTCGCATATATGGACGTATGCAGGATGACAGCCCTTCTCTATAACTGGGATAAGAGCATAATAGAATTACAGCATCTCTATATGCAGCAGAATGAAAAGGTCATAGCGGAATTAAAGAAAAATAACATACCGACCGATAAACTTGAGGCGATATTTGCGAAGCTGGAAGAGACGCATGATAGGCTTAACATAGCCTACGGCAGCGAAAACTTCACCAAGGTGCTGGCAGAATGGAACCAGCAATCCGCATTATTCATCAGCAGCGCCATAGCGGAAGATGGTAAGGCAGGCTATCATCTTTCTTCCGTCAAAGAATTGTTAAGGACGTACAACGATTATCAGTTCTCCATAATAATCAGGAATACATATGTCTCCCAGGCGCGCGAGACCGAAGATAACCTTAGAAAAGTGCTGGGTGTAGGCGCGGACCAGAAGATCAATATACCGTTCCTGGCAAAGCTTAAGGACATGTCCCCGGAGGAGATGTCTAAGCAGATATCACAGGAGATATCCAAAATAATAAGCGCGAACTACAATGCCGATGTCTATGCGCGCGGCGCCAGGTTAATGACAGAGATAGCGGCGAAAGTAGTGGAACTCGCCAAAAAAGGTAAAAATCCGAAGTTTACTTTTAACTTTACTTTCTCCGGCACTCCCGCGGCAGGGTTAGCGACAAATCTTTGGGAAGGAGCGATACGCAGGGACCAGGCAATTGATGTCGCGCAGGAAGAGGCCAATTACCAGTTGGCGCTGAACAGGCAGAGGACCCTTACGGTAAACCTTACAAATGACCGGTTGCGTAACCGGGAATACACGGCTTTTACGCAGAATATGTTAAGCACAAGCATGACTAATATGGAAACCGCAAGGAAGGCATCGAATGAATCCATGGCGGAATTTGGACCGGGCGGAAAAGAGCGTGTCCTTTACAGTGATGTTTTAAAGAGTTTAATAGAGCTGCATTCGCACAGGGGCGAGGCTATTACAAGGGCCTTTGATAATGTGGCAGCGCAGATATACACAAGCGAGTCAGGGACACTGGGCAGCGAATTCGAGAACGCCTCCAAGACATTTGCCGGTACTCTTGAAACAGCGAAATATCTGGATGAGGACAGCAGGGTCCGGGCAGGACAGGCGTTCGGAGCCAAGCGACTGCAAGAGCTCTTTGTTTTTGCCAAGAACCTTAGCGTATGGGCAGGCGCAGGTTACGGCATGGTCGAGACCCAGCGTCCGACCGGCCCCTCCATACCCGGCGGCGTCCCAATGATCCCGCCGTCAGGCCCTGTCTCCATGATAGCGCCATCGGGCATTATCCAGGAAGGACAGATAGTTCCTGTAGGGACGTCCGGCAGTAACGTATCAGCCGGCGTATCACCAAGTGCTTCCAATAGAGACAGTATTTCTTATTCAACGGCAAGTGCCCAGGGCGGAGGCGTAAGCCGGCGAGGACAGGCTTCTCTTGCCGTAGGCGCAAGTTATATGTTGAATTTACTTGACCGTGATAATGTCATAGCTAACCGTACTACTGAGCAGAAATTATACCAGGTAACCGAAGCAGACCTGGCGTTAAGGCGCAGGCTGGTAAGCTTGGTATACGGCGAATTACTGCCCGCGTCATATGCTGTCCTTGAAGCGACTGAAAATCTTGCAAGGGCTAAAGATTATCAAGATACGCTTGAGGCAAGAAAAAGCGCTACAGCCCTTGATAATATAGGGGATCAGGAAGGTGTCAGAGGCGCGCAATACCTTGTAAGGATCTCCGCCCGCGAACTTGAATCTGCGCAAAATGATTACAAGGGCGCGATCATAAAGATACAGAATCTCCTAAAGACAACAAATGCGCGCCTGCCGGTTTTCGGCGGTATGGTTATGTCGCAGGAAGAAAAACAAGCATACGAAAAAGCGGAACGGGACGCGTATGACGCCTATTACAGTGAACGCGAAGCCGCAAAGCGCAGGGCGGGGAAGTTCTTATCCAGCCTTTTCCACGGCGAGGAGGCTCATCAGTTTGAATATCCTGACGGGAAGATAGAAAGGATAAAAGTAAGAAAAGGCGAAAATGCCAAGCTTGAAACGTTAAAGCAAAACTGGTTGCAGACGCGGACTGGAGGTTTTGCCGGGCAGGTCCAGTTGCCGGCCCTTGACAGGTTCCTGGTGATAGCGGCTTCCCGGGATCCTACACTTCAGAGTATCAAAGCAGAAGATGCGATAGCTTTATTGCGGGAATCTTCGTTCACGGGAGGAGGCGCCTGGGGCAAGTTCTTCCCCAAAGGCCCCGAAGCCGATACGCGCCTGGCAATACTCGGAAGTACAGGCTGGAATACCACGTCTGATATAGGGCTTGAATATACCTTCCGCCTGGTAGGTAATACGGAAGGACTTAAGGCGCTCAGGGAAAATCTACGCCATAGGATAATAGCGATGCGTGGGGAACAAAGATGGCTTGAGCTCCAGAATGAGATAGATCTCATGATCGACAGGATCAACAATTCGGCCAGGAATTATGTCGATTCACAGAGAAGGGCTCAAATGGCCCTGGCCGACCTTAACCGGAGATGGGACGAATACAAGAGAAGCCCCGGGAAGATCCTGTGGTCAGAAGTATTTAAAATAGAAGAGGATGTCAAGTCCCCGGAGGCGGAATACAGGCTGAGCCTTAGCACGTTGAACAGGACGCGCGCCGAACATAAGACAGCCGTAGAGGATTTCGTCGAACTGATCCGCGCCCTGGGCGTTGATGAAGGGACAGTACTTAAATTGCCCACATACCAAAAGATGGCCGAACGTCCCGCGCCTGAATTCGTTACCGAAGCGGCTTCTACTCCGCAGACTGCCGCAGCCAGGCAGGAGTCCGAGGCTTTAAATATGCGCCTGGAGACAGATCGCGCGGAAGTCGAAAGGCTGGCAGCGCAGATCATTACGACCAGGATAAAAGGTTTTGAGGAAGAACGCGAGCGGGCTGTTAACCTGCCGTCAAACTGGAGCGAGGCAGGGACTGAGTACAGGACACATCGGCCTTTGCCGGACCTTACCGGTATGAACGGCGCGCGTGAGAACGTTAAGATAACATGGGAAGCCTTAAAGGGCCTTAGGGATGCCACAAGGCAGCCCGGCGCTATAGGCAGGACGGATGCGGCCCGGGATGTGGTAGATCTTGATGATATAACATGGTTCATAGTAAACCAGAGGATAGCATGTAACCGCGCGGACATCCCGAAAAGCGAGATAGCCGAAGACCTGAGATATATGTCGATCCTTGCCCCGCATGTAGTGAAGAGGATGAACGTGTTTTTTGGAAGCACTTCCCGCGCTATTATAGAAAAATATATACGTGAGAAAGTCGAACAAAGGTCGGGCGCCGCGGCGGCAGCCAAATTAAGCGCCGCAGAGATAAAGTCCCTTACCGATTATATACTTGTCGAGATACGTGAAAGATACGGGATGACGGTCGCTGATAACCTGCCTGCCAAGCGGCCAGCAAAGCCCGCAAACGCCAATTTATTTACCGATGATGATATAAGCGCTATCCTTTCTGACTTGCGCACAAAGTTAGTGTTGGACCCGTTCCTGCGGTTGACCTACGAAGGGTTGTTGGACGAATCTGAAAGGAACGTAGTCGGGTTAAATACGTTAAGCACCATGGGCATAATAGGTTATTACAGAGGGAAGATACGTGAAGCGCTCATGCCGGACGGTTGGGTCGATGTGGAGATCAATAAGGATCCTACGGCGGCTGGCATTATAAAGCTGCTCGAAAGCCGTCTTGAAAATTATCCCGATCTTAATAAAGGAATAAGGCAAAGGATGGAAGCCCTTGCCGCGCGAAAAGCGTCAATAATAGACAGGTCTATAATCGAAAGTATAGAGTCCCGGGGGGATCCTTCCGCAGTCAGCCCTAAAGGCGCTGTAGGATTACGCCAGATAATGCCGTGTTGCCTGCAGGATTTTAATGGATGCACTGGTAAAGCATATACGATGGCGGATATGACAGATCCTACCAAGAACAGGGAGGTGTCCGACTGGTATTTTGATACCAGGATACCGCAACTGTTAACAACAAAAGGGCTGGCAGTTACACAGGAAAACATCTTAAGGGCCTATAATCAAGGCGTAGGAGGTTTAGCCAGCGGCGCATACCCTGAAGAAACCCAGAACTATGTGGCTGTCTATAGACGTTTGGCAGCAAAGCAAGCGAAAGATGATCCATTTATAAAAGAAGCCAGAGAACTTCTCGCGCAGGCTTATGTATTGCAATCAATGGATAATGATATCCAGGTCCTTTCAAGGGGATGGCAGGCATATTTTATAAATACATATGCCTGGACAAGCGGGGACATAAAGGATTACTGGATCAATGCTCAGATAGGTAGTAAGCCCACCGCAGCAAGTGTTACAAAACTTCTCCAGGACCAGCTTAAGAGCTCTCCGAAGGTAGGGGAAGGCCTTAAGAACAGTGCCCAGGCACTTATAAACAGGATGGCCGCCGGTAAGACGCTCAGTCCCGACATGCTCCGGGAGGCGAAAGATGTCCTGTTTGAGATGCAGTTCCAGGAATACGCGAACCTGTTACGTACTTTTAAATATAACGTGTGGACATATGAGTTCAACGGCATGCTGGATGTTACTTACTGGAATATGATAAGCAAGAACTACCGGCGTTTGGCGCAGCATGTATGGCCCGGCGATACCATGTACCTGTATGGCGACCTGTGGTCGCGCGGGCGCCTTATCAGCCTGGCGCAGATGCTCCTTACGAATGATTTTACGCGTGATCCGAGGGGCGCAACGCTTCAGCCTTCCAAAAGGGCGGACGAATTTGTCCGTTTTGCCGAAAAATTAAGGACATCTGTAAATAATTTCAATGCCGAGCCGTATGAAATAGAATTTAACAATATTGTGAATTCCCTGATAGTGTCCAAGGGGGCGCGGGCAGGACAGGTAGTGATCGTGGAAAGTTCCTTCAAGCGGCTTTTGGAGCTTATAGAGAAGGGTGTCCGCGAAAATCTCGCAGGCATGGTAAAGATCGATTTCTCCGAACTGGAGCGCCTTGCGGGCATGTGCAGGAGCGGCATTAACGAAGGCAAGATAAGCGAGCAGGACAAGATAGCCCTTGTCGTTGAAGCCAAGAATGTAATGGACCAGATACAGGCGGGAAGGATGCTGTCAACGGCCGCGTTCCTTGTCGGGCTGCATTCAAAATTTATTTCTATCATTCCTCCTACACAGGAAGAGGTTAGGGCGGGGAGACAGCGATGGTTAAAGCTTGGCCTGGAGACATACCGTGTAGAGGTACAGAAAGACGGCACTGTTTATCTTGTGCCTCGCCGTTCACGGGCCGGTGAAAAAATAACGATAAGCCCGAAAGACACCCAGCTTGTCCTGCGAGGCATTACGTATACGCTGGCGCGGGAAGGAAAGACGCTTAAACTGGCTCCGGACCTTTCCAAGGTCAATACAGTGGAGACGATGAGGGACGATCTCGATTCCATATATACAAAAATAAATCTCATAAAGCCGGCCGTAGAAGAGTTCCTGTCTTCTCCCGCAAAGAAACGCACTCTTGATCCACGCAACGCCAGTGATTTCGGCGCACTATATTATTATGCTGTGGAGTTCATGATAAAGGAAGAGATGTCCGTCAATGAGTTGAAAGGCATGCTCGGGAGGATGAAGTCTATACGCGATTCAGCCGAAGTACTGTATAAGTCGGTATATGGAAGCGATTACGTGCTTTCCCTTGACAATCCCGCTGAGGTAGGAAAACTGATGGCGCTTGAGAAGTCAATGCGGTACGGCCTGGATGATTCGGGCCAGCTTGTAGAAAAAACGCCGCCGATCACGCTGGCGGAGATGAATGCCATGTTAAGGTTATCCGCAATATTTTTAAATGATAGTAACACGCCGAAAGTAAACAACCTGTTGAGGAACAGTATTGATGCAAGAGGCAGGCCGCTTAGCAGCCGCTTCACAGCCGATTACGATATAAAGAGAGATATAATGGCCGCGGACGAAGCATTAAAACAGGGCGATGAGGACGCGGCGCGGCGTATCGGAGAAACGCTTGGTTTTGTCATGGGTATATCCGAGGTAGCCATAAGGCCCAGCGGCGCTATGGAAGCGGAAGTCGCTAAAATGCCCACAACCCCCCAAACACACCCAACACA
>CAZHPY010000018.1:21675-24814 GCA_964534705.1 uncultured Planctomycetia bacterium | reverse complement strand
TGTGTTGGGTGTGTTTGGTGTGTTGGTGCGAAGTTAAGAAAAAATTGGTTAGAAACATTGAATCTCATAAGACTAAACCCATAGTCATCATGCCGTTTGTTTTTATTGCGTTCCTTGAGTGCGTTGTTTTAGAGTTAGTTTACTTTTCTACACGATTCCCTCTTTCCTATGTCGCAAATCCTATAATCCGTAAATTCTTTGGGGAAAATTTTGTTCATTATCCGGGTAATCTTGTTATTCTGCCGCAACTTTTTTATTATGGACAAGTAACTCTTTATGTATTGATCGGCGTATTTTTTACCGCTGTGACTGTAAACATATTCAAGAACTTGTTAGCGGATCTTCCGATAAAGGTAAAAGCATTGATAAAGAATGCGCTCGCCAATTATTTTTCATTTTTCATTTACGCCATTATAGTAACGGTTTTATTTTATCTGATAAGGACCGTGGAGTTATATGTATTGGCAAAAGTATTTAGAAAATTAGTGAAAGTACTGCCGTTCAATATCACAGCTATATCAGCTATATCAACAATCCTTATATTGTTTATTTCAAGCCTTATGTTACAGGTGTTAGTTATTTCAGCTATTCCGCTCATGGTGTTGAATAAAATGAGATTGTTTAGGGCGTTGATAAAAAGTGTTGTATTGGGTGTAAAAAACTTTTCTACTATATTTATAATGGTACTTCTGCCATTTTTAATATATTTCCCAGTAGTTTTTATCAAAAGTTTTTCAGCGGAAATAGCTGCCAAGACATTCCCGGGAGTGAATGTTGTAGTGTCGTTGGTCGGTATATTGATGTCAATGTTCCTCGATTGTTTTGTCATCCTGTGTATATCCAGGTTCTTACTGGATCGTGCCCAGCCCGCAGAGGTGAAAGCACAATGAAAAAGATCATTCTTCTTTTGGTTGCAATATTAATCGGCCTATATATTGTTCTCGCTATCCTCGGTTCAAAAGGGGAATACGCGGCAGAGAAGATGTATTATGACGCGGGCAGGGTAGCGGAGAAGATAGCTGCCAATCCCGATGTAGTTCCGCCTAAATCGATCGATTACATAGAAAAAAAATTAAAAACTCTACTACAAAAATTTCCTACTAGCGAAACCGCAAGAGTGGTGGATATCAAGTTAGCGGAATTTTATATATCGCTCAAAAAATATGATTTGGCCATAACCCAACTGGACGCTGTAATTAAAAAACACGCGAAGAACAAGACAATGTTGAGCATGGCTTATTTTCTTAAAGGCCTTGCCTATGAGAGGCAGGAAAAGTGGGCAGATGCCCTTAAGCAGTATGAGATAGTTCGCGATAGTTATGCAGAGACGCAGGTAGGCTTGCAAGTGCCCGTATATATAGGTAATTACTACATGGCGAAGGGCAGGGAAGCCGACGCAAGGCAGGCTTATGGCGAAGCGATACAATTTTACAAGAAGTTGGAGGAAGAAAACAGCGGCAAACCTCTTGGTTACATGGCTTCATTGTATGTAATACAGGCATATATGAGGGCCGATAATTTTGAAGCCGCAGCTGTGGAAATAGAAAAGGATCTCGATAAATATTACAGCCCAATGACTCTTGTCCAGCTTCTACCATTAGTTGAACACATAATTGTAGTTAAACTTAATGATCCTGAAAAGGCCATTGCAATATACAGATCTATTTTGGCGAAATCAAAAGACCAAAAATTAAATATTGCGTTGGAAAAAAGAATTAAAGCTCTGTCTGAAAAGAAGCCAAGTTAAGACAGCAAAAAGGCAGAAGGTTTTTCTTGCTTTATAAGATCGGTATGATAAAATGAGTAAACGTAAGAATAATAGTAACGAAAATAATAATCTAAAGAAGCTCTCGTTGATGGGCAGGAAGTATAAAGGAATAATGGATGAGATATCTAATCCCATTGACGCGACAAACCGTTTCATAAACCTGGCTCTGCATAGTATAGGTGAAAATTCGCAGGGCCGCCAATTTCTTCTGGAGTCAAAACAGGGCATACGTAAAACAGCGATACTCCTGAAGAAGTTAAACGATTACTCGGCAAAAATAGAGAACGAGATCCGAGGAATGGTGAAAATTGATGGATAAACAGCGCGTCCTCATAGTAAGCGGCGACAGGCTTGCGAGGAAGTCATTATACGAATTGATCTGCAACCATGGATATGACGCTGAAGTTGCCAATACGCCTGAAGAAGCCATTTCTTCGCTAGAAGAGAAAGTATTCAGCGTAATACTTGCCGATCTCAGCACTACCAAAGACGCCGAATCGATAAGGTCTATCAAATCCAAAGCTTCTCCCTCTGAAATAGTCTTATTATCATCTCGCGCTGATATTAAAGAAGAAATAAATGATCTTGTGTCCGATTGCCTGGTAAGGCCGGTTGAGGACAGGAAGATCATTGCTTCAATAGAAAAGGCATTTGAAAGAGTGCCCTCAAGAAAACCTAAGACTTCCTTTATCGACAAATTCCTGCATCCGAAGCCGGACACTTTCCATGATCTTGTCGGCCATGACCCTTCCATGAAGGAGATATATTCAATAATAGAGAGAGTTTCCAGTACAAAAGCGACCATTTTACTTCGCGGAGAAAGCGGCACAGGCAAAAGAATGATCGCGCGCGCCATCCATAAAGCGGATAAGAAAAGAAGAGATAAGCCCTTTATGGAAATATCATGTGGCGCTCTTCCAAGAGAGATAATAGAGAGTGAACTATTTGGCCATACCAAAGGGGCTTTTACGGGCGCCATAAATGACCGCAAGGGCCGTTTTGAAATGGCCAATGGCGGCACAGTGCTGCTGGATGATATAGATGCTTTCTCGCTGGATCTCCAGGTGAAGCTTTTAAGGGTGCTGCAGCAGAAGGAATTCGAGCTTGTCGGGGACCATAAGACTATAAAGGTAGACGTCCGTTTTATAGTATCCACTAACCAGAACCTTGAAAAGGCCGTAGCGGAAAAGAAGTTCAGGGAAGACTTGTATTACCGCTTGAACGTAATATCAATATTTGTTCCGCCTTTAAGGAACCGTAAATGCGACCTTCCTTTATTGATCAATCACCTGGTAAACGCTTATTCAAAAGAAAATCACAAGAAGATAGAAATAATTTCAGAAGACACATTGGATATATTAATGAGATATG
>CAZHPY010000018.1:20135-21575 GCA_964534705.1 uncultured Planctomycetia bacterium | reverse complement strand
CACAAGAAGATAGAAATAATTTCAGAAGACACATTGGATATATTAATGAGATATGACTGGCCGGGGAACGTCAGGGAGCTCGAGAACATAGTAGAGCGCGCTGTCATATTGGATACGGATGGCGCTATAGGCGCCGATGACCTGCCGGACATACTTGTCAGGAGCACGGCTGAGACATTAGGGAAAAGCACCGATTCGTTAAGGGACGCGCTGAAAGAGCCAGAAAAAGTATTCATTCTTCAAATAATGAAAGAAGTGGGTTGGAACAAGAAGAAAGCGGCGAAAAAATTAGGAGTGAACAGGACAACATTATATAACAAATTAAAGAAATATAATATTTTAGAAGAAGTAACAAAGTAACACAGCCCTAATAAATAATGTTTTATAAAGACATCAGCTTGGCGGAACTTGTAAATCTTGCCGATTGGCAGAAGATACAGGACTCTTTTTCTGAACTTCTCGAAGTAACCCTCAGGACAATTTCTCTGGACGGCAAGCTTTTATCCAAAATAAGCCGGCCATCCCGTTACTGCTCCGAAATAATACCCAAAGTAAAAGATTTTGATGATCCATGCGGCGATAACCCTTCCACAGATTCTGATAAAAAACTCGCATTGGCTGTCCAGAACGGCGGCAGCATAAAGATGCCTTTTGGCGTAGACGTTTTTCTTGTTCCCATAAAAGCTATCGGGAACAGGGAAGTCGCTTATGTTATGGTCGGCCCGCTTATCCTTAAAAACCGCAAAAAAGCTTCTGAATACCTGGAAGAGGCAAAGAAGATAGGTATTAACCCTGATATTTTAGCGGATATCCTTATTGAAATAAACGTCTTCTCACATAGCAAGGTCTATTCCATGATGGGCCTGATAAAAGACATATTCTCGCACATGGCCCAAACCGGTTACCACAAAAAAAGATTGGGAGAGATAGCCCCGAAGGTCGTGGAGATGGATCCGTTGTTCTCAAAATATTATGAAGATAAGATACTGAGCGCCATGCTGAAGACATGCTCAATGGCCCTTAACGCGGATTCAGGTTCTGTCATGGTAATGGATACCGACACAAAAACCCTACACATAAAGGTGGCTTCCAAACTCGATAATAGCATAGTGAACAATACGAGTTTGAAGGTAGGGGAGGGGATAGCAGGTATTGCGGCAGCCACAGCAAAACCTATTATATTACCCCAGGACAAAGATAAGAACGGATTATCCGAAAAGATGAAAAGGAACAGCATCAGATCCTCAATGATCGTGCCGTTCAATAAAGGCGACAACCACGAAGTCTACGGCGTTATAAACCTCAATATAGCGCGCAAGGGGGCGGCTTTTACCGAAAAAGACATAGCCCTCGTCAAAGAGCTGGTCAATCTTACCAGCGTTGCTTTAACCCCGCTAAGGATGAAGTCCAGCTAGCCATTATTTTTTTGTTTACTTATCC
>CAZHPY010000018.1:16394-20035 GCA_964534705.1 uncultured Planctomycetia bacterium | reverse complement strand
CCGGTAAATGTGGAAGACCAGATAAAAGAGACCCTTCCTAATTATTTTTCCTTTCCGATCTTAGCGATCGTGGTAGGTACCTTATTTTCCATGATGGGCGTTGTCAGTATGAGCCTTTTAAAGAAATTTTTAGGCCCGTTAGCGGCGATAGCCATATACTACGCTTTCAAGTTCGTATTGCTGGCAGTGGTCATCTCTACTGTCCCTCTGATAATATTATATAAAATGAACCTTTTTAACGCGTTCAAGAACAGCGTTATCATCTTCGCGAAAAACTTTTCTACGTTATTCCTCATGATATTTACGCCGTTCCTGTTGTATTTCCCGGTATTCTTCGCGAAAAATTTCTGGGCCGTGGAATACGCGAAGACTTCACCGGAAATAAACCTTTATCTTGCTATAGCCGGCATAGTTATAATAATGTTCCTTGGTTGTTTTATTCTCCTGTGTGTAACGCGGTTCTTGCTTGACCGCGCGCAGGCTTCGGAGGGAAAAGTAACATGAAAAAGAAAATTATCATCATGATAGTTGCGCTGGTAGGCATCTATTTTATTTTCAAGGTCTTTAACATGAATGCCGAGTACTTCCCGGAAAAATTATATTTCCAGGCCCTGAAGGCGGAAGAGCAGATCGCCGCTGATCCGGATAAAGCGCCGCGCAAATTACTCGATCGCATTGAACTTAAGTTGACACGGGTGATGCAGTTGTTTCCCAACAGCGAGGTCGCCAAGAAGGCGGAGATCAGGTTAGCAGAATTTTATATACGAGCCAAAAGATATGACACCGCGACAGCATACCTGACTAAAGTAATTGAAAAGCTCGAAAAGGACCGCGCCAGATTGGCCTCGTCTTATTTTCTTAAAGGATATGCCTATGAGAAAGAGGGTAGATGGAGAGACGCCCTTAAGCAATACCGTGTAGTTTATGATAATTATAGCGATACGCAAATAGGGCTTCAAATGCCGTTACATATATGGGGCTACTATGCCAAGAATGGCACGGAAGCCGAAGCAAAGCAGGCATATGACGATGCGGTCCAGTTTTATAAAAAACTGGAGAACGAAAATAGCGATAAACCTCTTGCTTACCTGGCGTCATTATTCTTAATACGGACATACGGCAGCGCTAACGATCCTGAAGCCACGATCGCGGCAATAGAAGAACATGTAAATAAATATTATAGCCCTGTAACAATGGGCAAGATCGTGCCGTTGATCGAAACAGTAGTTGTGGCTAAGTTTAAAAACCCTGAAAAGGCTGTAATGATATATAGGTCTATCCTGGAAAAATCAAAAGACTCAAAGCTAAACGCTGCGCTGGAAAATAGGGTTAAAGAGTTGAGCGAGCAGATCGCAACGCAGCCGGCAGCTCCAGCAACGCCTTAGTCATTACTGCGAGTTAATTTTCCTGCCAATATGCGATCGCAAACCCCTGTGAAGGGCCGTTATCCGAGAGGCTTTCATCGTAATGCAAGGTACCGGTCCCTGATATGGTAACGTCCTCACCGGTAATAGCGCCAAATATGCTGGCGCCGCCGCTTACGCTTACGTCCGAATCCGGCGCATATATTGTGCCATAAAAATTACTGCCGCCGGAATAAGATATTGAGGTAGACGAGCCCAGCCCATATATTTGTAAGTTGTTCGGCTGTCCCGTAGCGTTTAATATGCCCTGGCCGGCTATATTGGCCAACCCGCTTATGTAGAATTTGACGTTTGATCCTGTAATGATCTGCGAGGATCCGGTAAGGGTCATGCTATCGCTTATATATATGTTGGTGTCATTGCTTACCGTGAGTATGGCGCTGCTGGACATCCTGATCTCTTCAAAGTGATAGTTTCCTGATACGAGAGGAGTAGTGTCGTGGTTCAGTTCCAGGTCAGGGCTGGTCGGGACGCTTGCGAAATAGTCCGGGAGGACGATGGGATCAAGCTCTAACGGCTCAGAAGCGTAGTAGATCTCACCGGTTATCCTTGTGTCAACGCCTGTTGCGGACCCGCCTGGCACTACCAAGGCGTCGCCTTTTACCGAAGTAGTTCCAACCATTGATAATACGCCATTCGTCCCCACGTCGCCATTGGCCTTAGCCGTTAATGAGGAATATGGCCCCAGCCTGGAATCGTAGCTGTCTACCAGCGCAATGCCGGAGAGCGACACGGAATCAGCTCCAAAAACGGCGTTATTAAATAAAGGCTTGGGGAATACGCTGACCTTTATCGTTTTGTTA
The DNA here is from genome assembly GCA_964534705.1 of uncultured Planctomycetia bacterium. GTDB lineage: Bacteria > Omnitrophota > Gorgyraeia > 2-01-FULL-45-10 > 2-01-FULL-45-10 > CAZHPY01. The sequence goes on along the minus strand of CAZHPY010000018.1, from coordinate 17,808 downwards.
CCGATCGGCTTCGTGGAATTAGGCGCCAATCCTGTCGATGTGAGCTGATAATGTTGCGGAGATGTCTGGTCAGCGCTTATAGCTATGTCACCGATGACTTTACCATTGTTATCCGTGAATGAAGAAATAGACAGTGTTTTCGGGTTGGACCCGGACCAGGAAGTGAATTGTTCGCCATTATAAGCTATTTCCCATATGCCCAACTCCGCGCCGGCGTCAGCAAGGTTAAGGGCCTGCAATGCCGCAAAAGACCTGGACGTCCACATGTATTCGTTCACTGCCCAGGTTATAAGCGGGATGATCGCCAGTATCAGGAGCACGGCAAAGCACAATGTCATGACCATGACAAAGCCTTCATTCTGTTTTGCGGGTTTTAGGCTTTTCATCTGACAAACCCCCATTCGTAATTCATCAATTTCACGGTAGTGCCTGGAGTTGCGCTATAGACTTGTCCTCGAATACTCTGTGAAACCGTTATAGTTATTGTCACGTGGGGCATGGTTGATTTATGCGCTATGCTTGATACCGGGGAGCCGTTATATGACAGGTTGAAAGATTCCGACCTTTCAAATATCTTATTTTGAGCGGGCCTGGAAGACCCTGTTCCGGGTATGACGGTCTTCCATAGATCGCCGTTATATGACCTGTAAATTACATAATCGAAATTCTTATTAATGTTTATGATATTCCTCATGCTGTCAATGGAGGGCACCTTCAATACAAGGCAGGTATTGCTCGTGGTGTAACCGGAATAAGAATCCATGATGCGGATCGCTGTGCGACAATCCTTTGAAATAACATCCAGCGCATGGCGGCCTTTTATATAAAAATTCAGGTACATCGCTATTTTCTGGTAGTCATAATTTACGGATATGAATACCTCGATCGAAAGGGATATTATGAGGGCGAGTATTAATATCGCGATCATGAGTTCCATTAAGGTAAAACCCTTTTTCTTAAACATCATTTTTTATCCAGTCCCTCTTTTGTTACCATGGTAACAATGCTCTTGCTCGCAGGCCTGTTATCAAAGGTGGTCCAGTTAAGCGTATAGGTGATCTTTAATATATCGCTATGGCCGCCATAAGGAGTTTTATTGATCGCTCCGGAAGCGCTTGTAAGAGATGACATGTATCCTGAAGAAAAAGAGCCTCCCAGGGCCTGGATCTCCGGATAACTGCGTTCGCGGAGGACGCTCATCTGCTCCTGGAGTATGAGGGAGGCGGTGCGTAATTCATAGGACTTGCGGACATAATTAACGGAAACGATAAGGGAAGTCAAAAACGCGACTGCGATCAGGCAAATGAGGGAGAGGGTGAAAAGGCTTTCTATTAAGGTGAATGCTTTTTTATCAGCCATGGTTCAATTATATTACAAGCAGGGGATAAAAGGCAAGGAAATATGTTGGTAGGGG
>CAZHPY010000018.1:0-16294 GCA_964534705.1 uncultured Planctomycetia bacterium | reverse complement strand
GGTTCAATTATATTACAAGCAGGGGATAAAAGGCAAGGAAATATGTTGGTAGGGGATAAACTCTAACAGTTACATTATTATGATCGCTCCCTTGACAATGGTATTTTTATCAAGTATACTTAGTTAACAAAAGTGTTAACCAAGTATACTTATATGAATTACACCAAATTAAAAGATATAAAAAAGACTTATTTCGGATATGAGGAGATAGCCAGGGCGCTTGATATAGCGCCTCAATCTGCCCGTGTTTCCGCTAACAGGTATGTCAGCCAGGGTGTTTTGCTAAGGGTAAAGCGTAATATATATATGCTGAAAGACCGCTGGGACGCGTTAACGAGTGAAGAAAGATTCGCAATAGCTAATATTGTCCAGGTTCCTTCATACGTATCTTTCATGAGCGCTTTAGACTATTATGAGGTAACGACGCAGGTGCAGCGTAATTTTATAGAATCCGCCGCGTTGAAACGCACAAAGGAAATAGGCGTAGCCGGCGCCACATTCAATTATACACGTATAAGCAAGGCCCTGTATTTCGGGTTTGTAAGAGAAAAAGATTTTTTTATAGCGACCCCTGAAAAAGCGCTCCTTGATGCTGTATATATGATGAGCCTGAAAAGATATAATCTTGACCTGAGCTCAATTGACCGCAATAAACTGGATATGGCCAAAATCAGGTTAATTGCCCGAAAGTACCCATTAAAGACCAGAGAGGACCTGAGGCAATATGGATATATTTCAAAGGCATGAGATATTGGAGATCGAAACCCTGGAAGCCATGAATAGCGGTAAATTCCTGGAACCTCTTGTGTTTGGAGGCGGCACAATGCTCAGGCTTTGCTATGAGCTTAACCGGTATTCCGTAGACCTCGATTTTTGGTTCATAAAGAAGATGGATTGCAAGGCCTATTTTGACAGGATGAAGAAGTATCTGGGAGAACGTTATGAATTAACGGACGCTCAGGTAAAATATTACACGATACTGCTGGAACTGCGCTCCAAAGGATATCCAAAAAGGCTTAAAATAGAGATAAGAAAAGAGATCAAGCCATGTGATTTTGAGGAAAAAATAGCCTTTTCCAAATATACCTCCAAGCAGGTCATGTTAAAGGTCCACACCCTGGATCAGATGATGAAGAACAAGGTAGAGGCCGCCTTAGAGCGCAGTGAAGTCAGAGATTTCTATGACTTGGAGTTCCTGCTAAGGAAGGGTATTCAAATAAAAGCATCGAGCAGCGATATAAACAAACTGGTCAAGATCGCAGGTACCTTTAAGGATAAGGATTTCAGTGTTACTCTTGGGTCGCTATTAGAGCCGGACATGAGGAAGTATTACATAGCAAACAAGTTCTCGTATCTGATAGGGAAGCTCTCTAAATAATTTTTATGATATATTATGAGTATATACTCAAAACATAACCTGTGCATAATTTTTATAAAATAGGTATTTAAAATGGCAGGCAGGCCGAAAAAGATAAGAAAAGTAGCTAAAGCGCCCAATACGAAGCAGTTCAGCCCAAGAGGGACCAGGGGAAGGCCGGGATATAATCAGCTAAAGGTCGAAGAACTGGAGGCTATAAGGCTGTCAGACCATATGGAGCTTAAACAGTCTGAGGCAGCCCAATGCATGGGTATAAGCCAGCAGACATTCTCAAGGATCCTAAAGAATGCCCGGAAAACCCTTGCAGAAGCCCTTGTTTTGGGCCATATTATAAAGGTCAATGGGGGAGTCTTCAAAATTGAAAAATGGGCTTAAGATCACAATTCTTTCTGTAATGCTTATCATATTTGCCGCGACAGTTTGCGGCTGCTGCAGCATTCCAATCCCAAGCGTAATTCCGATCCCGAATTTTTTCCTTATACCATAGAGATATAACCACTAAGAACAGCCATCCAGACCCTTAAAGACCCTGCTTGGGCCAAAGGGAGAACGTCCTATAATATATCTTATGTTAACTTGGCTATATGGAATACCTGACCATAACCTTCTGTGGCTCAATCGGTTATACAATAATGTAAATTACCTGTGGATATTGGTTGATTTTATTCCTGTTTGAAATGTTTTGAAAATTCTGGCGGGATTTTATTTATTTCTATCCACTTGCCTGGTTGTATCGAACCAAGCTTAAACGGCCCGTATTTAGTCCTGATAAGGCGTTTTACATGCCTGTTTAAGGCCCTAAACAAGCGCCTGATTTCGCGATTTTTGCCTTCCTCAAGGCATACCTCAACCCATGTCGAAAAGTCGATTTTAGACAGTATTTTAAGGCCCGTTGGGTGCGCTTTTTCGCCAGCGCCTATATCTATGCCTTTTTTAAGTATTCTTTCGATGTCTTCATCTTTCAGGTCGCCGGCTATTTGAACCTCGTATGTACGGTTTACTTTGTAGCGCGGGTCTGTTAAAATGTTGCCGAATTTTGTATCATTTGTAAAGATCAGTAGGCCTTCAGAGTCGAGGTCAAGCCGGCCTACCGGGAACACCCAGTCGCTTATATCTTTAAGGAATTCATAAACAGTAGGCCTGTTCAGTTCATCTTTTCTGGTGGTCACATAGCCGGCAGGCTTATTAAATAAAATATACCTTTTCCTGAACTCTGGAAGAGGCTTTTCATTGACCAATATATGGTCGGTTTTCCTTGGATTATGCCCAGGATCAAGGGTCACTTTTCCGTTTATTTTGACCTTCCCTGCCATTACAAGTTCAAGGGCTTGTTTCCTGGAACACAGGCCAGATTTCGATATTGTGCGGATGATATTATGAGGAAGGCGGCTTCTATTGTTTCTTGTATCTTGTCTCTTGTTTCTCACTATTTTACGCTTTTCTCGCCTCTCCCCTGCCGTATTTTTACCCTATTTTATGCCGGGGGAGGCCTTTTTTCCTGTATTAATCCTGTTTTCCGAACAAGCCGCGCCTTACCAGATATTTTACGAATTCCAGCACAAATATAACTGTGGATGACAGGGCTACCACTATCTCCCAGTCTTCCAGTGTCAGGCTGAATGTGCTGAACGGCTTATGCAGAACAGGCAGATAAACAACCAGGTAAAGGAGTATTAATTCCCATAATATGGATAAATTAAGCCATTTATTAGCAAACGGCTTATTGATTATAGAAAGCCGGTCTGAGCGGAAATTATATGCCTTGAAGAACTGTATAAGGACCAATGAGACAAATGTCATTGTCATGGCCTCTTTTAAGCTGCGGCCAGAGCCTCTGGCCCAGTTAAACATGCTTATATTTATAATAGCTGACCATATTCCGCCTACGATCATTAATATGACCACCGGTTTTGTGAATATGCCGACCTTTGGATTGCGGGGTTTGCGCAGCATAAGATCCTTTGTTGGAGGATCAACAGCCAGGGCTAACGCCGGCAGGCCGTCTGTAGCAAGATTGACATAAAGTATCTGTACCGCGGTAAGCGGTAAAGGCATTCCTGCCAATACCGCGATCGCCATAAGCAGCATCTCTCCGATATTTGATGAGATCAGGTACATGAGGTACTTTTTTATGTTCTCGAAAATATGGCGGCCTTCCTCCACAGCCGCAACTATGGAAGCAAAATTATCATCCGTAAGCGTCATTGAGGCGACTTCCTTGGTAACGTCTGTTCCCGTAATGCCCATGGCAATGCCTATATCGGCTTTTTTAAGCGCGGGAGCGTCGTTGACGCCGTCGCCGGTCATGGCCACTATATGGCCTTTTTTCTGGAGAGCCGTGACTACACGTAGCTTGTGCGATGGTGAAACCCGGGCATAAACCTCGATGTTTTCCACCTGTTTTTCAAATTCTTCATCACTTATTGCTTCGAGATCAACACCGTTTATTACCTGTCCGGTTTTTAAAAGGCCCAGTTCGCGGGCAACGGCCCTGGCTGTCAGAAGATGGTCGCCGGTTATCATGACCGGTTTTATCCCCGCATGCTCACAGGTCCTGATGGCATTTTTTGCTTCAGGCCTTGGCGGGTCGATCATGCCTACCAATCCCAGGAAGATCATGCCTTGCTCGGCTTTTTCTATATCCGTGTCCGGCTTGCTGGCTATCCCAAGTACGCGCAAGGCTTCGTTTGCCATTTTCCTTGCTGTCTCAAGTATGGCTTCTTTTGACGAATCATCGAGCGGGCGTTTATTGTTTTTTTCAATATACCAGGCACATGAATTCAGGAGCATTTCCGGGGCGCCTTTTGAATATGCGATATTTCCTTTAGGCGACTTGTGAAGCGTGGTCATCCTTTTGGTTTCGGAAGTGAACGGTATCTCATTAATGCGCGGGAATTCCGTTTCAAGGTCCTGTTTGTGCATCCCTGCCTTGGCGGCAGCAACTACAAGCGCGCCTTCCGTGGGGTCCCCCTTGATCTCCCAGCGGTTGTCTGCCTCAACTAGCCTGGCATCTGAAGCCAGCGTTGCTCCACGCAATAGTTCTACTAGCTCTTCATCCGGCCGGACCGCGGCGCCATTTAAGGAAAATTCGCCATGGGGGTCGTAGCCCGAACCTGAGACGTCAAAGAGCCGGCCTCCGGCGAAAATCTTGCGGATCGTCATCTCATCCTTGGTCAAAGTGCCGGTTTTATCCGAACATATAAAGGAAGTGCTTCCTAATGTTTCAACCGTTGGCAGTCTCCGCACAAGGGCGTGCCGTTTTACCATCCTCTGGACGCCGATCGCAAGCGATATCGTGACTACGGCGGGCAGCGCTTCCGGGACTACCGCTACGGCAAGCGCGATACCGAATATGAACATTTCAAGCAGGTTCTGGCCGCGGAGCACTCCCAGCACTACAATACCAGCCACGATTATAAGAGCGGCTTTCGCTAAGACCTTTCCGACACGGTCGAGATTTTTCTGTAAAGGCGTTTTAGTGGTTTCCACTGCCTGCAGCATGCCTGTAATTTTTCCAAATTCCGTATTCATTCCGGTGGCTGTTACGATCGCCTTTCCCCTGCCGTAACTGACCAACGTTCCGGAATAGGTCATGTTTTTCCTGTCGCCTATACCTAATTTACTGTCGCTCAGAAGGTCGATATTTTTTTCTACCGCTACAGATTCGCCCGTAAGAGCCGCCTCTTCAACCTGCAGGTTCACTGCCTGGATCAGCCGGCCGTCAGCCGGGATCCTGTCACCGGTTTGCAGCAGGACGATGTCCCCAGGTACAAGTTCCCGAGCAGGGATCTCCATTTCATTGCCGTCCCGCAGGATCGTCGCCGTAGGAGCCGCCATTTTACGAAGGGCCTCTATTGCCCGTTCAGCGCGATATTCCTGCGCAAAGCCTAGTAGTACGGCAAATAATACAATAACAGCTATAGCGATAGCTTCCACGCTGTGCCCCACGAATGCCGATATGGCGGTCGCGATAAGAAGTATCTGTATCAATACATTTTTGAATTGTTCGAAAAGAATGGACCAGGGGGATATGTGGCCGGCAGCCTGTAACTCATTTTGGCCGTATTCAGCAAGCCTTTGGGCGGCTACCGCAGAGCTTAAGCCGTGACTTGCGTCACTACCTAGTTCCCTTACGGTATCTTCCGCAGACAGGTTGAAGTAGTTTTTTTTCTCCATAGGAAATGTAAAAGTTTAGAATGACCTTATGCCGCGCAGCAATAAGTAAGCTATTGCTGATATCGCAGCCGAACAAGGTATTGTCAAAACCCAAGCCCATATAATACGGCCTGCCACGCCCCATTTGACGGCGCTGAGCCGCTTGATAGAGCCTACACCCATGATAGCGCCTGTTATAGTATGTGTGGTGCTTACCGGTATACCGAAGGCGGATGACATGAATAGTGTGGCTGCCGCTCCGGATTCAGCGCAGAATCCGTCAACTGGTTTTAGCTTAGCTACCTTCTGGCCCATGGTTTTAACAATACGCCATCCGCCAAACATTGTTCCGAGAGCTATCGCGGTATGGCATATTATGACAACCCAGAAAGGAATGTGAAATGTGCTGCCCAATAAACCGGCGCTGAAAAGAAGGCTTGCTATGATACCCATAGTTTTTTGAGCGTCATTTCCGCCATGTCCGAGGCTATAAAGAGCGGCAGAAACAAGCTGGCCTTTTCTGAATATGTGGTCTACTTGCGACGGGACGCTTTTTCGGAATAACCAGTAAACAAGTATGCCGCATCCCAGCCCGAGAATTAATCCTAAAACAGGAGAAATAACTATAAACGCCGCTGTCTTTATAATACCTTTCCATACGAGGGCCGGCGTACCGGCTTTTACAAGGGCTGCCCCTATCATCCCGCCCATCAGGGCGTGAGATGAGCTTGTGGGCAGGCCAAAGTACCAAGTTATTATATTCCAGCCGCATGCGCCCACAAGGGTACCGAAAATTATGAATTTATCGACTATTGCTATGTCTATTATCCCCTTCCCTATCGTATTCGCCACATGAAGCCCGAAAAACAGGAATGCTATGAAGTTAAAAAATGCGGCCCAGATGACGGCATATCGCGGGGATAATACGCGTGTTGATACTATGGTTGCGATCGAATTGGCAGAATCATGGAAACCATTTAGAAAATCAAATAGAAGAGCTAAGAGAATCAGAGAGAGTACAGCGAATGTCATTATTATTTAGGCTTGTTTTACAAGTATATTTTGGACAATATGAGCGACGTCTTCACATATATCAAGTACAGTTTCGGCGTCCTGGTATATATCTTTCCATTTTATTAAAGCAATAGGGTCTTTTTCATTTTCAAAAAGTTTTGCCAGCATCTCGTCTCTCATGGTATCGCCCACGTTTTCAAGACGATTTACTTCTACGCATGACTCCGATATCGACTTAAGATTTTTTATGTTACGCATCCCTTTTACAGCGCATTCAACTGCGCGGGTCGAATCACAGATAACTGTCGCAAATTTCATGAGGTTTTCGTCGGCGCGGTCTATCCTGTAAACTATCAGCCTATTCACGATAGTATAAAGCATATCAACAATATCATCGATCTCCTTGGCGAGCGCGTGGATATCTTCGCGATCGAACGGTGTTATGAATGTTTTATTGAGACGCTCGAATATCTCGTGCGTTACTTCGTCGCTGTCATGTTCCAGGCGGTGCATGTTCTCAAGGGATTTTTCGTCGATGCTGTTCCGTGAAACCAGGTCTTTGAAGAAGGCAGCCGCTTCTACGGCATACGCGACTTGTTTTTCAAATAGGCTAAAAAAATCGACTTCTTTCGGCAGGAAATTAAAAAACATACAATGCTCCTTATAATGATTATTATTAGTCCTTAAAAAATATTACGATATCATTATAAGGATGTTAATGATATGTGTCAAGATTTTAATGGTGGTGGCCCAGCATTTTCAGGAAATACATAAGGATAATGCCCAGAGAAAACGTTACCATGATAAGCGCGGACCTCTTTCCACCCGTTTCCTTGTGTAATTCCGGTATGAGATCGCATGAGGCTATGTAGATAAATCCTCCCGCGGCCAGGGGAAATATGATGCTGGAAAAACCGCTTATCCTGCTCGCAAAATAATATCCGACCAGCGTCCCGACTATTGCGAACAGTGCCGTAAGAAAATTGAAGAGAAGCGCCTTTAGCTTTGAATATCCGCCATATACGAGCACGGTGAAGTTCCCTAGCTCATTAGGGATCTCATGAAAGATAATGGCCAGGGTTGTGGCTATCCCGACATTGATATCGACTAAAAAAATACCTCCTATGATCAGGCCATCGCCAAAATTATGGATAATATCCCCTATTATATTAAGGTATGTAAACCTGTGGACCTTGCATTCCGAATCATGGCAATGGCGCCAGTGAAGGTATTTTTCTATGACGAAGAAGGTAACGTATCCCAGGACAACGTAAAGGAAAAGGTGCTGTATGTTCGTTATGTGTTCCGCGGCCTCCGGTATGATGTCTAAGAACGCGCTGCCTATAAGGCTGCCTGCGGCAAAGGCGACCATGAATATGATAGCCTTGTTAAGGACATTATCTTTTATAATAAGCGCAACAACGCCTACCAGCGAGATCAGGCTTACGGCTATACTTGCTATCAATGCATATACTAGATTCATACCCATTGATTATACAACGTTCGGCCTGTAATAGTAATAAAAAAATAACTATGAGCCGTTGGAGAGCTTTTCAGGATGGTGCCTTACGACTTTTGCCTGGACCATATATATTACGTCTTCAGCTATATTTGTCGCATGATCGCAGATCCTTTCAAGGAAGCGCGCTATGAGTAATAATTGTACCGCGCGCGGGCTCGTGGAGCTGTCTCTCATCATATAATCCTCTATGAGTTCCTTCTGTATCAAATTTCTAAACCTATCGGCTTCAGAGTCCGATAAAAGCACGTTTTTAGCGAGATCAACGTCGCATTTTATAAAAGAATCTATGGCGTTTTTCACCATGTTCTGGGCTATAGCGGCAAGCTTCGGGAGGTCTATCAAAGGCTTTAACACCGGTTTATCGATCGTTTCTATGGCGCGCTGCGCTATATCTACGGCGATGTCGGCAATGCGTTCAAGCTCGGCATTCAGTTTCATGCCTGTAGTGATAAAACGAAGGTCCTTTGCCATGGGCTGATACCTGGCTATCAGGTCTACGCACCGCTCATCTATGGTGAGCTCAAGCTCATCTATCGCCGAATCATTTTTTATGACCACTTCCGCGAGAGCTTTATCGCGGTTTTTTAATGCTTCCATGCATCTATGTATGGCCTCTTCAGTCATCGCGCCCATTTTCAGTATGTCCACATTGAGTTCTTTTAATGCCTCATCGAAATGTCTTTCCATTTTAACGTCTCTCCTTATCTTTTTAACCGAACCTGCCTGTTATGTAGTCTTCCGTCCGTTTATCTTTAGGTTTTGTAAATATATCATTTGTATTTCCATATTCTACCAGCTCCCCTAGAAGCATGAATCCCGTATCGTCAGATACTCGCGCAGCCTGCTGCATGTTGTGTGTAACAATAATAATAGTATACCTCTTTTTAAGTTCCTGCATCAATTCTTCTATCTTTAAAGTGGCTATAGGATCGAGCGCTGAACATGGTTCGTCCATCAGGAGTACCTCGGACTTGGCCGCAATAAGGCGCGCTATGCATAGCCTTTGTTTTTGTTCAAGGGATAATTTGAGGGCGCTCGTCCTTAATTTATCCTTTAATTCGTCCCATAAGAGGACCGATGACAGGCTCTCCTCCACCAGTGCGTCCAGATCATTGTCTTTTGCCATATGATGGACCCTGGGCCCAAATGCTACGTTCTCGTATATGCTTAGCGGAAAAGGATTAGGCCGCTGAAATACCATGCCTACTTTTTTCCTAAGGCCGACAAGATTTGTGTCCTCACCATAGATGTTATGGCCGTCTACTATAATGGATCCGGTGATCTTAACATCTTCTATGAGGTCGTTCATCCTGTTGACGCATCTTAATAGGGTGGACTTGCCGCATCCGGATGAGCCTATCATGGCGGTGATACACTTCTCTTTTATGGGCATATTTACGTCTATGAGCGCATGGAATTTGCCGTAAAATAAATTCAGGCCTTTTATTTCGATCTTGTTCATCCGAACCTTCCGGTTATGTAATCATTTGTCCTCTTGTCCGCAGGCGCCGTAAAGATCTTATCGGTAGTATCGATCTCGATAAGCTCACCCATTAGGAAGAAAGCGGTCCTTGTCCCTACCCTGGCCGCTTGTTTGGTATTATTTGTTACAAGGACAATGGTTTTTTTCTTCTTTAATTCCATCATGGATTCTTCCACTTTTGAGGTCGATATCGGATCCAGTCCGGAACAAGGTTCATCAAATAATATAACATCAGGATCCAGCGCCAGTGTCCTTGATATGCATAGCCGCTGTTGCTGTCCGCCCGACAGGTTGAGGGCGGATGAGGATAGCCTGTCTTTGACCTCGTCCCATAGGAACGACGCCTTTAAGGTCTTTTCTATTATCAGGTCCAGGTCCCCTTTTTTATGTATGCCGGCCATCCTTGGGCCGTATGAAACGTTGTCATATATCGAAATAGGAAGTACGATAGGCAGCGCGAATATCATGCCCACATTTTTCCTTAATTCTTCGGGGGCCATTTCCTTGAATATATTTTTTCCTCTAAGGGTCACGCTGCCGCTTACCGTTATGTTGTCCTCAAGATCGTTAAGACGGTTAAGGCTCCTCAAGAATGACGTCTTGCCGCTGTTGGACGGCCCTATAATACTGAGGATCTCGTTTTCTCTTATGTTTATAGATACGTCTTTAAGCGCCTGGACGCCGCCGAATCTTATGTTAAGGGCATCTACCTTTATTATGTCCATTACCATTTTTTCCTTCTGAATTTCGACCTGATTATTATCGCCGCCAGGTTCATTATAACGACAAGCCCGACAAGGACAAGCGCGGTTCCGTATCTGTAACTCTCGCTTATATTCGGTATCTGCGTCGATATTATATATAAGTGATAAGGCAGCGCCATCGCCTGGTCAAACGCGCTCTTAGGGATATTCGGAAGATAGAACGCCGCAACCGTGAATAATATCGGGGCGGTCTCACCCGCGACCCGTCCTATGCTCAGGATCGCTCCGGTAAGTATTCCCGGAAGGGCGAAAGGCAGGACCGAATGCCTTATGGTCTGCCATTTAGTGGTTCCCAGGGAAAAACTAACTTCCCTGAACGACTTTGGCACGGCGCGCAGCGCCTCTCTTGTGGTAGTAATTATGACAGGCAGCGTCATTATGCCCAGTGTGAGAGATCCCGAGATTATCGATACGCCGAATTTAAAGAATATTACAAAAAGGCTTAACCCAAAAAGCCCGTAAACCACCGAAGATACCCCGGCAAGATTTATTATGGCCAGGTTGATCATCCTGGTCAGGAAATTGTCTTTTGCATATTCATTAAGGTAGATGGCGGCCATTACGCCTATCGGCAGGGAGAAAGCTATTGAGCCTATGACAAGATAAAAAGTCCCTATGATGGCCGGGAATATACCACCGGCGCGCATTCCGTCGCGAGGCATTGAAAGGAGGAAATCCCAGGTTATGGCCGTCCAGCCCTTTGATATGATGAGGTATATTATCAATATCACCGGCACCACAACGAGGAGCGTCGCTATGAGCAGGGACGCGAAGCCTAATTTTTCCTTAATGCGCACGTCTATCATTTTTTCTCCTTATTCAGGAAAAGGTCTGCCGTAACGTTTATGGCGAACGACATGATGAAAAGCACTATACCTATGGCAAACAAGGCGTAATAATGTTCGCTGCCCCGGACAGTTTCGCCCATCTCAGCCGCTATCGTTGCCGTGAGCGTCCTTACAGGCCGCAGGAACGTATTAGGGATCACGGCGGCATTTCCCGTTATCATCATTACCGCCATTGTCTCTCCTATTACTCTGCCTATTCCCAGCATTGACGCCGCTATTATTCCGGGCAGCGCTCCATGCAGGACCACTCTATACAGCGTCTGCCAGTGCGTGGCGCCCAGGGCTATTGCCCCTTCCTTGTATTGGCGCGGAACTGAATTTATGGCGTCTTCAGATATGCTTATTATTGTAGGAAGCGCCATGAAGGCCAGCATTATAGAGCCGGACAGCGCTGTTAACCCGGTAGGTATTTTGAAGACGAACTTAATGAACGGGACGAGGGTGACCATACCTATAAAACCTAATACGACGGACGGTATCGCGGACAGTATCTCCACGCATGATTTAAGGATATCGCGTATCTTGGGAGAGGCGACATCCGCTATATAGAACGCCGAACATATGCCAAGCGGCACGGATATCAGGATGGCCCCGAGCGTGACGAGGAGCGAGCCCAGTATCAGCGGGAGTATGCCAAGCCTAGGCGGATCCGAGATCGGATACCAGAACTTCCCGCTTACGAATTCCCAGAAAGACGTGTATTTCAAAAGCGATATACCTTCCTTAAGAAGAAAAATGAATATCAGCGCGACGAATATTATAGAAGCTATTCCGCTTAAGAATATCGATCTTTCAATTATGAATTCTTTTATTTTTTTTGTTGTCGTCATTTTATCGGCACGAAATCCAGTTTTTTGACTATGTCTTGCCCTTCCCCGGAAAGCACAAAGTCCATAAAATCCTTTATGGTGCCCTTCGGTTCCCCGTTCGTGCACATATATAATGGCCTTGATATGGGGTATGTATTGGTCTTTACGCTTTCGATGTTAGGCTCGACGAACGGCCCGTTTTTAGACATACCTACGGCTATAGTCTTTTGCCTCGGGCTTATGTAACCCATGCCATAATAACCTATGGTATTTTCGTTGTTAGCGACCTCATCGGCTATAGCCTGGGATGAGGGCATCAGTAAGGCCGAGGGGGAAAATTCTTCCGGCCCCTTGACATTCCCATTCCTTAGCACATGTTCTTTGAAAAATATGTGCGTTCCCGAATTTACTTCCCTGGACAGGATGACTATCGGCATATTTTTACCGCCCACGGTCTGCCAGTTATCTATGTTGCCCATGAATATGTCCCTCAATTGGTCGATCGTCAGGTTTTTTACCGGGTTTCCGGGGTTCACTACAACAGCCAGGCCGTCCAGCGCGACAATGCTCTGTACCGGCTCGACTCCCCTGCTTTCAGCCTGTTTTATCTCTTTATCGGCCATGATACGCGATGATTCGGCTATGTCGCACGTCCCGCTGATAAGCGCGGCTATGCCGGTGCCGGAGCCTCCGCCCGTTATGGATATGTTCACATCCGGGTGGCGCTTGTTGAATTCTTCCGCCCATGCCTGGCCAAGGTTGACCATTGTGTCAGAGCCCTTTATCTGTATATTGTTTTCAGCCCGGCAATTAATCGCAAGAAAAATACTAAAGACAGCCGGTAAAATGGCGCTTAAATATTTTTTCATAAAGATCCTCCTTAAAACATCAGCTTTAGTTTAAAACCAAGAACATTGGCGTTGGTCCAGTTGCCCGCGCTTTTTGTGCTTTGCAGCATATAGTAGATCTCGCCTTTCAGATTTTTGTTAAGGCTGTAACCAAGGCCGGCGTAGAACCTGTTCCTGCTGAGGTATGCCTCCTTAAGGTTCGCGAAGACTTCATCCGAGACATAGGGGCGTATCTCGAATTGTGTGAACTTCCACGGCAGCTTCACAGTTAACTTATTGCGGTACTGCATGAAATCTTTCTGGTACCTGAATGCGCGGTACTCGAACCGGTTCCGATCTTCAAATGCAAACCCGTACATATCCCATTTTATCGTTCCGTCAATATGCGGCCTGTATTCTTCCTGGAATTTCTTCTTTTTTAATTCATATATCTGGCGGTAGTACGCGCCGATGACGAAGTTTTTACAGATCTCGTATGCCGCGCCGAAATCGTAGTGGTGGTAATAGAGCTGGTGGGCGTCTCCACCGTAACGGAATTCCTCCTCCATCTGGTATTTTGTGCTCTTAAAAATATTTATTTCCTGATCTTCGGTATGCCATATCTGAAAATCGCCATTATCATACGCATAAGCGTTTACGCTTAACAAGAGCGCAAGCGTCATGGCCGCAGCCGGTAAAACTTTCTTTTTCATATATCTCTCCTTTTCTTTTACCAGAAGTATACAGTATCAAAGTGACGAAAAAAATAACGGATTGTGAATTTTTTGTGAATTGTAGATTTATGCCGCTGGGATAGTGAAGCTAAAGGTGGACCCTTTGCCGAGGGCGGACCTGACCCATACCTGCCCTCCATGCGCCTGAATAAGATGCTTTACTATCGATAACCCCAGGCCCGTTCCGCCTAATTCCCTTGAGCGCGCCTTATCGACCCGGTAGAACCTTTCAAAGATGCGCGGGATGTCGTTGTCGGGTATGCCTATGCCGGTGTCGCTGACATCGAATTGGACAAAACCGTCGGCCTTTGAAGCCCTGACTTTTATAGAACCGTGTTCCGGGGTGTATTTTATCGCGTTATCAAGCAGGTTTAGCAGGACCTGGGCAAGGCGCCCCTCATCCGCAAGTAGCTTTGGCGTGTCTTCGGGTATCGATATATCGATACGTATGGATCTATCAAGCGCCGATTTTTTCAGTATATCGCACACTTTTGTTACCAGCGCCCCGGCTTCAACAGCCAGAAATGCCATATCCATCTTCCCGGATTCTATCCTGGCTATGTCCAGCAGGTCGTCTATGATCTTTGATAAGCGTTCACTTTCTTTGTGTATAATTTCCGTAAAGTCCCTGGAATTATTCTTGTCCTGGAGTGCGCCGCCAAGAAGAGTTTCCGCATAGCCTTTTATATTGGATAGCGGTGTCCTGAGCTCGTGGGATACATTAGCTACGAAATCTTTTCGTATGCGCTCCAGGTGCCGCAATTCAGTTATATCATGGAAAACGAGGATCGCGCCCTGCATCTTGTTATTCCGCATGACGGGGGCGCCGTTGATGAGGATAGTTTTTTCTTCCGGCACGCCTGCAAGCGTTTCCTCAGCCGCATAGCGCCGGTTTGTTTTAGTTATATTGTCCACGATCTCCTGTATCTTGTTATTACGCAGGATCTCTATGGGCTTCTTACCTTCTGTGGCCGAATCGATCAGGAAAAGTTTTCGTAATGAAGGATTCATCATGAGTACGCTGCCTTTTTCATCCGTAAGCATGACCCCCTCGAACATGCTGGAAATGACCGCGTCCAGCTTAGCTTCTTCATATGAGACTTTCTTCATCTTATTCTTCAGTTCTTCGGCCATGTAATCCAGTGTTTTTGCCAGGCTGCCTATTTCATCATCGGAGTATCTGCTTATCTTTTTTGAGAAATCGCCTTTTGCCATCAGCCCTGCTATCCATGACATGCGCTCTAACGGCTTGGATATCCATACCGATATGGCATAACCAAGAAGGAACGTTAATAGAAGGGCCAGCGCCAGCGCAGCAGCCAGGATCTTCCTCCATTTTATTTCGATCGCCTCTACATCAGACAGGTGCATGGCCAGCCTCAAATATCCGGCCTCGCCTCGCGCGCCAAGAGGGGCCGCCATATATAGCATATTTGTTTTTTTTGTAACGCTGAATCTTGTGCTCTTCCCAATGCCGTCTTTGGCGGCAGCCTGTATCTCGGACCTGCTAAGGTGATTTTCAACGCCGGATAACTCTTCATCAGTAATTTCTGAATCAGCCTTGACCGCGCCATCCGGCCCTATGACAGTGACACGCAAGTTAAGGGATCTTTCTATCCTTTTCGCAATGTCCTGCAGTCCATGGACAGCCGCGGGACGTTCCAGGTTGTCCTCAATAATATTTTTGCTTAAAGAAAGCTCGTTACTGAGCGTGTATTCTATTCTTTGCTGAAGATAATTTTTTAGATGGCTGTTAAGGTAAGCGTAAACAAATATCAGGATCGTTATTATCAGGAGGCAAAAAATAAAGGTAAGCTTCCAATGCAGTTTAATTCTCATCAACTTCTCTTAGTTTGTACCCTATTCCCCTGACCGTTTCTATTATATCCCCTGCCCTGCCCAGTTTTTCGCGCAGTCTTTTTATGTGGGTATCCACAGTCCTCGTGTCTACCATAGAATCTATGCCCCAGACATCCGACAATAGCCTGTCCCGCGTCTGGACCCTGCCGCGCCGTTCCATGAGAGCGACTAACAGGTTAAATTCCATTTTAGCAAGTTCGATCTCTTTATCCTTTACGGTAACCCTGTGTTTTGGTATATCCACAGTTATATTTTCTATGGTAAGAAGCTCTTTTTTTGATTCTTCTTTCCCGCTTCTTTTTAAAATGGCTTTTACTCTTAGGGTTAATTCGCGCGGACTGAAGGGTTTCACGATATAGTCATCGGCGCCCAGTTCTAGCCCGACAACCCTGTCAACTTCTTCCCCTTTGGCGGTCAGTATTATTATGGGAATATTTTTTGAAGCGGGAATTTGTTTTGCTCTGCGGCAAACTTCGAATCCATCTATGCCAGGTAACATTATGTCCAGGATCATCAGGTCAAAGGCTTGTTTTGAGAGAATGGCGATCGCCTCTTCCCCGGTCTTTGATATCGTGCAGTCGTAATCCGATCTCTCGAGGTTGTATCGGATGAGTTTGGCTATGTTCTTTTCATCCTCAACTATCAGTATCCGTTCCTTCGGCATTTATCCTCCGTTAATTCGTATAATAGCATATTAAAAGGATATGTCAACTCCTCTGCAACCCGGATGGCGGCCACCACTCCTCTTCAAGAACTCATAAAACTTTTCTGCACTTAGGCTATATCAGCTGCGGGTGGCATTGGATAGCAGGAATTTTTTGGGTGACGCTGTGAAAACCTTTTTAAAGTATGGGGCGAGCTAATGGGATGGGGGTGCCGCCGCTTAGGATTATGAGCTCA